>CALCZA010000099.1 GCA_937906475.1 uncultured bacterium
ACTAGTATTCGTAGCGAACGGGTCGTGGATGTTACGGACCGGGTTGTCGGCTTCGCCCATGATCCAGTTGATGTCGCTAATGATGCCGGTGACCAAGCCACCTGCGGCGCCGATCGCTGCTACCACCAAGAACCCGCAGGCAGCGGCGCGCGCGTCGCAACCCCTAGCATCGCTGTTACCGATCAAATAGATCGGCATGGTCACGGCGCAAACCAGAGGTTTGGCCAGCGTGCAGGATGTCGATGAAAACGCGAAAACGGCCAGGACCGAGATCATCAATAGGCGTTTCGTGGGCATAAGGCAGGCCAGCGCAACAAGTTTCTAAACGTGGCAATTTCAGCCACTTCCTGGGACCCACTAGGTGGTCCATCCCAAGCAGACAAAAACCTCAATCAGTCGAAACCGTCCTCCGCCCCCAACGTCTTCAAGGTCACGATCCATTCATGAGCACAGCCGAACCGTTCCTGGCAGAGCTGTTTCAGACCCACCGGAGCGGTCTGGCAGGAGCGGTGCGCAGTGTGCTGGGTCCTTCGACGGACGTGACCGAAGTTCTGCAGGACGCCTTCCTCAAGTGTTGGCGCGCCTGGCAGCAGGGCACGCGACCGAACGACCCAGTGGCATGGATGTTCGTCATCACTTGGAACGCCGCGACCGACGCCCGACGGGCTCGACAGCGGCGTCCCAACCACGAACAAATCGACGAGGAACGAACCGTGTCCACAACCACCCAAACATCGCCATCGCATGCGCTCGAGCAGCGCGAAGCGGTGGCAGAAGCGCAGGCAGCAGTTGCCAAGCTGCGCGAAGACGACCAACAGGTCTTCTTGCTCAGAGTTGCCGGCGAACTCAGCTACGAGGGCATAGCCGTTGCGCTCGCGATTCCGGTCGGCACGGCCAAGACCCGCATGCGGCGCGCGCTGCAAGAGCTTCGCTCGGCACTCGGAGCGGGCGTGCCGTTCGGCAGCATTACTGGCGGCAACGTTACTGACAGAAACACTTCGAAGGAGAACCTGCGATGAGAAAGCTTCCCAATTGGACTCCTGAAGAACGCGAGCAACTGTCGCAGGAATTGATCGAACTGCACTTCGGCTGCCACGAGAATCCGGAAGCACTCGAAACCCGTCTCGCCAACGAACCAGCGCTACGCGAACTGCAATCCGAAGTGCTGTCGCAAGCCCAGGTATTCGAAGACGCGGCGCGCCCGGCACAGCCTCGGCTGCACCTACCGGAACAAGCACGATCGCCAGGGACTGCTATCGCCAGCCGCCGGGCGCGCTGGTACCCCGTGTCCCTCGGTCGCATGACAGCCACCGCGGCCGCCGGCTTGCTGGCCGTGCTCGGCTTCCTCGCGTTCGAACGCATTGCCGTGAGCCGCGTCGACAACTACATCAGCGACCACCTGCACCTGACGGTCAGCGCGCCGAAGGCCGTGCCGGCCGGCGCGCCGTGGAGCTTCACCGTGCAGACCAAGGACCTCAGTGGCCAGCGAGTAGACTGCCGCGTCAAGTGGCAGGCGTTCGATGACAAGAACGTCGTGCTCGCCGGGCGCGAAGAAGAGACCACCGACGGCAACGTCACGGTTTCGCTGGCCGCCAACCTCGCCGTGCCCACGCGCGTCGAAGTGGTCGCCGCCACCAGCGTCGACGAAGTGCGTCAGGTCTTCGACCTGTCTACCGCCTACGCCGGCCCGCTCGTGCACGTCAGCACCGACCGACCGGTCTACCGCCCCGGCGAGACCGTTCGTGTGCGCACCGTCGTGCTCGATCGCGTCACCCGCCTGCCACTAAAGCGGATCACGAAAATGACCGCGCAACTGCTCGACGCCAAGGACGCGCCGGTCACCATCGACAGCGACAATCTCGCGCCGGTTGGGGTCGGCTCGTTCACTTTGGTCGTGCCCAAGTCGAGCGCCGGCGGCACACACAAAGTCAAGATCACGTCCACCAATGGACAGTTCGCCGACGAGACCGCCGAGATCCTGGTGCGCTCGTTCCGCAATCCGCAACTGAAGAAGGACATCGTGCTCGATCGCAAGAGCTACGCCCCTGGTGCGCGTGGCGCGGCACAAGTCACAGCGACGCGGCTTGCGGACAACTCACCGACGTCGGGTGGCCAAGCGCGCGGTGCACTGGTCATCGACGGCAAGGAAGTCTGGCACGAAGAACGCAATCTCGGCGCCAATGGCAGTACGACGTTCCGCTTCGAAGTGCCTAAGGAAGTCGACCGAGGTGCCGCTCGCTTTGTCGCCCGGATCACCGACGGCGGCGTCATCGAATCCGAAATCGAGACCTTCGTCGTGCCGACCGGCAAGATCAAAGTCGTGGCCTATCCCGAGGGCGGCGAGTTGATCGCCGGCGTCGAGAACGGCCTCTACCTCGAGTGCTTCGACACGCTGGGCCGCCCGATCGATGGCGCCGGTGAGATCGTTGACGATCGCGAACGCCGCGTTGTGACGTTCCGCACCGCGCACCAGGGTCGCGCTCGGTTGACGTTCGTGCCAGAGAAGAACGCGCGCTACAAAGTGCGCCTCAACGGCAAGCAGCAGACGTTTGATCTGCCAACCGTCAAGGACGAGGGTATCGCCATTCGCTTGATCGGTGACGACATTGCCGCCGGCGAGCCGATGCGCATGGCCGTCGCCGGCCGCGGCAACGGGCCATGGCTGCTCGGTGTCTTCTGTCGCGGTGTACTCGTTGGCCAAACGACGGTGCGCGCGACCAACAGCAACCAACTGCAGGCCACAAGCGAAGTCGAACTGCCGGCCACTGCCAGCGGCGTGCTGCGCGCGACGGTGTTCGACCGCAATCTGCAACCGATTGCCGAACGACTGATTCGCCGCCACACCAAAAACCGCATCGAAGTAGAACTGAGGACCAAGTCCGCCGTGCTCGTTCCCGGTGGCCGTCAGACCGTCGACGTCAAGACGATGGATGAGACCGGCAAGTCCATCCCGGCCATCGTTGGACTGAGTTGCACGGATGTGGCCTCGACATCGATGGGCAGCGAACCGCGGGTCAGCCTCGCGAACCACTCGATGCTGTTCGGCGACGTCAAGCAGTTCGAAGAACTCGGCGACTTCTTCCTCGGCAACTCAGCCAGCGGTCGCAACGTTGACCTGTTGCTCGGCACGCGCGGATGGCGGCGTTTTGCCTGGCGCAACGACGCACAGGCGCAGAAGGCGATCGCCGCTGCCGGAGATGCCGGGGTGGGCATCCTGGCGCGCGAAGGCTTCTCGCAGACGCCGCAAGTCGTCAGCAACCTGAGGGCCGCGAACGCGCCGGTAACGTCGCTGTTCAACGACCAGAGCTTGGCGAAGCAACGCCTGAGCATCGTGATCGCCATAGCCATCAGCTTGCTGATTCTGGTCATGCTCGCGGAGGGTATTGCCAAGCTGCTCAAGAGCGGTGCGTTTGGCAAGAGCCCGATGCAACTTGGCTTGGCGAGCCTGGTGGCTGTGGTGCCGCTGCTGGTATGGGTGCTTCAGCCCCCTCTCCTGAGTGCCAGGCTTGGTGTCGCAATGTTAAGGCCAAGCTCGGAAATGGACGACTTCGCCGGCGAGGGTCGCTTTGAGCAGATGACGGCTGATCCGGCTGACTCCAATCAGCATCCTTACTTGCTGTATTGGGGATTAGTTG
Source organism: uncultured bacterium (assembly GCA_937906475.1). Taxonomy (GTDB): domain Bacteria; phylum Planctomycetota; class UBA1135; order UBA1135; family UBA2386. The sequence continues at coordinate 3,636 of CALCZA010000099.1, forward strand.
AGAAGAGTGCGTCCGTCTCGACCCAGTGGACCACGGCCTCCGGCATGAACGGAACTGCTGATCCTGCTGCCAACCCACTTGCCGGAGCGTTCTTCAACGACGGCGAGGATGGCGACATTCGCGCCCGGTCAGAGAACTTCTTCCTCAGCTACTTGGGGACGAGCCGATCAGAGACGGTGCGACGTTTCCGCTCGACGAACGAAGCGAACAACCCCAACTACTTCCTTCCCAGCGAGATCAACATCAACGGTTGGCACGCATCGCTCGCATCGATCCGAGCGCTCGCCGAGTCCACCAACAGCGTCGACTCTGCAAACCTCGCAGCAGCGCGCCGCAACTTCGATCGGGCGGTCGGTGATTATCAGGTCCAATGGAGCCAACGCCAATACGCTCACACGCACAAGGCCAGCGAAGACCGTCGCGACTTCACGCCAACCGTACTGTGGCACACGCTGCTGGTGACGGACAAGTCAGGTGACGGGTCCGTGTCATTCGACACCAGTGACGCGGTCACGACCTGGCAAATCGAAGCCGACGCACATGTCGCCACCGGCGACATCGGCCGAATCGGCTACGGCTCGCGCGAGTTCACGACGCAGTTGCCGCTGCACATCGAACCGAAGCTTCCCGACGAGGTCTCGGCCGGTGACCGCCTACTGATCCCGATCTCGGCAGTACTCAAGGACCCGAACATCGCAGACATACAAATCGCCGCGCGCGTCAGCAGTGGCCTAATCATCGGCGCCAACGCCCCGGAAACGATCGCACTCGACAACAGCGATTCGGACGCGGGTCGCGGCCGGGTGCTGCTGCCGATCGAAGTCGGCAACAAGGTCGGTGAGGCACAGATCGAAATCGTCGCCCGCGCCGGTCGCTTCGTCGATCGCGTCCGCCACGTCATCAAGATCATGCCGCGCGGCTTCCCCCTACACCGTTCCGCCGGCGGTCAACTAACCGCCGCGCAACCAGCGGAATGGAAATTGGCCGTGCCCGAAAACGCTGTCGCTGGCAGTGGCCACGTCACCATCAAAGTTTACCCATCGCCAATCACAGCACTGACTGAAGGCCTCGAGGGCATCCTGCGCGAACCGCACGGTTGCTTCGAACAAGCGAGTTCGTCCAACTACCCGAATACGCTCGTGCTCAACCTGATCGAAGCCAACGGCGATGACATCCCCGTCATCACGGCGCGCGCGCGGCAACTACTACCAAAGGGCTACGCCAAGATCACAGGTTACGAGTGCACGGATAAGGGCTACGAGTGGTTCGGCCACGATCCAGGCCACGAAGCATTGACCGCGTATGGCCTGCTGCAGTTCGTTGACATGGCCAACGTCTACGACGTTGACATGGCGATGGTCGACCGCACCAAGCAGTGGTTGCTCAGCCGCCGCGACGGCAAAGGCAACTACCCGCACCCGACGCGGGACCACCACAGCTTCGGCGGCCGGTCAGAAAGCATCACCAACGCATACGTTACCTATGCCCTGCTACAAGCGGGCACGCCGGAAGACACCCTGATGACCGAGATCGACGCGCTGGTCAAGCGCGTCGACATCGACGACCCGTATGAACTGGCATTGATCGCGTGTGCGCTCAACCTGACCGAACGGCCGGAAGCCAGCCGTGCCCGCCAACGCCTGGCATCGCTACAGGCTGAAGACGGCTCGCTGCCGGGAGCCAAGAGTTCGATCACGATGAGCGGCGGCCGCGACCTACTGGTCGAAGCAACTGGCTTTGCCGTGCTCGCCTGGCTGCCCGAAGGATCCTACGTCGACAACGTGAGCAAGGCCGTTGAATACCTGCAGTCGTCACGCAACGGTCGCGGCACGTTTGGCGCGACACAGGCAACCATCGTCGCGCTGCGTGCGATCTCCGCCTACGCCACCGCCAACCGGTCTATGCGTAAGGACGGCACGCTGTTCATCTACGAAGGCGATCGCTTGCTCGCTCAGCACCCGTTCTCGGCTGATGACGTCTCTGCGATACAGTTCGAACTATGGAAGGACCTCGCCCCGGGGGAGCACACGCTGCGCCTGCAAGTCGACAGCGGCGGGGATTCGCCACTGCCATGGGCCGGCGAGGTCCGCTACCACGCAGAACAGCCGGCCAACGACCCCGACACGGCAACTAGCGTGACGGCCACGTTGCGCGAATCACAGGTGCAAGAAGGCCAGACCGTCGCACTCGATGTCGTCGTCAAAAACGTCACCGACAACGAGTTGCCGACGCCAATGGCGATCATCGGCCTGCCCGCCGGTCTTGAGCTACCGACCAGTGTCATCGAGGATCTACACAAGGCGGAGAAGTTCAGCTATTGGGAACTGAAGGGGCGCGAACTGATTCTCTACTGGCGCAAAATGAATGCCGGTGAGAAACACGAACTGACATTCGACCTGATCGCGCGCGTGCCTGGCACGAGCACCGGTCCCGCTTCGCGCACCTACCTCTACTACACGCCCGAGCAAAAACGCTGGAGCGCACCACTCAGCGTGGAAGTCACCCCGCTAAAGTAGAGCAGTGAAGCAGAAGGCGCCCAGTGGCACGAACCGGCACAGGTCAGCTATGCTGCCTACGTCATGCGTTCCGCCCTCGCCATCCTTGCACTGACTGCCGTCACGGCAGCGCAAGCTTCGCCGACCTACTACAATACGGTCAATGCGACCTCGGCGGCGACGCTGCGCAGCACACTGCACGTGATCATCGATGACCACACGCGCTTCCCATACACTTCGGGCGGCACCGACACGTGGAACATCCTCGAAGTGGCAGACCAAGACCCGAGCAACAGTTCGCGCATCCTCGACGTCTACCGCAACGCGTCGTTCGCGAAGGCCGGCGGTGGCAACAGTAACTACAACCGCGAACACGTCTGGCCGAACAGCTACGGCTTCCCCAACGACTCTGGCACGAACTATCCCTACACCGACTGCCACCACCTGTTTCTGTGCGACGACAACTACAACCAAGCGCGGGATCGTCGACTATTCGATAACGGCAGCGGCAGTTGGAACGAATACACGACAGCCAGCAACGGCGGCGTTGGCGGCGGCAGCGGCAGCTTCCCCGGCAACTCTAACTGGCAAACGACGAGCAACTCACCCGGCGGCTGGCAAGTATGGAGCGATCGCAAGGGCGACATCGCGCGCGCGCTCTTCTACATGGACATCCGCTACGAGGGCGGCACCAACGGTGGCAGTGGCACCAACGAACCCGACCTGCGACTGACCGACAACGCGACGCTGATTTCGCAAAGCGCGACCGGCAGCAACTTGCTGATCGCTTACATGGGCAAGCTCAGCATGTTAGTGCAATGGCATCAACAGGACCCCGTCGACAGCAAGGAGATGGCGCGCAACAACGCCGTCTTTAGCTACCAAGGCAACCGCAATCCTTTTATCGACAACCCGGCCTGGGCCGACTGCATCTACGCCAACCAGTGCGGCACGCCAACTAACGTGCGCGCACCCGAAGTGTGGATCAACGAACTGCACTACGACAACTCTGGCGTCGATGTCGGTGAGTTCGTCGAACTCGCGGGTCGCGCCGGCGAGAACGTCAACAACTGGATATTGATCGCCTACGACGGCACCAGCGGCAACGCCTATAGCCGCGTCAATCTGCGCGGCACCTTTACCAACCAGCAGAACAACTTCGGCGTTCTATCATTCAACTTTCCCGCGCTACAAAACAGCACCGACGGTTTGGCCTTGGTTACGTCGCAAGGCGTCGTCATGCAATTCCTCAGCTACGAGGGCGTTGTCCAAGCAAACAACGGCGCGGTTTCCGGTAAGGTGTCGACCGACATCGGTGTTAGCGAAACATCGTCAACGCCGACGGGCTTCTCGCTACGGCTCACCGGCACCGGCAATCGCTACACGGACTTCTCCTGGCAACCAGCGTTCCCCAGTTCCGTCGGTGCCATCAACCAAAGTCAGCAATTCCAGTAGACCCGGTCATGCTTTGAGCCCTGAACAGCCCTTGGAGGATCGCGGTCGCGGCCCTCATCACCGCCGTCGGGTGGGCAATTCAGCACTATGCCGGTATTCCGTATGCGCTGGTAATTGGCCTGTTCGCAGGGATCTTCACGGCGCGACTAGTGCCCGGGAAGTGATGCGCCATCCGCCGGGATCGGGCGCTGCAGGCTCGAACTAGCGCGCTCAAGCAATCGCAGTAGACCGTGACAACGCTGTCACCTCGATGCGGGCCGTCGGGCCTATCACAACCCGCATGTCGAGTAGACTACTCGTCCCATGCTTCGCCTGAATCTGTCGCTTCGTTGGCTAGTTCCGCTGCTCGCTGCCGGTTCGATCGCCGCCCAACACGAGGGTGTCACCCCCGAAGCTAACACAGAACTCACCGTCAAGTACCTGCGTGACGTGCGCCCTATCCTGGCGGAACACTGCTACGAGTGTCACGGCCCCGACGGCGAACAACGCAAGGGTGACTTGCGACTCGATCGCAAGCACGACGCGTTCGCCAAGTTTGAGGATTACTCGATCATCGTGCCCGGTGATGCGCAGGACTCGGAACTCATCTTGCGCATCCTCAGCGATGACCCTGATGAGGTGATGCCGCCGCCAAAGGCCGATGACAAACTAAAGCCGGCCGAGATCGAGATCCTGCGCAAATGGATCAACGAAGGTGCCGTCTGGCAGGATCACTGGGCGTTCGTTCCGCCGACGCGCCCGCCAACGCCACCCGTTCAAGATGGTGCCTGGGCAAAAAACGATGTCGACAGGTTCATCCTCGCGCAACTTGAAAAGAAGGGTCTGCGCCCGAGCGGTGAAGCCACGCGCCAAGCATGGTTGCGGCGCGTCACGTTCGACCTGATCGGCTTGCCACCGACGCCGAAAGAGATCGAATCGTTCGTGAGCAACTCGTCGGCCGACGCCTACGAGACGGTCGTCGACCGCCTACTTGCCGACCAGCGCTACGGCGAACGCATGGCGAGTGACTGGCTCGACGTCGCCCGCTACGCCGACTCCAACGGTTACCAACGAGACAGCGAACGCCAAGCGTGGAAGTGGCGCGATTGGGTCATCAACGCCCTCAACATCAACATGCCGTTCGATCAGTTCACGATCGAACAACTCGCCGGCGACTTGCTAGAGGACCCAACGCTCGAACAGAAGATTGCGACTGGCTTCAACCGCAACCACGCCGTCAACACCGAGGCGGGCGAAGAACTCGACGAATATCGCTCGGCCTACGTCATCGACCGCGTGCACACGACGACGACAACTTGGCTCGGCTTGACCGTTGCCTGCGCGCAGTGCCACGACCACAAGTACGACCCGATCTCGCAGAAGGAGTTCTACTCGTTCTACGGCTTCTTCAACTCGATCAAGGAGCGCGACAGCGCGCGCGGCCGCAACCCGAAGCCAGCGATCGCCGCACCGGGTCCGGATGACTTGCCCAAACTGCGCAGCATCGAGCAACGCATCTCGATGCTGAAACAGCGCCTCGAGCAAGACGACCCAATCACCGACACGTTCCAATCACAATGGGAACAACGCACGCGCGAGCGCCTCGCCGGACCGATTGAGTGGACGACGATGAAGCCGACCGAGTTCATGGCTCGCTACGGCTCCCGCTTGGTACTGCAAGAAGATGGCTCGCTACTCGCTACCGGACCAACGCCATCGCGCGACACCTACGACGTCGTGTTCACGCCCGGCGCACGCAAAATTGAAGCGCTGCGCATCGAAGTGCTACCCGACCCATCATTACCGAAGGGATCATCTGGGCGCGCCGATGATGGCCGCTTCATCCTGTCGAAGCTAACCACGCACCTAACTAGCGTATCCGACAGCAGTGACCCTCCGCTGATCGCCTACGCCGCGTTGGAAGCAGACATTAATCAAGAGCGCGACGCCGACGAACACTACCTGACGGCGATCAACCCCGGCTCGTTCGCCGGTGCGGTCGCACTCGAAACCGGCAGCAGTTCGCAAGGCGGTGGCTTTGGTCGCCGTGGCCGCGGCGGCTGGAGCATCACTGGCGACGAACGCAAGCAAGCACGTCATGCGGTGCTAGTGCCGAACGAACCGCTCAAGTCCAACGCGATGTCGATCCTGCGTCTGACGCTGGAGCACAACTCGCGCAGAAAGTTCAAGAGCCTGATCGGCCGCTTTCGCGTGTCGTTTACCGAGGACTCTCGTATCCGCGAGCAACTAGTGCCGCTCGCCAAGTCGAACTGGCGCAGCATCGGCCCGTTCCCGGCAGCAACAACGGCAGCCGCGTTCGCCACCGAGTTTGGTCCGGAGAAAGACAAGGGACTCGAGAAGCCGTTGTGGAAGAAGAAGCACAACCAGCCGATCTTGCCGCCGGTTGCCAAGCCGTCCTCGGGCAAGCCGTCTGGCAAGCCGGAGAGCTCGAGCCAGTCGAGTTCAGACAAGTCGAGTTCGGGCAAGTCGAGTTCGGGCAAGTCGAGTTCGGGCAAGTCGAGTTCGGGCAAGCCAGAGTCGGGCAAGCCCACCGACAAACCCGCAGTCGCCAACAGCGATGACGGCGGCAAGCCAACGGGTAAGCCCAGCGACAAATCGAGTGCTAAACCATCATCGAAGTTGGGCAAGAAGCCCGGCGACAAGGGCGGCCCAATAGCCAGCGCCAGCAAGCCGGACAGCAAGTCCGAGAAGACTAGCGAGCCGGAGAAGAAGGCTGAACCGCCCAAGAAGAAGCCGCGCCCTAAGCGTCTAGCGTGGACCGAACAACGCACTTGGCGTGATGGCAGCTCGGCATCGGTCAGCAGCAGCGGTCCCGCCGCGGCGACCTACCTATCGCGCAAGATCGAAACCAAGACGCCGCGCACGGCGCGACTGACGTTCAGCGGTGGCGTCGGCGCCAAGATCTGGCTCAACGGCAACCTCGTTGGCAACTTCGCGCCGGAAGACAAGCCAGCACCGAAGGCCACGACGCCAACGCCGGGCAGCAACTTCCCCGCGGGCTTCAACCCAGCTGATCTCACGCCCGAAATGGCGGCAATGTTCACCCAGCCGCAATCGCGACGCAGCCGCCCGACGACCAAAGAACACGAGTTGCACATCGGCCTCCGCCAGGGCGAGAACCACCTCGCGATCAAGCTCATCGGCAAGGGCACAGCAAAGAGTTCGTCGCGGCGCGGCGGTAGTTCGTCGTCGCAAGGCCAGTCGCCGATGTCGTCACGAGGTCGCAGCAGCGGCGGCACGTCGTTCACGTTTAAGATCACGCCTGAAGGCGAGGACATCCTCAACTACGAGACGACGCTCGCGGTGCACGCTCGCAAGAATGACAACCGCAAGCCAGTTGCGATCAATGCCGCGGCGATCACCAAGGCGACGACACTCACCAAGAAAAGTGAGAAGAAGAAGACCCTGACCCCGTCCGAACGCCGCGAGAAGGTCGTTCGCAAGTGGTACCGCACCAACATCGACGTCGCGGGTCGCGTGCTCGCCGCCGAACTGCGAAAGCTCGAGCGCGAGAAGACCGAGATCGAATCAAAGCTGCCGTCAGCACTGGTCATGGAAGAGCTCGACACGCCGCGCGTAACGGACGTCTTCATCCGGGGCGACTACCGCAACCGGGGCGAGAAGGTCCTGGTCGGCACCCCGTCGATGCTGCCGCCGATGCCGAAGGACCTACCAAAGAACCGTCTGGGCTTGGCCAAATGGCTGGTTTCGGGCGATCATCCGCTGACCGCACGAGTAACCGTTAACCGCGCCTGGCAGACATTCTTCGGTCGCGGCATCGTCAGCACCGCCGAGGACTTCGGTATCCGCGGCGCGCAACCGACCCACCCTAAGCTGCTCGATTGGCTTGCGACGGAGTTTGTCGCCAGCAAGTGGGACACCAAGAAGATGCACCGACTACTGGTGCTGTCGGCGACCTACCGGCAGAACGGCTTCAGCAGCAAGGACGCTATCAAGAGCGATCCGAACAACACGATGCTGGCGCGCGGGCCACACCAACGCCTGTCGGCCGAGATGGTTCGCGACCAAGCGCTGTATGCAGCAGGCCTATTGAAGCAGGAAATCGGCGGCAAGAGCGTCAAGCCTCATCAACCCGAAGGCCTGTGGCGCGCAACGCTCGGCTCAGGTCGCTGGAGTGCCAGCAAGGGCGACGACAAGTATCGCCGCGGCCTCTACGTGTATTGGAAACGAGGCGTGCCTTACCCATCGTTCATGGCGTTCGATTCGTCTAAACGCGAGACGTGCGTGGTCACGCGCACCAACACAACAACGCCGCTGCAGGCGCTAGTGACGCTTAACGACCCGGTCTACGCCGAGGCCGGTCGGCATCTCGGCAAGCGCCTACTCCAAGAAGGCGGCGAAGACGACAAATCACGCATCGCCTACGGCTTTAGCCTGGTCGCCTCACGCAACCCGGAGATGCGCGAACTCGAAATCCTCACCAAGTTGCTGGGCGAACTACGTAAGGAATACGAAGGCAACGAAAAGGCTGCCAAGGAAGTGCTCGGCCTAATCGAGAAGAAGCCCACCAGCAGCAGCCGCTCGCGTGGGCGCCCATCGCCAACACCCGAGCCCAAGAAGGCGACGCCCAAGCCGGACAAGAACGCGCCCAAACCAGCCGAAGCCGCAGCATGGGCCCAAATGGGCTGCACCCTCCTGAACCTGGAAGCCGCCGTTCGCCGAGGCTAATCCGATGACCATCTACAACCCTTTCAATCGTCGTTCGTTCATCGGCGGAAGCGCCGCGGGCCTCGGTTCGCTCGCGTTCTCGATGTTGTCGCAACAGGCCATGGGGCAAGGACCAGGCAGCAAGCAAGATCCAAAGCCTGCGTGGCAACTACCAAAGGCCAAGGCCAAGAACGTCATCGTTATCTTCTTGTCGGGCGGCCTGTCGCAGCACGACTTGTTTGACGAGAAGCCCATCCTCAACGAACGACGTGGCGAACAACTGCCGGATTCGATTCGCCAAGGTGGGCGCGTGTCGGGCCTGACCGAACGTCAAGGCCAGCTACCGGTCGTCGGCAGCAAGTTCGAGTTTGAGAACTACGGCAAGTGCGGCATGCGAATGTCGGAACTCGTGCCGCACCTCGGCGAAGTCGCCGATGAACTGACGCTGATCCGTTCGATTCAGAGCGACCACGTGCTGCACGAAGCAGCCAACACGATCTTCTTCACCGGCACGCAACTGCTAGGGCGGCCTTCATTCGGTGCTTGGGTATCGCACGCTCTCGGCTCCGGCAGAACCAACTTGCCAGAGTTCGTCGTGCTGCTCTCCAACCCCAACCCGTCGACCCCGCTGCACCCGCGCCTGTGGCACAACGGCTTCCTCGAAGGTCGCCACCAAGGCGTCCAGTTCCGCAGCGGCAAGGACCCGGTGCTGTTCGTTAAGAGTCCCGATGGCGTCACCGACAAGGTGCGTAAGCAGCAACTCGACGCGCTGCGCGAACTCGGCCAAATGGAAGCGGCGCGCACTGGCGATCCGGATGCAATCGCGCGACTCGCATCGTTTGAGACCGCTGCTCGCATGCAAACCAGCGTGCCCAAACTTGCGGATCTATCCGAAGAACCCGACGAGTTGCTCGAGGACTACGGCGTCGTGCGCGGTGAGGCAAGCTTCGCCAACAACTGCCTGCTTGCGCGTCGCCTAATTGAACGAGGCACGCGCTTCGTACAACTGTGCGACGCCGGCTGGGACCACCACTTCAACATCCCGCGAGTCTTGCCGCGCAAGTGCGAGCAAGTAGACAAGCCAGCGGCAGCATTGATCCGCGACCTCAAGCAGCGCGGCATGCTCGACGACACAATTGTTGTGTTCGCTGGCGAGTTCGGCCGCACGCCATACTGCGAAGGCCCGTTGGCGTTCGAGAACTACGGCCGCGACCACAACAACCTCGCTGGCTCCGCGATCGTCGCCGGCGGCGGCTTCAAGCCAGGCTACGTGCACGGCAAGACCGATGACTTTGGCTGGTCGGCCGCAGAGGACATCGTTCATGTGCACGACCTGCATGCGACGATCCTGCACCAACTCGGCATCGACCACACCAAGTTGACCGTTCGGTCGCAGGGCCGCGACTTCCGCCTGACGGATGTCGCCGGCCGCGTCGAGAAGAAGCTACTCGGGTAAGCCCGCAGCGCTACTTCTTGGCACGCTGGACCGCGGTCACTGCCGCCGCGAACTGCCAGGCATCGGTCACCGCATCGCGCAGAACCGTCAAGCTCACGTCGGCGAGATCCACAAGCGTGCAGCCAGCTCGACCCCAAGCCCCACTAGCGGGACGGAATGCCTTGTTTGCGGCAACTAGATCCGCCTGCGTGCCAGGCGGCAGCTTGACCATGACTGCCTGACCATCAGGCTGCACCGTCGCGAAGACGCGTCCAGCGTGGCGAAAGTCCGGATGGCTTTGATGCTCACTCTCAACGGCGTCTGGACAACCGAGCGCGAGCTTGCGGAACTGATCAAGCGAGACGGGCACACCATTATGATAACCAAGCCGCCGCGGATCACTCGCTATGCTTCCGGCATGCGTACGCTGCTTGCTTTGACTCTCGCCGGGATCGGTGCTGGATTCGCCCTACCCCACACCGACCCGTCGCAAGAACCGTCACTGCACTTCGAAGTGCTCATCGATGGCACGATCCACCGCCTCGGCGAAGGTCAGAAAACGGCTATCAAGATCGGCGACACCGAGCATCAGATGACCGTGGCCGTCTCGCCATTCCGACACTTCGCAGCCAGCGGCGTGCAGTTCGACTACCCGCGCGAAGCCATCTTTGAATACGAACTCGACGGCGAGGGTGGCACACAATCGTGGACGATCACATTCAACGACATGACATTCATGGTCCACCGCTTTGAACTTGGTGGCGCGAAGATGATGGCTAGGGTCATGTTGGACGCGACCGTAGAAGCGCTCGACGTTGATGCAAAATCGAAGGCGCGCACCCTCGATTTCGGCGGCAAATCCTACCAAGGAGGCGGTGCCGTAATATCGATTGGCGACAGCGACCTCGACGTCACCATGGTTGGCCTCACGGCAGACGGTAAGGCCGTCGTGATCACCGTAGAGAACATGCTGACGGACGACGGCAAAGTTGCACCGGATTCCGCTGCCGCGCTGGCCACGATCCAAAAGACGTTCCGACTGACGGACAAGTAGGCGGCGATGGGGACAACAAGCTACAAAGCCGAGATCCTCAGCAGTTGTGTGTAGCGACAATCACGAAACACTCGGCGCCGTAGCCAAATGCGCCTTGGCTCTGCAGGCGTGAGTAACGACCTCTAGTGCAAGGTTTGCGCAACACTATCCACGCACGGGCCACAACCGAACTCTCCCTGAACTGACCGCTGTAGTCGGCGGGCGCAGCGCGTATGTTGCGACCCTCATGGCTGCACGTCAGATCCTACTGTCTCTTTTCGCCGCCCTCGCCGCTCCCGTGCTTGCACAGGAACCGGCCCCGGCAACCGACCTCTCCCTATTGAGCAAGCTCAAAGCGAGAGCGATCGGGCCGGCAGTGGTCGGTGGCCGCATCGGCGCTGTGGCGGGTGTGGCCGGTGACCCTCGCATCATTTGGGCTGGTGCATCGGCGGGCGGGGTCTGGAAGTCAACCGACGGCGGGGTCACCTTCAAGGCGGTGTTTGACGATCAGGACGTCGCGTCGATTGGCGCGATCGCCATCAACCAACACTCGCCCGACATCGTCTGGGTCGGTTCGGGTGAAGGCAATCCACGCAACTCGGCAAGCGTCGGCCGCGGCATCTACAAAACCCTCGATGGTGGCCGCACCTGGACCAAGCTCGGCCTCGCCAAGACGGAACGCATCCACCGCATCGTGCTGCACCCAAGCGATGCCAACACCGCATGGGTTTCGGCGTTCGGCACAAGTTGGGGCGAAAATGCGGAACGCGGCGTCTTCAAGACAACCGACGGCGGCGCGACTTGGGAGAAGGTTCTCTACGTCGACGAACGCACCGGCTGCAGCGACCTGATCATCGATCCGCGCAACCCGGACAAACTGTTCGCGAGCATGTGGCAGCACCGGCGCTGGCCATGGGCATTCAAAAGTGGTGGCCCTGGTTCCGGCCTCTACCGCACGCTCGATGGCGGCAAGACGTGGAAGAAGCTGGACAGCGATGATGGTCTGCCCAAGGGCCAACTCGGCCGCATCGGCCTCGCGATCTCGGCAAGCTCGCCCAACACGATCTACGCACTGACCGAAGCCAAAAAGAGCGTGCTGCTGCGAAGCGATGACGGCGGTTTCAAGTTCCGCACCGTCAACAGCAAAGACAACATCGCACCGCGGCCATTCTACTTCTGCGACATCCGCGTCGATCCCAAGGACCCGAACCGCATCTACAACATGCATACGGTCATCGACGTATCGACCGACGGCGGCCGCACGTTCAACAGCCTGGTCGGCTGGGACGCCGCGCACCCAGACCATCACTCGATGTGGATCGACCCGCAGGATCCGCAACGCATCCTGATCGGCAACGACGGCGGCGTCTACACCAGCCAAGACCTTGGCTCGACATGGAGGTTCTGCCGCAACATGCCACTGGCGATGTTCTATCACGTCGCCGTCGACCAGAACGTCCCCTACAACATCTACGGCGGTCTGCAAGACAACGGCAGTTGGCGTGGCCCGTCGACCGTTTGGGAGAACGGCGGCATCCGTAACCTGCATTGGCAAGAAGTGTGTTTTGGCGATGGCTTCGCAACCATCCCCGATCCGTTCGATAGCCGCCAAGGCTACGCCATGAGCCAAGGTGGCTCGCTCGTGCGCTACGACTTGCGCACCGGTTCGCGCAAGTCGATCCGCCCCCCGGAACCCGAAGGCAGCAAACTTCGCTTTCACTGGAACGCGGCGATCGCGCTCGACCCGTTCGATGGCCGAACGGTCTATTACGGCAGTCAATTCGTGCATCGCAGCCCGAACCGCGGCGAGGCGTGGTCAGTGATCTCGCCGGACCTGACAACCAACAACCCCGACTGGCAGAAGCAGGACGAGAGCGGTGGCTTGACGATCGACGTCACCGCCGCAGAGAACCACTGCTGCATCATCACGATCGCACCAAGCAGCGTCGAGCCAGGTGTTGTCTGGGCCGGGACCGATGATGGCCGCGTTCAGATCACACGCGACGGCGGCGACTCGTGGACGAGCGTCGAGACCAATGTGCCAGACCTACCGCGCAACACGTGGAGCCCACACATCGAAGCCAGCAAGCACGACGCCGGCACCGCGTTCGCCGTGTTTGACGGCCACCGCAATTCTGACTGGACGTCCTACGTCTACGTCACTCATGACTACGGCGCGACTTGGACTTCGTTGGCGACCGACGGCATCGATGGCTACTGCCACGTCATCGAACAAGACACCAAGCAGAAAGACCTGCTATGGGTAGGCACCGAGTTCGGCTTATTCGTCTCGCTCAACGGCGGCAAACAGTGGCAGGCGTGGCGCCATGGCGTGCCAACCTGCGCCGTGCGCGCCATCACGACGCACGCCCGCGACGGCGATCTCATCGTTGCGACGCACGGCCGCTCAATCTTCGTGATCGATGACATCAGTCCGCTGCGCAGCATGACCCCCGAGAAGCTCGCCAAGAAGATGCATGTGTTCGACCCGCGGCCGGCGATTCTGCACGGCATTGCACAAACGCCGAGCACGCGCTTCCCGGGCCAAGGTGAGTTCCGCGGACCGACGACGCCGTTTGGCGTCATGGTGCAAGTGATCGCGAATGCTCCGGAGTTGAAGCACCCCGATCCGAAGACCGAGAAGACTCGCGAGAAGCCCACGAAGAGCACCGACGATGAGAAGGATTCCGACCCAGAGAAGTCGGACAAAGAGGAGTCCGATAAGGACGACCCGAAGGACAAGGTCACTGTCGAAGTGCAGAACTCGCTCGGCGAGATCGTCCGCACGTTTCAACGCGATGTGCAGCTCGGCCTAAACCGCATCTACTGGCGATTCGAACGCGACGGTGGTCCCGGGCCGAGCAAGACGTTCCAGAAGAAGCCTAAGATGCCACCGTCTGGCCGCCGCGTATTGGCCGGCAAGTACGAACTGACGGTGCGCTTCCAAGGTGAGTCGCAAACGGTCAAAGTCGAGGTTCGCGACGATCCACGCGTTTCGATTTCGCGCGCCGCCAGTGTCGCCAAGGACGTGCTGCGCACCGAGCGCGACGCACTCAACCTGCGACTCTACGAAGTCACGCAACGCCTGGCGCCGATCAAGGCACAGATTAATATCGTCCGCACTCGCCTTGCCATCGAGCAGAAGCCCGAAGCAGGCGACGATCCGCATAAGACGATTCGCGACGCGCTGAAGGCCATCGACGAAGCCCACAAGGATCTCGACAACAAGCTCTGGGGCGAGCAGAAAAAGGTGCAGGGCATCAATCGCGGCAACGACGGTTTGATGACCAAGATCCGCGGCCACATGCGCATCTCTGACACGATCGACGGGCCCAACAAGACCGAGCGAGACGGCATGACGAAGGCCTCTGCCAAGGTCACCGAAGTCGATCAGTTAGTCGGAACCTTCTTCGCCAAGTCACTGCCGACGTTCCGCAAGGCCGTAGCCGATAGTGGCCTGCACCTGCTACCAGTGGAGCCGGACAGCAGCAAGAAGTAGGCTCGACTGCGGGAACCCAACATGCCCGCAGCAACTCGCAACGATTCGCCGACCGCGCCCCGCTTCTCACCGTGGGCGGCAACGTTCTGCGCAATGCTGGTAACGGCACTGCCATTGACCGCGCAGGGCGACCTTGACCCGCGCGTGGCCGCCCTCACTAAGAAGGCGGCCGCCTCGCTGCAGGGATTTGCCAATAAAGCTGCGCAGGCCAAAGCCATGACTCGCAGTCGGAACACCTACCAGGTCCTCATCGATCACTACGATGCTGATCACGCCAAGGCACGCGCAGCGCTCGGCCACGAGAGACGTAACGGCGAGTGGCAACAAGTCAAAGACCCCAAGACCCTGCCACCGAACAAGGCCAGCAAGCGACAACTCTTACAGCAGGAGAAGAACTGGCGTGCGGTAGCCAAGCAACTGAGCAAGCTACATCGTGTGCTCGGCCTCAAACTGCTGGCCGAGAACAAACTCGATCTGAGTAAAATCGATCTGAGTAAAATCGATCAGGGCAAACTGCAACTCGAACGCGCACTCGCGTTCGATGCCAATGATCTAGAGAGCCACAAGGCGCTAGGCCACGAAGGCATCGACGGCTTCTTCGGCACCGAAGACCAACTAACGTTCGTGCGCAGCATGCGTGCCATGCTGGCGAAGGCGAAGCAGTGCGCAGCCTTACCATGCGACAGCAAGTCACTCGCAGCCGATCAGATGCCGGACGCTTTGCAGCAGTCGGGCCTGTCGTTTCACGGTGCGCGCTCTGAACACTTCGAGCATTGGGTGATTGGATCCGACGAGCAAGCCCGGCAATCGGTTGTCTGGGCCGAACGTGCGCTCGTGATGGTGCGCCACCTGCTCGGCGAGCAACCGCTTGCATCGCAAGCGCTCACGACGGACTCACGCGCCTACCTCGCGATCATTCGCACCGTCAGCCATCGCGACCAACTACTGCAGCGCGCGCCAATCACCCTCGGCGATTACGACATGGTCAAGGCCAAGATGTTCTCCGGGATGTCCTACCAAGACCAAGGCAAGTCAGCCGAGTGGGCGATTTGCAATCCTTCGGATGACGACGACCGCGTCGTCGCGCACGTCATGATGCGCTGCGCTGCTCAACGTCTGAACCAAGGCCTTTCCGAAGGACTCGTGCACGCGTTGACCTGGATGATGTGCGGCACGATCAAAACGCGCTACATGCAACTCGCCCACACCGTCAGCAAGAAGCGCGACGAGTGGCCGGTCGACGCATTGATCTGGCGGCAGCGATTGGAGAAGGCAATCGACAGCGCCACCGATTGGCCACTCGTGCAAGTTCCGCGCGAACGCATGGACAACTTTCGCGATCCCGTTCGCGCCAAGTCGTGGAGTTTCTGCGTCTGGTTGCTGGCTCGCCATCCAGAAGACTGGCTCGACCTGTGCGCCGCGCTCAACAAGAAGAACGCCTCGCAGCAAGACGTCGACGACTTGTTCGCCGAGAATCTCGCGCTCGATGTTGCCGAGAGCGAAGCAGAGTGGCGCGCTTGGGCGCAGCAGAACTCAGCGATTGGCAAGGCTTCAGGCTGGCACTAATCGCGCCTGCCGCATGGTCGCCACCTAAGCCAGCGTCGTCACAAGGTGCCGCATGACGCTCGCAACCTTGGTCACTTGCTCATCGGTCAGACACGCGGGGGGCAACGCGTAGAGCACGTTACCGAGCGGTCGCAACAGCACCCCATGACGAACGGCTTCGCGGCGCAAATGCGGCGTTAGGTCCGAGAGGTAACCAGCCTGGCCTTCGGGGACAACGATGTCGAACGCCGCCATCCCGCCGAGATGACGCAAATCGGCGACCCGTTCGTGGTCCTCAAGATCGGCAAGTTGCTCAAACACACCGCGTCCGATGCGCTCTAACTGCGCCGGCACATCGTTGGCCAACGAAACCTCCAAAGACGCCAACGCCACCGCACACGCAATCGGATTGGCAGTGAACGTGTGGCCGTGAGGGAAGAACCGCGAGCGTTCGTGGTGCAAGAAACTCTCGAACAGTTCTTCGGTTGCCAGCGTCGCGGCCAACGACAACATGCCTCCGGTCAGACCCTTCGCCAGGCACATGACATCCGGCGAGATGCCGGCACGTTCACATGCAAACATCGAGCCCGTGCGACCAAACCCGGTCATCACTTCGTCGGCGATCATCGGCAACCCGCGCTCATCACACAAACGTCGTGCCTGCTGCACAAACTCGACGGACATGACTCGCATGCCCGCGGCACCTTGCAACAAGGGCTCAAAGATGAAGCCGGCCGCGCGGTCGCCAAGTTCGTCGAACGCTTGTGCCAAGGCCGCAGCGTTCGTGGGCACGCGCCGCACTTCGAACATCATGGATTCGAACGGCCGGAAGAACGGGTCTGGGTCGCCCGCCGCCATCGCCCCAAACGTATCCCCGTGGTAGGCACCATCCAGCGCAACAAACACACGGCGGTCCGGTTGCTCGCGATGCACCCATGACTGCAACACCATCTTCAACGCAGCTTCAACCGCGGTCGAACCATCGTCCGAGTAGAAGACCCGCGACAGCCCCTCAGGCACAATCGCCAGCAACCGCTCGGCAAGCTGCACCGCCGGTTCGTGGGTTGCACCAGCAAACAGCACATGGTCGAGACGCGCCGCTTGCTCACTGATTGCAGCCACCAACGCCGGGTGCGAGTGACCGTGCAACGTCGCCCACCACGATGAGATGCCATCAAGCAATCTGGTCCCATCGGCTAGCTCGAGCCAAGCACCATTCGCTCGCACTACCGGCAGCGGCGCCGCCTCGATGCCGTGTTGGGTGTATGGATGCCAAATAACGCGGGCATCGCGTTCTGGTAGATCAGACACTGAGCAACTCCGTCACGTCATTGCCCTGCAACCACGCGTCCAATGAATCCGTCGACAGCGACGGCCAATGCGGAACCTCATGGATGCTCGCGATCGACGTCAACGCGCCCAGCGCTTCGCGGTTACTGGGATGCGGCTCCCCCACCAAGAACAAGGCATCCGGCTGCAACTGACGGGCACGCATGGCCTCAATTGTCAGCAACGTGTGATTGAGCGTGCCGAGGCCCGAACGGGCAACGAGCACGACTTGCGCTCCCATCGACACCAACCAATCTGCCTGCGTCGCCGGTGGATCGAGCGCGAACGGCACCAACAAGCCGCCGGCAAACTCCACGAGCAACTGGCTGTCAGAATGTGCGGCTCGATGTTGCTCTAGCGTCGCCTGCAAGTCCGCCAACGAAACCGCCGCACCTTCGGCAGCCGCAGCAGCGTGTGGTGACGCAGGCAACGCGAAGCTCACTGCGTTAGGCAGCAAATGGCACGACTCAGCAGCGGCGAGCTCGCTCACGCATTGCGTATCGTCATCAAAACCAGTCTGGACAGGCTTCCAGTAGCGCACCGGACCGCGTGCCATCGCCGCCCGCAGTAGCAAGGCGCTGACAACTGTCTTGCCGACGCTCGTGTCTGTGCCAACGACACAGGTGACTGGAGCGCGGCGCGGCACCACGCTGGCAACTACCGGACGCGTTCGCAACTTGCTCACGATGAGAGCAGCCAGCCGGTCAACAACATCGGTCGACTGATCGGCGTGGCATACCACGCGTAAACGGGAGGTGCCTTCAGCAACGGTCGGTGGCCGCACTGCCGGCGCATAGAAGCCTTCGTCCTGTAGATCGCTCGCCAGCTGCACAGCAACCCCCGCATCGCCAACCGGGACCGGCACAATCGCAGCAGCGGGTACCGGCAGGCCGAGCGCCGCAGCAAGGCGGCCAGCATTGGCGAGCACCGCGACACGTTCCGAATCGGCTCGCTGGCAGCGTTCGATGGCAGCAGTTAAGCCTCCAGCCAACGCCGGCGGGGAAGCCGTCGTAAACAAGAACGAGCGCGCCTTGTGAATCAATTGCTCGCGCAACGTCGAACTGCCAACCACGAACGCACCGGCAACGCCAAGCGCTTTGCCACCCGTCACGACCCGGGCACACAAGCGATGCCCATCGGCACCGCCGGCTTCGTCCACCGCACGTGCCCAAGCACCGGCACCACGCGGGCCCAACAGACCAACCGAGTGCGCTTCATCAATGACCAGCCATGCGTCGTATCGGCGACACAGTGCGTCGATGGCGAGTAATGGCGCAGCATCACCGGCCATGCTGTAGACACCTTCGGTCAGCACCAAGCGACGACGTGCGGACGACGCGGCAAGCAGCGCACGCTCGAGATCGCCAAGATCGAGGTGGTCATGCACGAGGATGCGCGCGCGCGACAACCGCGCCGCATCGACCAGCGACGCGTGGTTGTCACGGTCCGAGATCACCGCGTCGCCACGACCGACTAGGGCACCGACCAAGCCAACGTTGGCCTGGTAGCCCGAAGGGAACAGCAGTGCAGCTTCACTAGAGAGCCAAGCAGCAGCGGCCTGCTCACACTGTTCGTGCAGCGGCGAACCACCTTTCAGCAACCGGGCAGAGCGACCGCCAACGCCGTATTCGCGGACAGCAGCAACCATCGCATCGGCAATCGACGCGTCGCGCGAAAGGCCTAGGTAATCGTTGCTGCCAAAATCAGCACCTACGATCTGGCCGTCGAGCAGCGTCGCACGTTGCAATCCCCTCTGCGCTCGCTCGTCGAGTTCTGCGCGCAGTTGCCAATCCAAAGCATCTAGCACTACTTGCAACTGCTATCAGTCGCGATGGCGTTGAGGCCAAGTTTCTGCAGCAAGGCAGCATCGCTGGACGGGCTCGGATTCGGCGTCGTCAATAGTTCGTCGCCGATAAACATCGAGTTGGCGCCTGCCAGGAAGCACATCGCTTGCGCCGAATCATCCATCTCGGTGCGACCAGCCGACAAGCGCACGACGCTGTTCGGCATCAAGATGCGCGCCGCGGCGACCGCACGAACGAGATCGGTCCAGTCGACTTTCTCGGCCTTCGCGAACGGCGTACCTTCGACCTGCACCAGCGTGTTGATCGGCACCGACTCGGGCGGCGGATCGAGGTTTGCCAACTCAAACAGCAACTCGGCGCGACCCTTCGTCTGCTCGCCCAAACCGAGGATGCCGCCACTGCATACTTTCATGCCGGCCTGGCGCACGTTCTTCAACGTGTCGAGTCGGTCATCGTAAGTGCGCGTCGTAATGACTTCGCTGTAGTGGCTGCGACCGGTGTCGAGGTTGTGATTGTAGTAGTCGAGTCCAGCTTGCTCGAGCTTCTCGGCCTGCTGCTTGTTGACCATGCCCAACGTCGCGCAGGCTTCGAGGCCCAGTTCTTTGACACCGCGCACCATCGCCAATACACGGTCGAACTCTTCACCGGACTTGGCCTCACGCCACGCCGCGCCCATGCAAAAACGATCCGCACCATTCTCCTTGGCGGCACGAGCTTCGGTGAGCACGGTCTCGACGTCCAGCAACGGTTCCCGTTCGACCGGCGTCTTGTGGTGCGCACTCTGTGAGCAATAACCACAATCTTCCGGACAACCGCCGGTCTTGATCGACAGCAGTTGCGAGCATTGCACGCGCGCGGGATCGTGATGCTCGCGATGCACCGCGGCCGCGGCGAACACAAGGTCGAGAAGCGGCATTTCGAGCAACTGCTCGACGTTGGCGAGACTGACGGGGGCTTCCGTAGAAGGCGTAGCAACCTGCATGTGCGATTCCATTTAGTCTCCGCATGGTAGCTGGAGGCCGGCAGGAATCACGTCACGCGAGTCTCACGTGACGCGAGTTTCTAATGCGCCTTCGCCTTGCCCTTGCCGGCCGCCTTCTTCTTGGACTTCGCGGCCTTGCTGGCTTTGGCCTTCTTGACCACCTTCGCGGGCTTGCCACCGCGATCCCGGTTGAGGTGGTCCTGCAGCACCAGGGCCACGCTCGCCGTCAATTTCTTGCCCATAGGAATGTGCAAGAACTCGTTCGGGCCGTGCGCATTGCTCTGTGGACCAAGCACCCCGGTAATCATGAACTGCGCCTCGGGAAACTTCTCGCCAAGCATGCCCATGAACGGGATCGAGCCACCTTCCCCCATGTAGACGCACGGTTTCTTGAAGAACGTGTTCGATGCATTGGCACATGCCTTCTCAAGCCACGGTGACAGTTCGGGTGCATTCCACCCACCGCCTGGCTCGTCGGCAGTCACCGACACCTGCGCGCCATGAATCGGATTCTTACTGAGCAGCTTGGTCAGATATTCGGAGCACTTGTCTGGGTCAGCCGTCGGAGGAATGCGCAGCGACAACTTAAACGTCGTCGTCGGGCGCAAGACGTTGCCCGCGGTCGCAACAGGCGGCAGACCATCGGCACCAACCACTTCGACAAACGGTCGCCAGGTGCGATTGAGCACGATATCGGCCAACTGCTTGCTCATCGGCTTAGTGTCACCCGCCCACGGGAAACGCTGCCACATGTCGTTGCCAAGCACTTTGCCAGCGAGCTTCGCTTGCTGCTCACGCTGCTTCGGAATCTTGGCATGGAACTGCTTGGGCAGGATTGCGCCAGTCTTGCTGTCTTCAAGTCGCTCCATCAAGTTGCGCATAACTCGTGCGCTACTGGGAACAACACCGCTGGCATCGCCGCTGTGCACGCCTTCGGTTAACACGTTGACCTTCACTTCAGCACCGATCACGCCGCGCAACGACGTAGTGCACCACAACTGGTTGTAGTTGCCGCAACCAGAGTCGAGACAGACAACCAAGCTCGGCGAGCCAATGCGGTCTTTCAGCGCATCGATGTAGAACGGCAGGTCGTAACTACCACTCTCTTCGCAACCTTCAATGATGATGACGCAACGCGAGTGCGTGCCGCCAGCCTCCTTCAATGCACGAATCGCGGTCAACGACGCATACGCCGCATAGCCATCGTCGGCACCACCGCGGCCGTAGAGCTTGTCGCCCTTACGAACTGGGTCCCACGGACCGAGGCCATCAAACCAGCCTTCCATCTCCGGCTGCTTGTCGAGGTGGCCGTAGAGCAACACGGTGTCGTCGCCTTCACCTGGCACCTCCATGTAGATCAACGGTGTGCGGCCCTTGAGCTGCACGACTTCGACCTGCAGACCTTCGATCGGCTGCGCCTTGCACCAGCCGGCGATCAAGTCGACCGCGCGCTTCATGTGCCCGGCCTTCTCCCAATCCGCGTCAAAGGCCGGCGACTTGTTAGGGATGCGGATGTAGTCGGTCAACTGGGGGACGATGTCCTGTTCCCAGACCTTGCCGACGAACGATAGGATCTTGCGAGGATTCATGGCTTGCACGCGATGTGAACCGACACAGCCAGTGCACTCAAGTGGAGCCCGAGCCAGCTGCCGCAAAAGTGGCATAATCGTGTTCGCGGCTGCCAAACGCGTCGGGCGGAAAGTCCCGCTACGTGCATCGATCGGCTTCCGGCCAGAGTTACCACCGTCAGCCTTGGCGTCGACTCACATCACGGCCTACAGGCCCCCTCTCACCCCAACTAACGGTCGGCCAACACGCTCGCGGCGTAGGCGATCACTGCGGCTCCCAACGCCAGTTCGCGCTCGTTCACGGCCGGCAAATCGTCGACAGCGGTGTGATGGTAATCGAAGTAACGATGGCCATCGACCCACAAGCCAAAACACGGCACGCCGAGCGCGTGCAGCACGCTGATGTCTGCACCACCGGCACCAGCACCGGATAAAAACAGTCCGGCGTGAATCTGATCGAGCGGTGCGAACAACGCTTCGATGGCCGCCGCTTCCGGACCGCGCAACGAACACGAGAAGCCTTGCGGCGTTGCACCACCGCCATCGGTTTCGATCGCAGCAACGTGCTTACTAACCTCATGTTCGTGAGCAACACCGTAGGCACGCGCACCGCGTAGACCGTTCTCTTCGTTGGCAAACAGAACCACACGAATCGTTCGCTTGGGCCGGCAACTAATAGCCTTGAGCAAGCGTACGGCTTCCAAGCAATGCGCGACACCGGCACCATCGTCATGCGCACCTGTACCGAGATCCCATGCATCGAGGTGACCGCCAATCAGCACGATCTCATCCGGTGCTGTGCTGCCGTGATAATCACCGACGATATTGAAGCCTTCGACGTCGGGCAGTGTCTTGCACCCAAGTTCCAACCGCACCTTGACGGGACCACGCAAAAGCAGCTTCGACAGCGCATCAGCATCTGCCGTCGCCACAGCTGCCGCAGGCACCTGCGCGATTCCTTCGGCGTAGTTCATCGCACCTGTGTGCGGATGGCCATCGATCGCCGTCGTAACCGAGCGCACCAACGCAAAGACGCCGCCAGCCTTCGCCGTCTCGATCGCACCATTGCTTCGCTGCGGCACCGCCGCTCCATAGGCACGACCGGTCCGGCGCAGCGCGCGCGGCATCGGACGGTTGAAGAAGACCACCTTGCCCTTCGCGGCATCACCCATCGCTTGCAGTTGCTCGAACGAACGAACCTCGACGACTTCGGCTTCGATACCGCCCTCCGGCGTCGCGACGCTGCCACCGAGCGCAGTCACCCGGAGCGGCATGCTGCCGGCACCAATCGTCGCACCGGTCTCGACACCTCGCCGCCAGTTGGGAACCATCACCGACTCGGCCGCCACTTCATCGAACCCGATCTCGCGCATCTTCTGCATTGCCCATTGCTCTGCCGCGTGCATGCCCGACGACCCAGCGAGCCGCTTTGGCGCCGCCGTGACCAACGACCGCAGGGTGGCAATCGCCTCATTGTCCTCAAGGGCCCGTCGCTCCAACTCGAGGCAGCGCTGGACGAGGACTGCATCGGCAAAGGCCGCACCATTGCCCACCGTGCGACAGCCACCGACCAAGGCCAATGCGAACATGCCGAGCAGAATCGGGCGAGTCATTCGTTCCATAGACCAGCGAGGCTAGCGAAATGCCTTACAGGTTCGCCCCCTGGGTCGCGGATGATGCAACTTCCCGACAGGTCACTCAGCGGCCGTCGGGTTAGAATGGCGCGCCGCATCCCGACACGGGCACCCCACGGACCTACAATCACATGCCTAGAACTGCTCCCCTGTTTCCAACTGCTGCCATTGCATCCTTGGCTCTGACCGCACTATGCGCGCCAATCGCGGGCCAGCAACCCGGCGAAAACGAGATCGCGGGTGCGCCGATAGTGTTGCGCGAAGCGCTGCAATCGAACACGCGCGCCGTGCGTCGCGACATTCCGATGACGCGCACGATTCGTCGCGCCTTCGATGCCAACACGCGCAATTACACGGGCAAGCCGGGCCCAAACTACTGGCAACTGCAAACGGACTTCACGATCGAGGCACGACTCGACCGCGAGACGCAGTCGATCTTCGGCAAGGAGAGCATCGTCATTCACAATAACAGCCCGGATGCACTGACCCGCATCGTGCTGCGGTTGGATCACAACATGTTCCGGGCGCGTGTCCAGCGCGGTTCTTCGGTGCCGGCAGAACTGACCGACGGCATGGTAATCACCCGCATGTCGATCGATGGCAATGCCATCGATCTGAAGCCTCGTGCGCGACGCCGCGGGCGCGGCAACCGCGGCGGCAACAGTAACGGCAACAGTGGCGGCGCGTCGGCATCGGGACTCACGCAGACTGTCGCAACGATTCGCTTAGCGAAACCGATCCCCCCAAAGTCGAAGGCGACGCTCGAGATTGACTGGCACACCAAGCTACCTGGTGGCGACGCCGGTCGCGGCCACCGGATGACGCAACGCTGGGACGACACGCTATTCCAACCGACGCAGTGGTTTCCGCGACTTGCCAAGTACGACGACCTCAACGGCTGGGACACCAACCCGTATCTGGGTCCCGCCGAGTTCTACAACAACTTCGGACGCTTCGACGTTCGTTTCGATGTTCCGGCGGGCTGGTTGGTCTCAGCAACTGGCGTGCTCCAGAACCCAAAAGAAGTTCTGACCAAGGCATCGCGTGAACGCCTATCCCATGTGCTGGAATCAGACAACGAAATCGACATCGTCACCAAGAACGAAGTAGGCCCAGGCAAGTCAACCGCGGCCGGTAAACGCCTGGTCTGGCACTACGTCGCCGACATGGTCAACGACTTCGCTTGGGCCACCGCCGAGCGCTTTGTCTGGAAGGCGACGCGCGCAACGATTCCCGGCAAGGGCCCGGTGCCGATCCACATGTTCTACCTGCCAGAGCGCGCCAGTCGCTTCGCGCGCGCCGGCAAGATCACTCGCCACGCACTCGAGTTCTACTCGAAGTTGTGGGTGCCGTATCCGTTCCCGCAACTGACGATGCAGGATGGTCCCAGCGCGGGGATGGAGTATCCGATGGTGATCAATTCCAACCAAGGCGCGGCTGATCACGAAGTGGCACACCAATGGTGGCCAATGATGGTCGGCACCAACGAGACGATGTATGGATGGATGGATGAAGGCTTCAACACCTACATGAACATCCTTTCGGGTGCGGACAGTCGCGGCCGTAAACCTGGACTCGATGGGCGCGGCCAAAGCTACGGCCAGCGCGCTGGCAACGAGAGCGAGCCACCGCTGATGTGGACGGCCAACTACGCCGGCAGCCAATACGGCTTCCAGACCTACAGTAAGGCACCGCTGATGCTGTCCATGTTGGGCGGCATCTATGGCGATGAAGCGGTGCAAAAATCGATGCGCGAGTATTCGCGGGTGTGGGCCTTCAAGCATCCGTCACCGTGGGACTTCGCGTTCTTCATGAGCAATGAACTCAACGCCGAGCTTGGTTGGTTCTGGCACTACTGGCTGTGGACGACCGACTCTGTGGATGCCTCAATCAAGAGCGTCAACGGCGCCGGATCGAACACCATCGTCACCGTGCACCAAGCCGGCCAAATGCCGTCTCCGGTGGTGCTGCGGGTGGACTTTGAAGCGGGCGACTCGGCGATCACGCCAATGAAGAACAGTACGCCAGACGGGGCCAACGCGGCGATCGTGACGTGGCCGGTGGACGTCTGGTTTGCTGGCGACCGCGATTTCCAAGCCAAGCTGCAATTTGGCGATCGCGCCATCAAGAAGATCACGCTCGATCCCGCTGGCCGCTTCCCGGACGCAAACAAGTCAGACAACGTCTGGCCGCGCCGGTAAGCCAGCGAACGCGAAGAGCAAGGCTACGCGCGCGGTAGCCTTGCTACTAGACTGCCGACCTGATGTCGCAACCGAACCCGCGCGCCGCATGGCTGTTGATGCCGCTCCTGATGAGCGCCTGCGTCACGCCGCGTCCTGACGTTCCTCGCCTACCGCCAGATCCCCTGATCGCTGCCGATGGCAGCATGATCAAAACCGCGGAGCAATGGCGGCAGTCCCGACGGCCCGAGATCCTCGAACAGTTCCGGCGGCACATGTATGGCCGGTCCCCAGAGCCTACAGAGGTTCGAATCGAGGAGATGAGCGAGTCGCTAGCACTCGACGGCAAGGCGCAACGCAAGCAATGGCGGGTCCGCTACGACGACGCAGAGCATGCGTTCTTCGAAGTGCTGATGTATCTGCCGGTGAATGCGAGCAAACCAGTGCCCGCGTTTCTCGGTCTAAACTTCTTCGGCAACCAATCAATTCACTCGGATCCAGGCATTCGCATGCCGACAACCTGGATGCGCAACGACAAGAAGATCGGCGTGACCAATGATCGCGCCAACGAATCGACACGCGGCAAGCGCGCCAGCCGTTGGCCAGTCGAGAAGATCCTCGCGCGTGGCTATGGACTGGTGACGGTTTACTACGGCGACATCGACCCCGACTTCGACGACGGCTTCATCAATGGCGTGCACGGCGTGCTCGACCCACCACTCGCCGGCAAGCGCGCAACTGATGCATGGGGTTCGATCGCCGCGTGGGCATGGGGACTATCTCGAGTACTCGACACGCTAGAAATGGACGCCGATGTCGACGCCGAGCACATTGCCGTTCTCGGCCACTCCCGGCTCGGTAAGACATCATTGTGGGCCGGCGCGCAAGACGAACGCTTTGCGATGGTGATCTCGAACGATTCCGGCTGCGGTGGTGCCGCTTACTCTCGACGACGATCCGGCGAAACGATCAAGGTCATCAACCGCGTATTCCCCCACTGGTTCTGCACGGCATTCCGCGCCTTCGACGATCGCGAAGACCAACTACCGATCGACCAGCACCTATTGATCGCGGCAATCGCGCCCCGTCCCGCATACATCGCAAGCGCCGCCAAAGACTCCTGGGCAGATCCGGAAGGCGAGTTTCTGTCGACCCTCGGTGCCGACCCGGTCTACCGCCTGTTAGGAACCGATGGCTTGCCCGCCACCAAGATGCCGCCGGTTGACCAACCCGTTCACGGCCAACTCGGCTATCACGTCCGCGCCGGCAAGCACGACCTAACCTGGCAAGACTGGCAGCAGTACCTCACGTTTGCCGACCGCCACTTCCGTTAGCGATAAGCAGACGCGGAATCAGAGAGATTGAACCCAGAAGTTGCGGAAGCGGACCTGGTTGTGGTGGCCCTGGAGCTTGATGGGCCTGGCTGCTGGAGCTTCAGGTTGACCCGCGCCGGTTTTGCGCGGCAACTCGTAGTCATCGTGGATGAGTTGACCGTTTTGATAGGCGGTGATGCGGGCGTTGTGAACCTTGGTCTTGCCCTTGAACACCGGCGCTCGGAACGCAATGTCGTAGCTCTGCCACTCACCAGCCTTCTTGTTGACTAGCTGGTCGGGCTTCTTCAAACGGTAAAGACTGCCGCAATAGCTCGCTTTGTAGTTCTCGGCGGAGATGCCGAACGAATCGAGAATCTGCAACTCGTAACGCTGCTGGATGTAGATGCCAGAGTTGCCTTTGGCCTCGGCATTCTCGCCTTGCGACTCATTGACGTTGAACTCAATGTGCATGCGGAAGTCTTGATACGACGCCTTGGTGACCACACTGTCCCACGAGGGCGAAGCAGTGAGAGCGCCTTCTGCAAAGTGCCATTGGCACGCGACGTCCGATCTCTCGGGCACGAGCAACGAACCATCCGGGCCAATGCACTGAACGGCATTGCGCGGCACAGCTTTGTCCGCGATGTCGATGATGCCCTTCGTGGTTCGGGCGCGCGAAATCACGAAGTCGACGAGGTCCTGATCTTGGAAGAAGCCTTGCCACATGTTGTGGCCCTGGCCTGACGCAGTCAAAACTGTGACCTGCCCACCAAGCTTGCGGTAGCGCTGCATCAGCGCACCTGAGTTGTCGGCGAACGGCACGACACGATCCTTGTCACCATGGATGTGGTAGATCGGCACCTTCGCCTTCGCCAACGGGGAGAGCCGGTCAATCGGGTTGTGCTGCGGCAACGCCGCCGCGAGTGCGGCCTCACTCATCTCATAGGCTCCACTCGCTCTCGCCAATCCCGGATAGCTCAGCAAGTTGATCACGGGATAGATGCCGGCAATACCCGCGACGCGCACCGGGTTCTCGACAGCCCAGTTGTAGAGCATCAACCCACCGCGACTGCGTGCCAACAGACACGGTTGCACTGCCATGCCACGCGTTGCGACCAGATGGCTATGGAACTCGCCGAAGATGCGACGCCCCACCGGACTGCCATACGATTCGCCAACGTCGATACCGGCAATAGCAATACCAGCCGCAAAGAACTGATCGAACATCCACTTCTCCGCGGTGCTCGGCAACCCCTTCAAAGTCGGCGCATACCAGACCCACGGAATGCCACCGCGCTGCTGAGAGCCACTCGGCGCGACGGCAGGCGGCATCATCAAGAAGGCGCGACGACCGGCGACGACCAGTTTCTCGGTCGTGACCACTTGATGCTTCTCGACAGCTTGCGCGGGTAACTGCGACCAGGCTTGACCGACAACCAGCGCAAGCAAACAAAACGAGCAGAAGTGTATGGGCACGTACGAATGAGTTTAGGCGATCATGGGGGCTCCCATGCAAAGCCCGTTCTTTCCATCTCGTGCAAGCCTGCGCATCACCGCAAGCCTCGTACTTGTTTCGGCCCTGTCCTCATTCGCGTGCGGCCAAGATGCAAAGGCTGCCGACAAGCAGTCCCCGGCGCATATTGAGATTCCGGCGACCAACGACGGCCTGCCCGGCAAGGGCACGATTCGCCGCTACGATTGGTTCAAGAACCTATGGCGCACCAAGCGCACCAAGTGGCACAACGAAACCGAGCGTGACCAAGGCGCCGTCGTCTTCTTCGGTGACTCGATCACGCAAGGCTGGGGCCCCACCATGGGCGGCAGTTTCCCTAACGTCAAAGTAGCCAACCGCGGCATCAGCGGCGACACGACCCGCGGCATGTTGGTACGCATCGAAGATGACGTGCTCGCTGTTAATCCAAGTGGCGTCGTCATGTTGATGGGCACCAACGACCTCGAAGAAGGCGACAGTGCGGAAGCCATCGCTGACAACGTGCGAGCGATCGTTATGCGACTCGCCAAACACAGCCCGAAGATGCCGATCTTCTTGTGCAAGGTCTTCCCAAGCTCGGCGCGCATGCGACGTCCAGCGAAGGACATCCAACGCATTAACGAACTGTGCATTGCAGCCGTCAAGGACGTCGCGCAAGTCACCGTGCTCGACACGTATTCGATCTTTGCGAACGCCGACGGCGATGCGAAGAAAGAAGAGTTCCCAGACCTCTTGCACCCCAACAAGGCCGGCTACAAGAAATGGGCTGACACGCTTCGCCCAGCGCTCGCGACAACCGCACACCCCAACGCCGTCGTATGGCAAGGTGACGCTGGTCCGGGCAAGGGCAAACACATCGTCTTCATCGCCGGCGACCACGAGTATCGTGGCGAAGAAACCTTGCCGGCGCTCGCTCGCATCCTCGCTAAACGGCACGGCTTCAAGTGCACGTTCTTGGTGACGACCAACAAGCAGACGGGATTTATCGAACCTGGTAGCAACCACATCACCGGACTCGAAGCACTGAAGACAGCTGACTTGATGGTGGTCTTCTTGCGCTTCCAGCACTTCGCCGATGATCAGATGCAACACATCGAGGACTACCTGAACTCCGGCAAACCAGTGATCGGGATGCGCACCTCGACGCATGCGTTCCAAGATCTCGACGGCAAGTTCGCCAAATACAACGAAGGCTTCAAAGGTGACTCGGATGCGTGGCGATTCGGCTTTGGCGAGGAGATCCTTGGTGAGCACTGGGTCGGCCACTTCGGCAACAACCATCGTCAGAGCAGCAACCTCGTCCTCGAACCAGAGCAGCGCGACCACCCCATCCTGCGCGGCGTCAAAAATCCGCACGCGATGTGCGGCGGTTACGTCGGCCACCCCAAGGACGGCATCACGCTCGCACGTGGACAAGTGCTCGACGGCATGACCACCGACTCACCACCAAGCACGCAAGAGCGCCAACAAAAGCGTCACTCGGTCGCTTGGGTTCGCAACTACCAGCCGAACAACCCAGCTTCGCGCGTGTTCGCTACTACCCACGGCGCATCCGAGGACATCGTCAACGACGACTTTCGCCGCATGCTGCTCAACGCACACTTCTGGTGTCTCGGGTTGGAAAACGAGATCAAGGCCGATTCGCCGATCGACTTCGTCGGCCCCTTCCACCCGGCAACCTACAACTTCAATGGCTATCGCCGTTCGGTCAAGCCAAGCGACATCGCCGGGTGGGAATCGCCGATCTACCAAGCAGACAAGCCGACTAGGCCAGCCAAGAGCCCCAAGTAGCCCCGGCCGGCGCATCCCGCGCGATCACGATCACGATCGGCTCGCGCGGAGCTAACTCGACCGAGCAGCACCCGTCATGCGTCGGGCTAACGCGATCATGCGGTTGGCGTAGCCCCACTCGTTGTCGTACCACGCCAAGACCTTCACCAGGCGGTGATCGGTAACGCGCGTCGACAAGGCATCGATGATGGAACTCCTCGGATCGCGGGCGAAGTCGGAGCTAACCAGCGGCCGTTCCTCATAGCCAAGAATGTCGACCAACGGCCCCTTCTCGGCGGCACTGCGCAGCGTCGCATTGACCTCTGCAACTGTCGTGTCGCGTGAGACCTGAAACACACAGTCGGTGATCGAAGCGTTCATCACGGGCGCGCGAACAGCAACACTGTCGAGCTTGCCGGCAAGCTCCGGAACGATCAACGTCACCGCGCTCGCAGAGTTGGTCGACGTCGGGATCAGATTCAGTTGCGCGGCACGCGCACGCCTTGGATCTGAGTTCGCGCCATCAATGACTTGCTGGGTATTGGTCGGATTGTGGATCGTCGTAACCAACCCGCGCTCGATACCGATGTGGTCGTGCAGCACGCGAACCACCGGCGCCAGGCAATTGGTCGTGCATGAGGCCGCCGAGATAATGCGCTCCGCAGCGAAATCGACCGTGCCATCGTTGACCCCCACCACAACGTTAGGCGCGCCACCCTTCACTGGCGCCGACACCAACACGCGCGAGGCCCCTTGTTGGAAATGTGGTTCGACCAGTTCGACCGTTCGGTAACGGCCGCTGCATTCCAACACGAGGTCGACTCCCAACTCGCGCCACGGGATCTGATCGGGTGCCGCGTGCATGGTGTAAGCCAACTCACGATCACCAACCGTAATGCCGCGATCGCTCGCCGCGCACGTATGACCCCAGCGTCCCTGAACACTGTCGAACTCCAATAAGAGTGCCATCGTCGCCGCATCTGCATGCGGTTCGTTGATCGCGACAAACTCCAACTCCGGATCGGCAAATCCAGCCCGCAACGCGAGCCGTCCAATGCGACCGAAACCGTTGATACCAACTCTGATAGTCATCTACTGAACCTCGCACTCATGTGCCTAGTAGAGCAATGCAGTCGATAAGGTGCTGCCAAAAACTATCCAGCAGGCAGTGCCACCGGCGGGGCCGTCGGAGTGATGATCGCCCGGAAGAAGGGCGAGTGAGCCGGTTCCCAGCAAGTGCAGAACTCGATGGAGTTCGAAGTGGTGGGCGATGACGGGCTCGAACCGCCGACATCCTCCTTGTAAAGGGGTGCCAGCATCGCCCAAAACGCTTCACGTCAAACCGACGATTGGACCGCGAATTCGTAGGTTATTGGAGAACTGACCCAAGCCTACCGCTTT
>CALCZA010000100.1 GCA_937906475.1 uncultured bacterium
GCGAAGGCATGCCCGGCGATGACGAACATCACCGGGTTGAGGCCGGCCTGCTCCAAGCACGCGGCGTAGAGACAGGTTGTGTCGAGGCAAGTGCCGAACTTCTCGTCGAGGATCTGGTCTGGCGTGCGGATTTTTTGGAACAGCTCGGAGCTTGCTGGTGGGTCGCTGTAATTGACATCCAGGCCTTGGATCGTTTCGAAGGTCGCCTTGGCAATCTCCACGGCTCGTTCCGGACCGGCTTGGTAGCCCTCTTGGCTCGAGCTGCCGGTCGTCTTCTTAAGCCGCTCGGACGCCGCTCGTCGCACCTCCTCGACGCGCGGATGGTTGGGCAGTACATGAACGGCCAGCGTCTCGAACAAAGGGATGTCCCTGTCGGGGTTCAACCCGTCCCACTGGTTGTAGGCGAGCAGCCGGACCGGCGTGCTGGCCGTGGCCGGTGCTTTGGACGATTCCACGACGAGTTCCAAGCGGGCTCCCGTAGCTTCGTCGAGCTGAACGAAGTGCCGCGCGTCGTAGGTTAACTCTATGTCGCCAGGCTCGGCGGTCTCGCCCGCTGCGATCGCGCCGAGTTCGAGTTTACCAGTCGCAACCGGATCGTCGGCTTGGTCTGAGCGCAGGCGAATGTGCAGCACGGCGTCCTCGACTGGATCGGCTCCCGCAGTGATCTGCAGATTGCGGACCAGCGGGACGCCCATGATGACGAGGCTGTAGCCGATCGTCTTACGGATGTTCGCGCGTATAGACACGGGTGGCGCTTTCGTGTCCGGCGGCGTATCGGATCCGCTGGCGTCTGACGGAGTTTCTGCGGCTTCGAGTTGCAACTCGACGGCCGTTTCGTTCCTTGTGCTCGCCTCGTGCTGCTCTTCGAGGCTCTCCTGGATCAGATCTACGAAGTCAGTTTCTTCCATTAATAGGTTCCTGTGCCTAGACTACAGTAGGCTTGGGGGAAATCATGCGGCTACCGCACAAACTGATTCTGTTGGCCTGGGTGGCAAGGCGTCAGGAATGCGAAGGCTACGATAGTAAAAGGCACGGGACTTCTTTAAGACATGCAAACGATCGATGTAGCTGGCTGGAAAATCACGATACCGTCTGATTGGAAGCGGTCATCCCAGGCGCGAGGGCGTCCGGTCGATAAAATCTATTACGAGTCGGCTGATGGGCAGTTGGGGATTTATCCGGAAGCACGATCGGCGAATGCTATCGAATCGGCCATTCGTTCTGTGCCTATGAGTCTGAAGCTCTCGGGTCAAGATCTACAAGGTCAGATTGACGATGTGGAATCTGGTATACGTCGCACAATAATAGACGCTGTTGATGCGGCGAGCAAAGCGAGGGTCCGACACGCTGCGCTTGTTAGGGACGAAGATGGCCTGCGGTTGACCATCCACGACTATCGGGGTGATGGTGACGTAGATTTGTTCGCAGCGATCTGCGCCAACATTGTCGCGCCGATGTCTGGGAATCCTGAAGACGCCGTCGCGTCCAGTTCTGCGAAGGCAGCGCCCGCTACTGAAAATCCTAGCGTTGAAGACTTGATCACCGAGTGTTCGAAGTGTGGGCATTCACAGCTATCGCATCGTGTTACGTGTAGCGATTGTGGGGAACCTCTTTTGGATGTCGTCGAAGTGCCGGCAGACCACAATGGGAAACGGGTTTCGCTTACTCCTGATTGGTCTTGGGAGTTGCCGCCGGACTGGGGTCGTACTCCGGCGCCGAAGTCGAGCGTTGACGAAAGACTCTACTATGCTTCCTCGGATGGGCAGTATGGACTCTATCCAACTGCTATGCGTTCGAGTGATGTCGCCCATCATCAGTCGCAGATTGAAGGGGTTGCGATGTTGATGCTAGGGATGAAGTCCGCAGGTCGTCAGACTAGGCAGATCGGAAGTTATCGAGTGACGATTCTCGATGCGATTGATCGGTCTAGTTCTCCGCCATACCGTGTCTGGTACTGCTACATCGCGGATGGTTCCCGCGCTCTCCGGCTTGGCTTGCACGATTATGAGTGGGGCCTGGATGCTGGCTCTATCCCGATATTTGAGCAGATATTGGGCAGTGTCGTCGGGTCTGGCTCTGGTGAGGGTGTGCCATCTCATAAACGGCAGCATTCGGATGCAGCATCGTCGGTTGTACATCCGGAAGCAGAGGCGCATGAGGGCGACCCCGAAGAGATGCGCAACTATGTGATCCAACTGATCACGCTGTCGCTGTTGCAGCAAAAGGGTATCGGTGCAGGCCTCATGGCGACGTTGGTTCAGGAAGCCGGCACTTATGAGGGATTGCACAATCTGCTTAGCGGCGGCATTCCCGCCATTAAGCGGTGCCAGGGCATTGGTCAGAAGAAGGCCGAAGTCATCGACGCGGTTTACCGCAGTTTGGGCGGGCGGAGTGCCCTCGAAAGATCTGCTCGGGAGCACATCATTCGTCGACAACGCCAGCAACTCTTCAATGGGGCTCTGTTGATCATCGCAGTGTTGGTGTTGCTTTATTGGTACGCCTCCACTTAATGCTCCGCTGAAGTCGGGGCGGCTAGCCTATTGTCCGGGCTACTTCTTCTTCTAGGGCGCTGTCGATGTCGCGCATCTGCCAGAGATCGGAGCAAGGTGGCGAGGTCATGGCATGGGGGTACTCATGCGACGTTAACTTCCTGTGACATGATCGCAACCAGACCACGCAGGGCGGTTGTAGCATCACTTTATATGACCCATATATTCACGGATTTGATCCGCATAGTGGTCGCGGCGGCGCTGTTGTAGTAATTCACTCTCTGTTGGTAGGTTCATGAAACGAGCGATCGCTCAAGGAGCACGTGCGAGATGTCGTCAGATAGAGAAAAAGCGCTCAAAGCAGTTTGCACTCTTTTTGTGGGCCTTGGCTTCGCCATGTGTCATGTAGATGGCGTTCTTAAGCGTGAAGAAGGTCGGGCGCTGGCCAAAGCGCTGAACGCCCTCCTCGACCATGTGGGGGCTGGCAAGGAACTCCGAGACCAGGTGCCTGGGATGCTGACCAGCGCGTCCAAGCATTCCTCTCGCAAGGCAGGTCCTGAATCGTCGAAAGCCGCGCTAGAGCAACTACTGCTGATGGGTCGGCAACTGCCAGTAGACTGGCAGGGACACATCCTCAATAGCCTGAAGCAGATCGCGGAGAGTGACGGCGACTACCACGATCTTGAGCAGGCGTTGATGGCACAGGTCAAGGCTGCATGGGGTGCGCGTGAAGAGTCTTCCCCCGAAGCAGTTGATGACGGCATTGCTATGGACGTTGAGGGGGAGCAGAGCCGTGCGAAGTCCAGCCAGGACTACCTATTCGCGGCGGTTAACGCGTGGATAATGATGTCCCACATTGATGGTGATGATGACGCGGCCGAGTTGGAAGCTGCCATGGGGTTCGCGGTGCGACTGGGTGTAGAACTTGGCATGAGTTCCGAGGAATTGGTCACGGACGACTTCATTGAGGTCTTCCTCGGCGGTGGAGTCCGCGCACAAGCGGGTCCGAAAGCTCAGCTAGAGTTCTTTGAGCAGAACATCCAGGTGGTCGCTGGAGCGCCGCATGCCGTGCGCAAGTTGGTCGTGGCCGGATTGGCCGTGATCGCAATCAAGGACGGCGAGGTCGTGCCGGCGGAAGCTGCTTTGATCGCTCGTGCACAAGAGGTGCTGCGGGTCAGTCTGGATGAGGTCACTGGCAAGGCTGGCTCGGAGGACGCGCAAGAGCCGGAAGACAATAGCTCGACCACTGAGTCGTCGGTGGGGCCGATGTGCCTCCCTACGGACGAGTCGATTCGAGCGCTTCGCGCGCACCTAGACGAGGAAGATGCGCTGGTCGAATTCTGGTGGCTGCCTGATCCGGGTCGCCAGGACAGGCTCAAGCCAACCTACGCGTGGGCCGTGGGGCGGCCTGCGCTGTACCTGCAGGAGGAATCTGGGCGGCAGGGCCTATGCGTTAGCTGGGGCCTAATTGAGAAGCTAACCTACGAGCAGTTGAGATCGGCGGATGAGTTCGAACTCGACGGCATTAAGGCGCGGACGTTCTGCCACCCTGGCTGTGGGCTCTATCAGGCCTTTGTTCTGGGCGAGAACGCGTTCCGATCGGTGGC
>CALCZA010000101.1 GCA_937906475.1 uncultured bacterium
GAGCGGTGCAGTTTGTCTCTCATCCGACGTATGCAAAAGCCAAAGTGAAGGCTAGCCATGAGCTACTGCTTATCGCTGAGCGCCATGAGGGCGAAGGCCGTCGCGGCACGACTGATGTAGTCCTTGCCACTGCGCCTCGGCGAGCGGGTGTACCAGTCACCCTCTTTGCGCTGATGCTCTCGCAGCCAGCGCAATCCATCCTGCGCGACCTCGTCGGTTTGCTTCATCCCCGTCTGGAGGAGGACGTAGATACAGAAAGCGGTGGGATAGGCCTCGCTGGTCTTGGTCTGCGCCTTGCCTCCGTCGCGTTTCCACGCTGGTCCTGAGAGCGAGGCCATTGACCATCCTCCGTCTTTGCCGCGGGCTGCCAGAAGTTCTTTCTGCCAGACCCGGCGATCCTTGGAACGCACGGCTTTGGACCAGTGACTCGCAGCCCAGAGCCTCATCGCCTTCGCGTGCAGGCTCATGGGCTCGTTTTTCTTGAGGTAATTGATCAACCGCTGCACGCCGCGCCGATCCGCCGCTGTGATCTTCGCGGCAGCCTTAAGTTCACCGAGTGCCACCAGCATCAGCGTGGGGCCATACTCGGCATCTGACTCAAAGGGCGGCCAGTTGCACTGGAGCCAATCTTCCCAGGTGCCGCTCTCATCAAGGAGGTCCCAGGCATGGTCCAATCCGCGTCGCGTGGCCTCGTGGACTGAAGAGCCCGTTCGCGCATCACTCAGAGCCAAGAAGGCAGTCGTGGCGACCAAACCCGTGACGCTCCCGTGCTGGCCGCGAGGCTTAGCCTCACCGGTAAGGAACCGCATTAAGTAGCCTTGCGCAAATCGGCGGCCGATGCCCACCTCAGCCGACTTGGGCGCGATGAGCGGTTGCGCCGCGAGGCCCCAGCCATTGGTGTGGCAGGTCACGCATTTTCGCCTATTGCGCCAACTCTCAGATGCCTTAGTGAGGAAATCGACGCCTGCCATGAAGGAATAGTCCTCGGCGCGCGACTCTCCCACAGAGCCTCCATCCGCCATCTCGCCGAGCAGCGGCAGAAAGAGGAATGGGAGTGCGATCAAGGCCTTCTTCATGGTCAGTAGTTTATGCGATACGCAGAGAATCGCAAACCCGGGACCTCTGCGGCACGCCTAACGGAAGTATTTGACGGTCACCCGTTCGTTGCGGCCGGCGACCGGTCCCGATGGAGCTTCCTCGAGCAACATCTTTGGCGACTCACCCATGAAGCAGCGCACGCCTTCGACCAGCACAACGATCGTGACGGTGATCCACAACAACCGAATGACCCAGCCGGCAGACAACCGGGCGAGCACAAGTCGGTCTACCGCGATCGCCCACAGCAACGCGAACGACGGAATACACAACGCCCCCATGCGTGCGTAGCCAAAGAACAGCACGATCGCGAGCAACTTGCTCAGTGTAAACAGGACGAAGGGCACCGCACCGCACGCGGTGCGCGCCGTCCACAAACCAAACAGCGCTAACGCCAACAGTAAGGCTCGCCAAACTGCCGCGATGCCGTTCATCGACACCGTCATGTCCACCGGTTCGCGCACGCCAGACATACCGAATGGCATCGAGTAGCTACCAACGCCGGTAGCGATGCCACGCCACGAGTGCAGCAGCTTTTGCCCCATCAGCCACAGCGCCCAACCGGGTCGCGCGAACCAGCGTTCGAGGCCGATGCGGTAGCCGTGGTTAATGATCTCAAGGTGCGGCGGGTAGCCCCAGTGCAACGGCGTGTTGGGCACGAAGAACACCTTGATGTCCGACGAATAGCGCTCGGCACCGCCCTTCAATGGCGGTCGATGGTCGAACGCCGAACGCGAGAACATGCCCGTGCTAGTTTCGTAGTTGGCCAGGCAGAAGTTCATCGGCCCGTACATCACCAACAACGGCGTCGACAGCGGCTCCGGGCGATAGCCGAACGCTTCATCCAGAACGCCGAGGTCGCTTACCGTCACGCGTGACCCGCCACGCATCTTGACCGTGTCGTTGACGAAGGCGTAGGTCTCGAAGCGCGCAAACGCCGGCACCCGGTTGATGACGTCCATGGCATTCACATCCCATGGCAAGGCCCTGGGCGGCATCGGCAGAACCGGTGACCGGCCCGGGAAGCCATGCTTATTGGCCCGATTCACCATGTCCGATGCGTGCATCTGCCACGGCACGAACGCCGCAATCATCGTCACCGCCGCTACGACTGCGCCAATACGACCGTGTGGTCGAGTACGCACGAACAACCACAACAACGCCATGCCAGCAAACGCCATGTGCTCAGCACGGAAGTAGCACGCCAACGCCTGCAGCAGGCCAAAAGTGATCGCCGCCAAGGTGCTCGCTTCTTTGCGCAGCTTTTCAAACGGGAACAGCCCAGCAACAAACAGTAGTAGGTATGGGATATCGGAGTGCAGGCCACTGCCGACCACCACGAGCCCCGAACTGACCGCGCACAACCCGCCCGTCAACACAGCAACCCGCTCGGAGAAGTTGCGGCGCAGCAACAGATACAAGAGCGGCGCCAACAGCGCGCCGAGCACGACCATGACAGCACGTGCAAAGACGAACGAATTGCCATCGGTCAGCACAGGCATCAACCAAGTCATGCCGGGCGGATGCAGCGGCAGCGCATTCTGGATGTCGCTCTCACCGCCCGCCAACAACTGCAACCACTTCGGCGCATCACCTTCGTAGGCAATCGAAGTCGGCAACTCACGGTCAGGCGTCGCCAACCAAAAGCACGTTCTGACGAACGCGCCCAGGACGAACAGACTCAGCGCTCGGTTGCGGCTTGTTGCGGCATTCATGGATGTCGACTACTGCAGCGTGACAACCGGCGCATTGCCACCAAATGCGATCGAACCACTGGCAACAACCACAGTTTGCAAGGCCAACTCAACACCGATCAAGCCAGCTAGCACCGGCAAACCCGGTCCGCCCGACGTCGCCTGCGATGGCGCAACCCGTCCCCACCCGGCGGACGAGTGCTGCATGGATGACGCAATCTATGGCGGAATCAGCGTCAATGGCGCACTAGACTCGCCTTCATGAGACGCCTTGCCCCGGTGTTGCTGTTGACCGCTTGCCAATTTGGACCAGCGGTTGTCGCCACCGACGCGACATCGCCACCGCGCATTGCTCGGGATCGGGTTGGCATCGTGCTCATCGATGCACAGCCAGCATTCTGGCGCAGCATGCACGGACCATCCGAACCGGTCATGGAGCGCATCGAGCAATTACTGATCCACGCGAGCATCACAGAGACGCCGATCGTGGCGACCTTTGAAGTGCCGACGGAGCGCAACGGCGAGCTACCCGAACGGCTTGAAGAAGTATGGCCCGAACATGGCCATCGCCACGAGAAGCGCACGTTCGATTGCTGCCGCGAACCAGCGATCGCCGAGACGTTGCGTTCACTCGACATCGATCAGGTGGTCGTCGCTGGTGCCGAGACCGACGTTTGCGTGATGCAATCTTGCCTTGGCCTACTCGCGCTCGGCTTCGAAGTATTCCTACTTGAGGACTGCATCTTCTCCAACGAACCCAACATCGGACCGGCGCTACGTCGCATGCAAATGGCCGGGGTCGTGCCAACCACATACAAGTCCTATTTCTATGCGATGGAGCAGACCGTGGACTTCAGGGCGATTCCCGAGAAATGGCGTATACGTCTTAAACAGAACAGAAAGCGCTACCGTTCCCCCTACGAACTGAGTCCCATAATGACTGATGCAAGGGGACTGTGACGCAGTCCCCACCCGACGCTTCTAGTCCCGGCAAACACACTCTTCGACGGCCGAATGAGCTTCCCGAGCGACTCGAAACCTAATCAGCACCTGCTCTCAACGGATGGACAGTCGTGCATACTCGACGAGGTCGGCGGAATCGTCTGGACCAACGAGTCCTGGCGACGCAACGGATCGCCGCTGCCGATCGCGCTGACCATCGGCGACAACTACTGCACCACATGCCGTGAGAACCGCAGTTCGATTGCAGACGCGGCCGAGCTCGAAACCGCATTGGAGCACTTGCTCGGCGCCGCAACGGAGCACTTTAATCTCGAAATCGCCTGCATCGCAACCGAAGCGAACAGCACCCCCCGGCATTATCGCTGCCTGATCCGCGCCCAGGCAATCGCAATAGATGACAAGCGCTGCGTCATCCTGAACCACGAGGACGTAACCGATGCGCGACTCGCAATTGAGGCGCTGCAGGCGAGCGAAGAACGGCACAGCCAGTTCTTCAAGGCTGCGCCTGACGCCGTGTTCTTGCTGTCGGGGTTGCCGGAAGACGCTGGCCGCATCCTGGACGCCAACACCAAGGCTGCAACAACTCATGGCTACACGCATGAAGAGTTGCTGACGATGTCCATCGGCGACCTCGAAACACCCAAAGACGCAGAACTAGTAAAGCAACGCATCCGGTCGCTGCTCGACAAGGGCAGCCTCACGTTCAAGGCGACGCACCGACGCCGAGACGGCAGCGAGTTCCCAGTAGAAATATCCGCACGCACGACGACCGTCAGCGGCAAACCATGCATCATCTCGTTCAACCGGGACACCAGCGAACGGCGTCAGTTTGAAGACACAATCCGCGAGAATAAGGTGCACATCGACTTGGCGGCACGTGCCAGCCAGGTCGGCTTCTGGCACTGGGACCTGCGTGCCAACTCCGTCAGCTTCAGCCCGGAGTGGAAGGCCCAAATCGGCTACGAGCCACACGAAATCAAGGATGACTTCGAGGAGTGGCGGTCACGCGTTCATCCGGACGATCTCGAGGCGGCGATGCTCGCCATCAACAACCACCTCGAAAAGGACGCGGACTACACCAGCGAGTTCCGCTTCCGACACAAGGACGGCTCCTATCTCTGGATCTTCGGGCGCGGCGAAGTCAGCCGCGACAAGTCGGGCAAGCCACTGCAGTTCGTTGGCTGCCACGTCGACATCACAACGAACAAGCAAGCCGAAGAAACACGGGACCTACTAAAACAACGGCTGAGTCAACTGCAGCGCATCGAAGCCATGGGCACCCTCGCTGGCGGCATTGCGCACGACTTCAACAACATCCTCAGCATCATCACCGGTAACGTCGAACTCGCGCTGCTGGCGACCAACGAGCAACCACTGGTCGAGTCACTCACCGAGATCCAGAAAGCGAGCAGGCGAGCAAGCTCACTGGTGCGACAGGTATTGTCATTCAGCCGCGAGGAATCTCCAGAACGTAAGAAGGTCAAACTCGGCCTCGTTGTCGAAGAAGCCGTGCGACTGGTGCGCTCGACGACGCCACAGCGCATCACGATCGAAAGCCACATCGACACGGACGTGCCCATCACGTTCGCAGACCCTGAGCAGCTGCATCAAATGCTCGTCAACCTGGGCACCAACGCCTGGCACGCAGTCGGTGATGGTGCTGGCACTGTGAGCTTCCGCTTGACCAGCGGACCGATTCCCAAGCACCTGAAATCGGCACCCAACATCCAGATCAACGCAACGTACGCGATCCTGGAGATCGCCGACGATGGCGAAGGCATGAGTGAGGATCGACGAAGCCGCATCTTCGAGCCGTTCTTCACGACCAAAGCAATCGGCAAGGGCACTGGCCTTGGCCTATCCGTCGTGCAAGGCATCGTCACGACGCACGACGGCGTAATTGAGGTGGACAGCAAGCTCGGCAGCGGCACAACCTTCCGCGTATACCTCCCACCGAGCAACAAAGATGGCGGACAACCCGCCAAGGATACATCGACACCATCGGGCAAGGGCTTGCACGTGCTCTTGGTCGACGATGAACCGAACCTTTTGCGCGTGCTGGCGCGAGGCCTGCAGCGCTACGGGTTTGAAGTCACCGCACTCGAAGATCCGCAACTGGCGATCGAGGCCATCCGCAAAACGCCGGATCGATTCCAGACGTTCATCACCGACTTTGACATGCCTGGGCTCAACGGCATCGAGTCGACTCAGATCATCCGCAAGATCCGCGCCGATCTGCCAATCCTGCTGTGCTCAGGATTCATGGACACCAAGACGTCCAAGGAAGCTTCCGATGCCGGCGTAACTCGACTGATAACCAAGCCGATCTTGGCCAAGACCCTCGCCCAGATCATCTGTGAGATGCAAGACCCGTCGACCGATCACATCGCGTAGCACCCTGCGTTCGGCTGGCAGACAGGTCCGCACAACTTGATCGTGTATGCCGCGCCGCAACGAGCACGCCCCGCCGGCAGCCACGTGCGCCGAGCAACAAGACCACGCATGGAAGCAGATGAAACGCTAGCGGAGGCAGGGACGCCGAGGGACAATCATGACTCGCACGCCGCGTCCGGAGACATCATGAGCATCAAGCGATTGGCATTTGTTCTCACTATGGCTGTCCTGGCAATCGCACCAGCCAAGGCGCAGGAAGCCAACGAGAGTCGCAACGAGCGCCTCATCCATGGCAACGTCAGCGTCCTGCACGACCAGCAGGACGCTGCCAATGCGAGGTTCACACTGTGGGCCAACTACCCGAATCGCAACGCCGACTTCCTCGATCACGCTCAGTATCTGGCCGACTTACAATCGCGATTCAGCGACAAGGGCATCGCGATCGCGGTTGTATTACCGCAGGCCGACGCGGCGCACATCGCCAACAACAAGCCACGCATGATCGTCGCCGCAGCCGCCGGCGAAGAGCAACTATCGAACATCGTAGGCATGCAGTGCGTCATCACTGAATCGACCAGCGGCGCGACCGTCGCGACCATGAAGTCACTCGACCTCGCCGTCGATACGATCAACAATCTGATGACGGACATCTACGATGTCCAGGATCAGATCCAGGCTCACGCAACTCTGGAGGCGATTTGGGCGAGCATTGCTGACGGCGGCGACTTTGATGCCCTAGTCGCCCAGTACCTGACCAAGTTCCCGCATTCGGGACGCGCGCACGCCTGCGCCGTCTTGAACCAGTGGTGGTGCAAAGGCGATCTAGTTGCTGCGCGCAAGGCAATTGACGAAGGCCTGAAAGCACTCGGCAATGAAGCGGTGCCGATGGCGATCTTTGTCGACCTCGTGCTACGCGGCGACCGCAACGACCCGCTACTCGCTCGCCGTCTCACGATGGCCATGGCACCTGTTGCCGCGGGCGCGTCCGATGGGCCGTTCACCCAACTCGTCTATCTGCGCGCCCTGCTACGCGACGGGCAAGAACGAATCGCCGGCCGCATCTGTGCAACGCTACCGAAACGCATCGGCGGCCGTCCAGACCTCCAGTTGATCTTCGCGGAAACCCTGATGGAGAGCAGTAATCCGAGGGTGCACCGCGACGCAGCCGAACGTGCCATCCAAAACGCGGAAGCCAACGGTGGCTCGCGCAAGTGGGTCTACGCCGCGCGGCACAAGATGCTGAAACGCTGCGAGACCAACGAAGCAGCCAACGAACTGATGGACGAATACCGCGCCAAGAATCTCGACGGCGACCTCAACAACGACGCGTGGTATCTGCTCGTGCAACCGCAGACGATGGGCCGCTTCGACAGCATGGCACTCGCGCAGTGCGAGCAGATGCTGCGCGACGGGAAGAACATCGACGCCGGCAGCATGGACACCATGGCGCTAGCACAGTTCGTCAACGGCAAGGTGCAGAAGGCCATCGACATGCAAATAGCGGCGGTCAAGCAAAGCGGCAACAACCCGAACTACGCCGCGCGCCTCAAGCGCTACGAATCGACCAAGGCCGAGAGCGACACGCGTGCCAGTAACGAGCAGAAGAAATAGCGCGCGCTACTCGGCCGCTGGCACCAAACGGAATATCTTGCCCTTCTTGCCGATGTAGACCGTCATCAGCAACTCGCCATCCGGTTCTTCGGCATAGCTCGACGGCGGGAAATTGGCGTTCTTCAAGCTCACGACTTCGTGCGCGCCATCCTTGCCTTCACGGCACGCCCAGGCCCGCTTGGTTATGAAGTCGGAGTAGATGAAGTAGCCCTGCAACCCAGGGATCTGCTTGCCGCGGTAGACGTGACCACCGGTGATCGACACACCTTGCCGATGCGTGTAACTGGCGATCGGCAGGATGTGCCCCGTCGGCGTCGGTAGCTTGCTGCGGCGCTTGCCAAACTCTTCATGCGCCTCGTAGGTGTTCCAGCCGTAGAACCCGCCCTTCACCAGAATATTGACCTCTTCGAGACGGCCTTGGCCGACATCAGCCGCCCATAGTTCGTTGGTTTCACGGTCGAACGACATGCGCCAGACGTTGCGCAAGCCGTAACACCAGATCTCACCGCAAGCACCTTCGGTGCCGACGAACGGGTTGTCCTTTGGAATCCGGTAAGGCTCATCAGCCGACGCGCTCCTCACATCGATGCGCAGCACCTTACCAAGCAACATTGCCAAGCTTTCGGCGTTGCCGTATGGATCGTTGGCCGAACCACCATCCCCGAACGCCACGTAGAGCATGCCATCCGGGCCAAACAGGATCGTACCACCGTTGTGGTTGCCAAATGGCTGAAACACTTCCATCACCCGCAACTCAGTCGACAGGTCCACCGACTTCTTGCCGTCGTCTTCCTTGACTGTGTAGCGCGCGATGATCGACTGCCGGTTGCTCTTGCGCTTACCGCGAGCCATCGGCTCCGTACGCGAGTCAATCTGCTCGGACCAGTTAGTCCAGACGTAGTGATTGTTCGCGTAATCCGGATCAAACTGAAACCCTAGCAGCCCCTCTTCCCAACCCTCGGTGAACACCTGCTTGCTGAGATCGAGGAACACTTCGCGATCCGATTTCTCACCATCGCGCGGAATGC
Source organism: uncultured bacterium (assembly GCA_937906475.1). Lineage (GTDB taxonomy): Bacteria > Planctomycetota > UBA1135 > UBA1135 > UBA2386. The sequence continues at coordinate 8,786 of CALCZA010000101.1, forward strand.
GGTAGATGAAGCCAGGCTGGGTGACGACGTAAGCCGACTCCGCGTCCGTCTCATGGAACGCAACAAACAACGGCTGCATGAACGACTCCTGGCCGGGAAAGGCGTCCTCATAGGCGATAGCGGGACCGTCCTTGATCGCGTCCGCGTCCTGTTGGGCGTGGCACGGTAGCGCCACCAGCGTGGCGAGAGTCAGCAACGAGATGTGGCGGAAGAACGCGGTCATATTCACAGGGGTCAGCGCGAGCGGTCTTGCAAAGCTTGCAGCGTTTGCCATGCGGCTAGCTGCAGATAGGAGGCGTCTGTTTCGGATAAATCGGCCGTGTAGGCAAGCCCCACGGGGCTTTGACCATGCAGTGCGCCGAACATGGTGCAAGCAGCAAGATAGGTCCCCGCCAGCGTTGGGTGACGCTTGTCTGCCATGCGCAGCAGGAGATCTGGACGTTCGGCGGTTACGCGCGAGAAGGCGGACCCAACCGGCACGACCATCGCGTCTAGCTGCTCTCCGAGCTGATTATATGCACGCTCCAAGCGCTCAGTCATGCCGGGCCTCAAGGTGTAGGCCCACGTCATGAACAGAACCGGCTGCGCGCCATGCCTTCGAATCCAACCGGCGTATTCGGTAACGGCCGATTCAAACCTCGCGAAGTTATTCAGCGCTTCGAGGCTGTGCCCTTGCAGCACCACCGCATCGAACGACTGCTCAGCCAAACGCTGCCGGAGGCCTCCTCGATGCTCTGCCATGTGAGCACCCGAGATCGTCATGCTGCGGGCACTGCCCTGCCACTCCACCCCATGCGCCGCGCGCACGAGCTTGCGATAGTGGTTGTGCAAGCTGTTGTTGTAGTACGAAAAGCTGTTACCGACGAACAACACCTTATGCGGCTGCAACGGACCGCTCGCGGCGCGCGCCACCGGTACTTCGTGACACGCGACGGCCAACCATCCCGCGAACACACACGCAAGGAAACGAACACGACTACTCATCGGCCGCTACCAATCGGTGAACCAGGGGGCGATTCGAGCGACGGCGCACGCTTTGGTTCACGGTCCTGACGCTGTAAGAACGACTGGACGCGTCGATGCATCGCAGAGTGGTGCGAGCTAGCCGCGGTATCCTTCGCATTGGCAAGAGCCAGCACGCGGGCCTTCTGGGCAAAGTGGCCCAAGAACTCTTCGGCAAGCGCACGCACATTGGCGGACGCACTTGCGTTGCTCGCGAGATCGATCAAGCGATCCACCAAGACTGTCTGCACGGTGCGCTGCAGTCGCCGCAGCACGCTGCTCGCGGCAGGCTGGTCGGGGAACACGGTCTTCGCTAGTTCACGGAGAACCGTCACGAACGTCACGCCCTGGCCATCATCGCGATTCTGCAGACGCGCAGCCCGCGACGCATTCAGCAAGCCACGAATCGTCATGTTCGCAGCGACCGCGGCCATCGCCATCGGATCGAGCATTTGCCCGGTACTACGCGGGAATCGCTCCGCCGTGCTCGGGTGACCGGGTGGCGCCGGCGGAATGCGCGCCAACACCCGCGGGCTCAATTGCATGAACTCGGGGTTGAGCGTGCCAAGAACGATCGCCAACGCACGCCGCTGCTGCTCTTCGGGGATCGGCGCCATCGCCAATTGCCCGTCGCCTTTAACCGCGTGCCGATAGTCGACGCCACCGATCACCTTGGTCGCTGCCTCGAGTTGAAAGCGATGATGCAGATACAACGGCACCAGCGTGTCTTCAAGCGTCGCCAAGGTCGTGCCAGGACGCAACGCATCGATGCCGAACTTGCGCAGGCCAATCGCGCGCACGCGCAATTCGGTTTCCAACTGCTGCACCGGATCTTCGCCATTGTCCCACAGGCTCGCGCGCGGATGACCGGTCGACGCCGAACGCGCATCTTGATCGGTCAAGAACGTGAAGCCCTTGCGCAAGCCACTGCGCACGATGCGCTCGAGTTCGGCCGCTTCGTCGGCACCTTCATGGAACTGCGAGTAGCCAAAGACGATCGCCCACGTGTCGTATTGGCCAATCCCAACGTCATAGGCGGCGGAAAAGTCTAATTCGTCGTTGTTGATCGAGACTAGCGGCGCGGGGTAGTCCATCACCGATTCGCGCCCGTAACTGCTAGCCGCGAAGTTGTGCGACAGGCCGAGCGTGTGCCCTACCTCGTGCGCCGCCAACTGCCGGATGCGCATCAGCGCGACTTTCTGCGCGAGATCGTCATCACCGATCAGATGGCTGGCACTAGGCGATGCAGCGGCGGCACACGCACCTTGCTCAGAGTAAGGCGACTGCAAGCCAATGAACTTCATGTGGTCCTGGCGCACCCTCAACGAACCGAGCAAGACATTGCCCTTGATGATCTCGCCGGTGCGAGGGTCACTGATGCTCGCGCCATACGACCAACCGCGCGTGCGCCGATGCACCCAGTGGATCATGTTGTAGCGCACGTCCATCGGGTCGGCGTCCGCCGGCAGGATTTCAACTTGGAACGCATTGCGAAAGCCCGCGGCCACGAACGCATCCGCCCACCACATCGCTCCTTCCTTGAGGGCGGAGCGCACCGGTTCGGGCGTACCCGGGTCGAGGTAGTAGATAATCGGTTCAACTGGATCGCTGACCGGCTCCTTGGGGTTCTTCTTCACCAAACGGTGGCGCGCGATGTAGTGCTTGTGCATCGACTCGCCTAGCGGCGTCGCGTAGTCCTGGAACCGCGGGCCGGAGTAGCCGACACGCGGATCAAACTGACGCGTCTTGTATTCACTATCCGGCAAGCGAATGAAGCTGTGATGCTGACGCAGCGACACGGCCTTGCCATTTGCGGCGCGCGACACTTCGCTATTAGGCTTGCTGCTAGTGAACGTCAGCAATACCTCGACTTCGCTGTTGTCGGGAAATGCCTTGGTGCGCTCAAGCCACAGCGCACTGCGGGTCTTGTCGACTTTATAGTTCGCCTTACCACCACCAAGCCGACCAGCAGCGTTGGTCGCATCGCGTACCACGAAGTCGGTTGCGTCGACGATGACCGCCTCGCCAGTCGCTGCCTTAACTGGCAACGATGCGATCACCGATGGTGCAAAGGACTCCGCCACAGCCAACCGTTCACGCGGATTCTCGCTCAGCGCGCGGAAACGAAAGTTCTTGGCCATGACCAAAACCTTCTTGCCGGCGCGACGAAACTCGATCACGTGCTGCGGCCCCAGCGAACCACGATCGAGACCGATCAGGTTGGAGCCAAGGCCCGACGCATGCGCGGTCGCGTAGAGCAACTCTTGCCCAAACGTCGACAGTTCGAAATAGATGCGGTCTGTCCTACGGTCGACATGCATGGCAACGAAGCCAGGCAGGTGCTGCATATCTTTGGTGAAAGCCGCGATCGATTTATCGTCGTCCGACTTGTCGTCGTCCGATTTTTTGGCTTCCGAAGTAGGGGCATCGGATTGCGACAGAGCTGTTTGGGCAAACAACCCAAGGGCAGAGAAACACGCGAGAACTATGCAGCGCATCAGTAGACGCATATCCGCTCGAACGACGATGCGAATACGGAATCGAGCCTACTGCCAAAACATGACGCTCAGGGCACAATCTAGCCATGCCCGCCTTGCTGATTCACGCCTCCCTGCTGCTGACGCTCGCCGCCGCCATTTGCGCACAGGCTCCCGACCAGCGCCTCCCGATCGAGCATGACGACTTTGGCCTGCCGCAGCGCAGTGCCTCATGGTTGCCATATGCCGCAGCAGAAGGCCACGTGTGCAACCGCATCTTTCGGCAACTCTACCTGGCGGAATGTATCCCCACGGCCGTCGCCGCCGCACTGCCGCGCGAACACACAGACGCGAAGCAGTTCTTCGCGGCGGGATGGTATTTCAAGAAACGCAAGGGCGAGGAACGCGATCGCCGCTGGTTTGGCGGCGACGGGCGACAACTTCCCGCCGAAGGCTTGCCACAACCGGCCGCAACACAACTAAAGAACTGGCTGCAACAAATTGACGGCGACGTCACCAATGAACTGCTCAGCCGACCACGCGCAGCAGTGTGGTTCCAACACGACTTGCTGCGCTTCGCCCGACGTTTGCTCGACGTCAAACAGAACCCCGAACTCGTACAACCGCTACTTGCGTGCGCGCATCGCGTCGCTCTACCGCGCCAGGTATTGCTAAGTTCGTCAGTCCGCACCACTACCCTCGAAGATGTCGCGACCAAGATCCCAGGATTCGATCAACGCCGCTGCATCGAAGTCGCGCGTAATTCGAGCCGCCTGTTCGACGCCGAATACGTACAGCTTTGGTCAACGATTCACCTGGTGATCCCCGAGTTGCAAAGAGAAGCAGTCATCGCGTGGTTGACGGCAGGCGACCAACGAACACCGCTAGCCATGCACACGGTCGCGCTACTAATGCAGGGAATCGTCGCGATCGACGACCAAGGCAAGCCGTGTGCAACCGACCTCGTGATCGAAGCGCGCACGCAACGGCTAAGCAACCGCGATCCCCTAGCGTTCGACAACCCAACGACGACGCGCGACGGCGTCGACTTCGCCATGTGGTCACTGGCACGCGAGACCGTTCGCGACACCGACAGTTCGGTGCACAACGTGCCGTTCACATCGTTTCGCAGCATCGACATGGAGAGCCAAGCGCTATTCCGCGACTACGGTTCGCGTAAACACACCACGTATGCGGCGCAGTGCGCACTGTGTCATCGGCGCAGCAATACGCCGGATGAGGCCATCGCCGGATTCAGCGCCCTGCGCACATCGAGCCAGCCAGCACCGGCGAAACCGGGAGCCCGGCGACGGTTGGCCGAACGTGAGATGTTGCGCTTCCTGGACAAGCTACGCGCGAAGTGAGCTTGGGTCGGCGCGCGCATCGAGGCACAATGGTGCTCATGACGTGCCACGCATCCGCGTTCTTGCTCGCCTCGTTGATTGCTGTCAGCCTCCCGGCTCAAACAATCACCTGGTGGGACAAGGATTTTGACGCCGCCCTCACCGCCGCCAAAGACAAGCCTGCCGAGATGGTGGTGCTCTACTGTTGGCAGGACAAGCACGACACGTGTGCCGCGATGTTCGACGGCACGATGAGCGATGCGAAGGTCAGCAAGAAACTGGCCGACTTCGTCTGCATGGGGGTCCAGAACAACGAAGCTGGGCGTGCCGTCTGGCAGCGCTACAAAATCGCTTCCGTGCCGATGGTGTTCTTCATTGCCCCGGATGGAGAAGTGGCCGACGTGCTGCCTGGCTATGTTCCGATCGAACAGTTCCTCAACGACCTCGACCGCATTGCTGCCGGCAAGGACACCATCCAAGCGCTGCGCGAATACCAGAAGACGAACCCCGAAGACATCAAGCAAGCCCTGAAACTGGTGCAGAAACTGCGACTGGCAAGCGACATCAAAGGTTCGCACGAGGTCATCGATGCGATGATCAAAGTCGATCCAAGGGGCAAGTCGGCGGAAGTCGCCGAAGCCATGTTGTGGAAGATCAGTGACGAGACCTTCCGTGATGATGTTGCGCCGCAAGACTACGACCTCAAACAGTTGCGCCTGTTCTTGAAGTCACAACGCAACAAACGCGTGCTATTCCTCGGCTACGACCAGATGGCGGCGGCGCACTACCGCGGCGAAGACCTCAAGGCAGCATCCTCGGCCGCGATGAAGGCTTGGAAGAACATCCCCAAGGATCAAGTCATCGATTGGGGACAACGTATGTGTGGCATCGCGTACAGCCGCTGGCAAGATCTCGACAAGGCGAACAAGCGGACCTTGAAGGACGCTCTCGCGATCAGCAAGAAGACGCTCGCCGCCGTCGAAGCGCGCCACAAGAAGCAACCGGACGCAACGTTCCTCGGCAATGCAATGCATCTGCATGCTGCGGTACTGATCGTAAACAAGCAGCGCAAGAAGGCCCTGGTGCTGATGGACAAGGCGATCGCAGTCGACCCGGGCAATCAGAACTTGGTAGCGGCCAAGAAGAACTGGGTCAAAGGCAACAAGTAGCTAGTGCAACGCTGCGGACTGCACTTAGCACCGCACAGACATCCACGCCCACACTGGATTGCTAGTCGAGTAGCGCACATGCGACATTGGCTTCGTCGCAGTGAGAACGTATCGCCTGCAGCACCGATCGATCGCTAGCTTGCCATTGCAGCAGCACATCGCCCGGCTGAATCTCGCCAAGAAGTGGCCGCAGATCCTGGCGCGCGCGATGGGTCCCGGTCATCGCCGCAGTGAAGGCGCCGAGGAACGCGCCGAGGGCGAAGCCCAGCGGGATCGCGATAGAACTCAAGCCGCTGAACATGCCAAAGCCTGTTGATAGCACCGCGTTGACCGTGGCACCTAGGACCGCGCCGCCGGCCACGGCTAGCACAACGCCGCGAATCCAACGGGTCGCGAAGCGGTCGCGGCCGTCACGAACCAGACTCAATGCGTGCCTACTGTCGGACGCCTGCGGATAGCGGCGTAGCGCCGCATCGCTGGCGGCGGCGAGAACCGTTGGGCTCTCGCCTAACAGTTCATCGAGGTCTTTGCCTTGCGGCAGCAGTGCAAACAACACGCTCATGGCGTGTTGCTCACGCCTGCGACTTCGATCTCACCATTGACAGCAAGCGCACGGTTGCGATCACCAAACCAACGCCAAGCAACGAGCCAACGACCGGTAAGAGCCAACGGCTACTACTGACCCAGTGCGGAGTAGACTCGCCATTATAGCGACTGGTGCCATGCACGAAGCCAGCGACGCTGAGCCAGATCACCATCACGGCCAACGAACCACTGATTAACCAGATCGACATCTTGGTGATCTTCGCGTCAATGCGCGGCAAGGCCGCGCTACCGCGCAACTCGACGACCAACCACGAGGCAGTGCCTAGCAACACAAGCGTATCGATGCCGACGGTCGCGCCCATCGCGTGACCCATGACCAATTGCGTCCCGTGGATCAGCGTGTTGAACGTCGGGACTGAGATGATGATCGACGTGACCAACATGAAGATTGTCCACCACTTCGCCATGACGAGCCAGCCGCCGCGACCGCAGAACGGCGCCGAACCCTTACGGCTCTTCAGCATCTTGCCCATGTCGAACATCAACTTGACCAGGATGATGACCTCGGCCATCGACACCAAGAACGCCACCCACTTGACCGTGTCGGTCTGCGGCAAGTGGTAAGTGTGGTGCACGTAGTTGGTAAAGCTGTTAAGGCAGCCAACGCCAAACAACCAGAACGCGACTGGCGACTGGCCATACTTCTTGTCACCGGACAGGCGTTCGCCGACGTAAGTCAGCGAGCCATACATCATGAAGTTGAACGACCCGACCAGCGTGCCGCACGACTTCCACTGCACCTGCATGTCCTTGATCGGACGATTGAAGATGTCGTCGAGTAGGTAGGCGTGGCCTTCGACGAACGTGTACATGAAGAACAGCGAACCGACCGTCCAGAACCAGATGTAGATCGGCTGATTCCAGAAGCCGTGTCGCAATCGACGCAGCAGGTTCCAAGCGAAGGCCATCCAGCCAATCAGCAGGATCACGCTAAACACCGGGTGGAAGCCCAGGTATTCGCGACCGGTGCTAATGCCCATGAACAGCGAGACGAAGATGCCTGCACCTGCTACCAACCAGCAAACCGTGTGCACGCGGAATCGCGTCAGGTCGCCGCGAGTCAGGCCGCCGTGGTTGCTACACAGGTAGTGGTAGGCGATCGCGACGCTGCCGCCGTAAATCCACAGCGACGCAAACGCGGTGTGGATCGGGCGCAACTTCGGGAACGTCAGCCCAATGTCGTTGAGTGTCGTCGACAGCGATGGCACGTAGTGCAAAGCACCGAGCGCGCCACCTGCAACGGCAACGAGAATGCATACGAGTGCCATCCGGACCTGCACGTAACAGGTCTTCTCAAGCATCTCTGCGGGCGGCCGCGTTGATTGCATGTCGCTCATTTGTACTCCCACCAAGGCAACGGTTGCTCGGCGCCAACACCACCGACCGACTTGGCAAGTTCGGCGCGGTCTTCATTGAGCCACTTCAAGAACGCGACGAGGTCGTCGACCGTCTCCGCTGGCAAATCTGGCCACGGTTGCATGCCGCGCTCCGGCCGACCATCAACGATCGTCGTGCGCACAGCAGCTGCATCGATACGACTGAGCACTGTCGTCAGGTCCGGAGCCGTTTGCAAACCAAGTGGCGTTGACTGCAGCGGCAAGTGGCACGACGTACAGTTCTGTTTGAAGGCGGCCAGGCCGCGCATCACCGCTTCGCCTGGCGCCGCGGCCTGCGCGCGCGCATCGACACCAGCCATGACAGCCGACGGGTCGAGCGGCTTGTGGCGGCGTGGCACGCCGACGCCCATATCGCTCAGCTCTAACAAGAACTGATCCATGTCGAGTTGCTGGTCCTCGGTGAAGTGGAACGCTGGCATCTGCGCCGTACCAACGGTCAGCACTTCCGTTAACCGTTCTGCAGTCAAACGCTTACCGGCATTAGTCAGGTCCGGGCCAAGGAAGCCCCCGAAGCCATGGATCTGGTGGCAGCTCTGGCAGTTGTATTCATGCCAGAGACGGCGACCACGCACCGCATCCTCGCTCAGTACTTCGAACGTGGAGGCAGTGTCATCGAGATAGACGAGGGCTGTCTGCACCGCAAAGGCGGCGACCAGGCCACTCATCAACAGCTTGCGCTGGACGAGGTTCACGGGCGAAGAGGCTAGCGTCCCCCCCCCGACTTTAACCCCGTAGCTTTACGAAAACTTGCGGCTCTCTGATTCGCCCCACCGGGCCGCGGCGCTCAGCTAGTTGGCTGCGGCACCAGCAATCGCCGCCAACAGCGACCGAACGCCGATGCGAATGGCCGGCTGGTAGTCGGGATAGTACTTGCCGCTGTGCAGAACCGCCAAATTGCCGCTGTCCTGCATCTTGCGCAGCCGAGCCGGCAAAATAGTGCCGAGCCGGAACATGCACAGTGGCACGCCTTGCTCGCGCAACCGACCGAAGTCCTCCGCCACCATCGCCGGCTGGATTTCGACGACGTTCTCGGGGCCGAGCACAACCCCGATGCCGCGCCGCACGGCCGCCGTCAATGCCTTGTCGTTCTGTAGCGCCGGCGTACCTTCACTGAACTCGACCGTCGGCTGCTTGGCCCCCACCGACTGGGCCGCGGCGTTGGCCTTGCGAATGATCGCCGCCAGCATCTGCTTACGCACGGCATCCGTGTAGCTGCGGATCGTCAACTGCAGATGGCACGACGACGAGATGATGTTGTGCTTCTGGCCGCCGTGGATCGAACCAACTGTGATCACGCATGCATCGATCGGATTGATCTCGCGTGACACGATCGTCTGTAGGTCGAGCACGAGCTTGGCAGCCTGCACAATTGGATCGATCGTCATGTGCGGCGAGGCCCCGTGGCCGGCCTTGCCGTAGAGCGTGATATCGCAACTGTCGACGTTCGCCATCGAAGGACCAGCGCGCATGCCGACCTGGCCAACCGGCAAGTCGGCCGCGGTATGCAGCGCGATCGCGTGCGCCGGCCGCGGGAAGCGCGTCAACAAGCCATCGGCGATCATGCGATTCATGCCGCCCGAACGTTCTTCCGCCGGCTGTAGCTGGAACACGACCGTACCGTTATAAGCATCCTTGTTGGCGGCCAGGTAGCGCGCGACGCCGATTAAGCACGTCATGTGAATGTCGTGACCGCACGCGTGCATGATGCCGATCTTGCGACCGTCAGCACTCTCCGCCTTGATCTTTGACGCGTAAGCCAAGCCCGTCTCTTCGGCGACCGGCAGCGCATCCATATCGGCGCGCAGCAGCACGACCGGTCCATCACCACAGCGCAGTACGCCAACGACGCCATTGCCACCGACATGCTCGGTGACTTCGATGCCGACCGCGCGCAGTTCCTTAGCCATGCGCGCGGCAGTCTTCAGTTCACGGAACGACAACTCTGGGTTCTGGTGCAGGTGAACGTAGAGTTCGTTGAGAGAGGCTCCGTGCTGGTCCAGCCACTTAACAACCGGATCCTGCGCCCGCGTAGCGGATAGAAACAGCGCGGCGACAAACACGAGACGGAGAGCATGCATGAACATCAGTGTGCCGCCCGACACACCGCACGTCACCTGTGAGCGCACGTCTGCTAGAGATACAATTCTCTTGGCGGGGCAACCGAGCAGGCTGCGACGAGGAACTGGCTCATGGACATGCTGGGTAGTCGTCTCTGCCAATCAGCGCGGCACTACTTGCGCCACATTGACAACCACACTGCGCCCATTGCTTGCGACAGCAAACGGAAAGCGCTGATTCGACGCGGCGGCGCCGTAGCGACCCATCTTGTCGAGAGCGATAAAGCAGATATCGAGTTTGTAGCCACGCGGATCGAGGCTCGCGATGCGATGCACGGTCTCTTCGCACGCCTTCTGTGGGTGCATGCCTTGGCGCATGAACTCGACGACGAGGAACGAACCGCAGTAGCGCATGACGTTCTCGCCGATGCCGGTCGCACCCGCTGCACCAACTTCTTCGTCAACGTAGAGACCCGAACCGAGGATCGGCGAATCGCCAACGCGACCTGGCAGTTTGCCGCCAGCCCCGCTGGTTGAACAACCGCCAGCGATGTGGCCGTCCTTGTCGCGAATCAGCAGAGCAATCGTGTCGTGGCCGTTGCGATCGACATCCTTCGGGCGATGACCGTCAACCCATGCGTCCTTCTTGGCCTTGAGGTCTTCGATCGGAATCGACTCGACGCCGTGCTCCAAGGCAAACCAGCGCGCCCCTTCGCCAACGAGGAAAACATGTTGAGACTTTTCCATCACATGACGCGCCGCCGAGATTGGATGCACGATGCCCTCCACGCCGCCCACGGCGCCAGCGTCGCGACTCGGGCCATCCATGATGCACGCATCAAGTTGCGGGTAGCCAGCCGCGTTTGGCCGGCCGCCGAGACCGACCGAACCATCCGAACTGCGACGTTCGGTTTCGCGAATGCCCAATTCCACGGCATCGAGCAACGATTTTCCGGCGGTCAACGCCTCCATCGCCTTGTCATTCGCATGGCGACCAAACGGCCATGTCGAGACGACCAGCGGCCCGTCCAGCACGGCGGCAGGGGCTCCGGCGCAGGCACCGAGCAACAAGAAGCTAGCGAACAAGACCACCCGCGAGAGATTCAGCGACATCATCAGGATCGTGATCCTACGGTTCGCGCCGCGCAAACGTATGCTCACGTCCATGGTGCGACTGAGACGATCGAACTTTGCCTGCTGTGGAGCCGCGGCAATCGTCACAATTCTGACTGCTTGCTCCCAACCCACGATCGAACGGCCGGATGTCGCGCCGGTCATTCCGGGCCTGCACGGCACGAACTTCCCGTCCGAGCTGCGCGGTCGGGTGCTGCTCGGCGAGCTGGGTTGCACTGCTTGCCACGACCCGGGCAGCACGGCAATCGAACACCGGGCCGCGCCCGATCTTCAGAAGGTTGGCGAACGCCTACAGGCATCGTATCTGAAGTCGTTTCTCGCTTCGCCGCACGCATTGGAGCCGGGCACGGCGATGCCGGACGTGCTCAGGCACCTCAACGGCACGGAACTAGATCGCACCGCCGACGAGCTTGCACATTATCTCCGTTCGAACGCGAGCTCAGCACCCAGCAAGACCCAGATTGATTCCGCCGCAGCAACACGCGGCGCGAAGCTATACGAAACGATCGGCTGCAAGAGCTGCCACTTCGCCACCACCGACTCGCGCCATCGCCAGTCGCAAAAATATACGGTCAGCTCACTGCAAGCATTCTTGCTCGATCCGCACGAGGCGCGGCCTGCCGATCGCATGCCAGCGATGGCCTTGTCGCCAGCGGAAGCATTCGACCTGGCGAACCACATGCTGCAGCAAAGCGGGAGCCCGCTACCGCAGGCCACTGACGTCGATGACGACAAGGTAACCGCCGGCTACATCCACTTCGCCCGATTTGGCTGCGTCAACTGCCACGCCCAGCCCAACTCCACGCGGCCAGGGGACAGTAACACTCTGAGGGTAGTAGCAGCACAGCCGCTACCAGATGCAGACAGCAGTCAGGGATGTCTTTCAGGTCAAGTCGGTGAGTGGCCACACTACTCACTGAGCAAGCAGCAGATCGACGACTTGCGCGCCGCGTTGGCGTCACTCGAGACACCTCTCGCACCCGAAGCACGCGTGCAGCAGCTAATGGCGTCGCGCAATTGCTTCGCGTGCCACGTTCGCGGTGAAGTGAACACGATGGCGATGCGACAAGACGACTTCACGACCCGCGACGCGAGCATCGGACAAGACGGGCGTTTGCCACCGACCTTGACCGGTATCGGTTCGAAGTTGCAAGACGAATGGCTGCACAACAGCATCGCGCACGGCCAACTCGAACGTCCTTATCTGGTCACTCGCATGCCGGGCTTCGGCGATGGATTCGCAACCGAACTGCACAGCGCCCTGACCGCCGTCGACAAGGTGCCGGACTTCCCGGTCGCGCCCCTGCCAAAGCCGCGCAAGGAAGCCGAAGTCATCACCAACCTCGGCAGCGAACTTGTCGGCGACAAGGGCATGAACTGCATCACGTGCCACGTTTTCGCCGGTGAACAAGCCGGAGCGATGAGCGCCATCGACCTTGTGCATTCGACTGGCAAACGATTGCGGCCAGAATGGTTTGCGGGCTTCATGCGCCACCCGTTCCAGTTCAAGTCGGCGACGCTCATGCCCCAGTTTTATCCCGACGGCAAATCGACGCGCCCGGAGATCGCCGACGGCGATCCACAGAAACAAATTGACGCGATGTGGCACTACCTAGCCAAGGGTCGCAACGTGCGAAAACCGCGCGGCATGAGCCATCCGGCGATCGAACTGAAGGTCACGGACGAAGCCGTCATGCTGCGACGCAGCGTGCAGGAAACTGGTAAGCGTGGCATCAGCGTCGGCTATCCGGGCGGCGTCAACATCACGTTCGATGCCGAGAACCTGGGTCTCAACCAAATCTGGTGGGGCCGGTTCATCGATGCGAGGCCGGTTTGGACCGGGCAAGGCAGTGGCCAAGCACACATCTTGAGTCGCGACCGCACGATGCTCGCGAATGGGCCGGCATTCCGCTCGCCAAGCGACAACCAACCTTGGTCGAAGGCGACCAGACGCGAACGCGGCGACCAGTTTCTTGGCTACGAACTCGATGCACAACAACGTCCGACGTTTCGCTACACATCCGGCGACCTCACGATCGAAGACACGCCGCGTGAACAGATCCTCGAAAACGGCACGCAACTCGTTCGAACACTCGTGATTCGCGGCGAAAGGAAACAGATGCAGTTCCTGATCGCGCGCCACAAGAATGTCGTTCCGATCGACAAACTGAGGGTCCGCATCGGCAAGTCGCTAATCATCGACACCGGCAACCACTTCGCAGTAATCATCCAAGCAGGCGAACAGAAGGAGGTGCGGCTCTCGGTGCCGTTCGAGAATGATCCGACGGAAGTCAAGCTGACCTACACCTGGGATAAGGAGGGCAAGTAATGCGCCTACTCACATCAACATTCGTCGCGCTTTGCCTCACGGCCACCACGAGCGCGCAAGAACTCGGCAACATGTGGGGCACGGCCAACGCCGAGGCCAAGCACTACCGCGTCATCGACTTGCCGCTACCAGTTGATCCGCAACTCGAAGTCGGCAGTTTCTGCATTCTGCCCGAAGGCAAACTGGCAGTTGGCACCCGGCGCGGCGAGATTCTGATTGTCAGCGGATGCTTCGAACCACTGCCGAAACCGCATATTCATCGCTTTGCGAGCGGTTTGGACGAAGTCCTAGGCCTGGGCTACAAGGACGGCGTCTTCTATGCGACCCAACAAACCGAGGTCACCGCGATCGCCGACAAGGACAACGACGGCCGCGCCGACTCGTTCACGTGCCTGAGCGACGCGTGGGGCTTTGGCCACTACCACGAGTTCGCGTGGGGTTCGCCGGTGCAACCCGATGGCAGCGTCTACGTCGCGCTCGGGTTGTCGGCGTCGTACTACTACAAGGCCCCCTACCGCGGCTTCGCGTTCCAGATCACCGCCGACGGCAAGACGATCCCGATCGCAACCGGCGTGCGTTCGGCCGGTGGCGTCGCGGCCAACGAACACGGCGAGATGTTCTACATCGAGAGCCAAGGCCCGTGGAATGGTTCGTGCTCGCTCAAGCACTTGAAGCCGGGCGGCTTCATGGGTCACCCCGTTTGCTTCGACGGCTACGACCTGCCACTCGGCAAGCTACTCGGCCCGAGACCACTCGAACCGAAGAACCAGTCCAGGCTCTACGACGAAGCGAAGCGCATCGAGCAACTCGTGCCGTATGCCGTCGTGTTCCCATACCGCCGCATGGGACAATCGATCACGGCGTTCCGGCCGGATCGATCGAACGGAAAGTTCGGTCCGTTCCAAGACCAACTGTTCGTCGGTGACTACAGCCTTAGCATCGTCATGCGGGCGACGACCGAACTGGTCGACGGCGTCTGGCAAGGCGCGTGCTACCCGTTCCGCGAAGGCCTCGCAACGGGCATCCTCGCGGTCGAGTTCAGCGACAAGGGCTACTTGGTAACGGGCGGCACCAACCGCGGTTGGCCGGTCAGAGGCAACCGCAAGTATCTGCTTCAAAGGCTGGAATGGACGGGATCTACGCCATTTGAGGTGCACACGATCTCAGCCCGGAAAACCGGGTTTGAGATCACGTTCACAAACCCTGTCGACCCCAAATCCGCCAGCGACATCGCCAACTACAAACTGCGTAGCTTCACGCACATCTACCAGAAGTTCTACGGCAGTCCCGAGGTCGACGAGACCTTCCCTAAAGCCACGCACGCGACACCATCAGCAGATGGTCGTTCCGTCATGCTCACCGTCTCTGGCCTCGTCGAAGGCCATGTGCATGACTTCGACTTCACTGGCGTATTCTCGGCGGGTAACGAACCGCTGGTCCACACCACTGCCCACTACACCTTGAACAGGATCCCGAAGTGAACCTCCGCACCGCTATCTCTCTCGCCGTCATCACGGTGGCTTCCGCGTGCGTTGCCCAAACGCATCCCGTGCCTGACAGCCCGAAGTGGCTGACCTATTCCGGCGCCAGTGATGTTGACGGCAAGGATCTACCGGGTTCTGGCAAGCATGTCGTGCTGGTTTCTGCCGAGCAGGAATACCGATCCGAACAAGCGCTGCCGATGATGGCCCGCATGCTATCGACGCATCACGGCTTCGACTGCACGGTGCTGTTCGCACAGAAGAACGGCATGGTCGATCCAACCCAGAAGACGCGACCAGACGACAAGGAGATGTTTCACGACATCCCCGGACTCGAGCACCTCGCGTCGGCGGACCTGATGATCCTGTTCCACCGTTTCATCACGTTGCCGGACGAGCAAGCCGCGCACGTCATGAAGTATCTGGACTCGGGCAAACCGATCTTCGGCATCCGGACTGCCAACCACGGCTTCCGCGGCGACTTCCACTATAAGTTAGACGGCAAGCGCGTGCGCTTTGGCGAGGACGTGCTCGGCGGATCGTTCCGTGGGCACCACGGCGGTTGGCACCGCGAAGCAACGCGCGGCATCGTGGTCAAGGCCAACAAGGACCACCCGATCCTGCGCGGCGTCACCGATGTCTTCGGCCCGTCCGACGTCTACCGCACCTACGGCGAGGACAAGTCGTTGCCAGAGAACTGCACCGCGCTACTGCTCGGTCAACCACTCGTCGGCCTCAACCCCACCGACGAACCCAACACCAAAAAAGAAGCGCTGCCGATCGCGTGGACCAAATCGTGGACCGGCAACGAGGGCAAGACCGCCCGCGTGTTCCAAGTCACGATGGGTAGCGCCAGAGACCACCAAAGCGCCGGATACCGCCGTTTAAACACCAATGCCATCTACTGGTGCCTGCAACTCGAAGACCAAATCGACGCCAACAGTTGCGTCGACATCGTCGGCGACTACAAGCCACTGAAGAGCGGCTTCAACTACCCTAAGCTCGGTGTCGTGCCGCACCCGCCGCACCACTACAAGTAACTGTAATGGCTACGACGAACCTACCGCCGAGCATCTTCAACGACGTCGTCGGCCCCGTCATGCGCGGACCGTCGAGTTCGCACTCGGCCGCATCGGTGCGCATTGGCGGCATGGCACGCGATCTCTGCGGCGGCGATCCCGACCGCGTGCTGGTCGAGTTTGACACGATGGGTTCGCTGGCGACGACGCACGAAAGCCAAGGATCGGACATGGGGCTGTTTGGCGGGTTGCTAGGTTGGCCCGCCGATGATGAACGGCTACCCGAGTCGGGCGCGGCACTGAAAGCCGCCGGCATTGAACTAGAGATCCGCATTCTCGAACTAAACGACGCGCATCCAAACACCTACCGACTGACGCTGTGGAAGGGCGACGTCGAGCACCGCCTAATCGCCATTTCGACCGGTGGCGGCATGATCGAAGTCATTGAGATCGACGGCACCAAGGTGCGCTTATTCGGCGACTACGACGTCACGGTGATAGAAGTCGACGGTGATGGCACCACAGTGCGCGCCAAACTGACGGACCTCGCCGACGAAGTGCACCTCGCCGGCAATGACCCGGCGATGGTGATCGTCAACGCGCAGCGCTGCGTCGACGAGGCAACCCTCGCAACGCTGCCAGCGGTGCAGCGCGTGCGCTACATGCGTGCCGTATTGCCAGTGCGCTCCAGCAAGGGACTCACGGTGCCGTTCTTGCACGCCAGCGAGATGGTGGCAAGCGGTGACGCCACGACGCGCAAGCTGTCGGACTTCGCTCTCGACTACGAAAAAGCGCGCGGTGGCATCGACGAACCCGAGGTGATCGAGCAGATGCGCAAGATCCACGGGATCATCAAGAACGGCATCCAAATCGGCCTTGCGGGCACGAGCTATGACGATCGCATCTTGCCGCAGCAGAGTCATCGCTTCGCCGAGATGCTCAAGGCAGGCAAGTTGCACGACGGCGGCATCCTCAACACGGCGATCCTCTACGTCAGTGCGCTGATGGAGGTCAAGAGTTCGATGGGCGTCATCGTCGCCGCGCCAACAGCTGGTTCGTGCGCAACCTTCCCGGCAACCTGCGTCGCCGCCGCCGAAGCGATGGACGCCACCGAAGACCAAACCCTTCGCGCGATGTTGGCGGCCGGGTTGATCGGCGTGTTCGTCACGACGCGGTCCAGCTTCGCCGCCGAAGTCGGCGGCTGCCAAGCAGAGACCGGCGCCGGCGCCGCGATGGCCGCAGCCGCGCTCGTCGAACTCGCTGGCGGCAATGCCGAGCAAGCACTCGGTGCAGCTAGCCACGCCCTACAAAACGTTCTCGGCCTCGTCTGCGATCCAATCGCCAACCGCGTCGAAGCACCATGCCTCGGTCGCAACATCGCCGGCGCTGCCAACGCCATCGCATCGGCCAACATTGCACTCAGTGGCTACCTGCATCTGATTCCACTCGATGAGGTGCTCGACGCCCACCGCCAGATCAGCGAGAACATGGCCCGCGAACTTCGCTGCACGGCGCTCGGTGGCTTATCGATCACAAAGACGTCGAAGGAAATTGAAGCGCGGCTTTGCAAGCCGGACGGCGGTTGCGGTAGTTGCGGGTAAGCCCGCGGCCAAGTGCTGGCGACGCGAGGTATGCTGGCCGCGTCATGTCAGCACTTCGTTTCGCGTCCATTCTTCAAGCACGTGG
>CALCZA010000102.1 GCA_937906475.1 uncultured bacterium
GTCGCATTACCTCTCGAATGTGACGAGCATCTTGCGCCGCCGTACTTGATGACCGGTGGCGACAGGAGCCTCGTATGAAGTTGTCGTCCATTGTGCCGAATCATCGGTTTTGAAGCCGTCGATGTAACTCTTGCTGCCGGAGCGCGATCCAGTTTTTGGATTCCACGCCACCGACACGCGGTCGACCGGTTGCTGGTCCACGGTCGACGCAACCGGATCCTTGGTCGCAGCCGCTCCCGAACCGATGGGATTATCGCCGTGCTGCACTGCCGCACCACGAGGCACCGCGGGAGCCCGCGTATACGGATCACGGGGGCCCCGCCAGCAACAAACGGCAAGCAGCGCGACCGCAACAACAAGGGCGCGGGTGCTCTTCACTTCCATCGAATCGCGACAACGGCGCTCTCCCCCTCCCCCAGCTTGCCATCCTTGCGCGTCGTCAAGAACATGCGGTCACCTTCGAGCACGAGGTCGCTGTTGATCTCGGACTTCGCCAACGGCTGGAACTTCCACAGCAACTCGCCAGACTTGCGATTCACGGCGTAGACCTTGCCGTGAAACGAAGCGAGATAGACCGTGTCTTCGATCACAACCGGCCGGCTGTAGATCGGCCCGCCACTCATGGGATCCTTTTCGGTCGCGTACTTCCAAACCACCCGGCCGACGGTTTGGTCGACGGCATAGAGATGCGAGTCGCACGAGCCAAAGTAGGCAAAGCGCTCGGTCGACGTGGCACCACCCTCAACGCGAGCACCAGTCTTGACCTTCCACATCAACTTGCCCATCTCCTTGTCGATGGCGTAGAGGTGGTCGTCCTGGCTACCAAGAAATACGTTGTTCGGCCCGATCGACGGCGTGCCATACATCCACCCTTTCGTGTTGTAGGACCACAGGCGCTTGCCGGTCGAGACATCGAGTGCCAACGCGCGGCACTGATCAAAGATCGATAGAAGGACCATCTTGCCGTCGGTCGTCGCCGTGCGCGGCCGCGCCGGACGGCCGCGCAAGCGCGCGTTGTTGCCATCCAAGCCGGGTGGATCGTCTGGCGCGTCCTCGAGGTATTCGTGCTCCCACAGGATCTTGCCCGTGGCCAACGCGCAGGCGTAGACCTTGCCGTCCCAGGCCCCTGCGATGACCGCAGCGTTGGTGCAAGCCGGCCCGGCAACGCCCAGATCGATCGCGGTGTGCCACAGCTTCTTGCCGCTGTTGCGATCGAGCGCGTAGAAGCCTTTGTCACAGCCAACGAATAGCGCCGGGAACATCTGGTTTGGCGACACCGTCAAGCCAAACCCATACCCCATTGGGATGTCGTCGCCACTAGTCCATTGCACCTTGCCGGTCTTCGCATCGATGGCGTGCACCTTGCCCTCGCGATCGAGAGCGAACACCGTGCCTTTGCTAACGGTGACGGCGTTGAAACTGCTGCCTTTGGGCGCATACTTCCAGATCACGCGCGTATCTTGGCCAGTTGGCGCCGGCCCCGGCGCATCCGATTGTGCGACGGCATTCGTACCAAGCACGATCGCCAGCGCCAGGGCCGCAATCCCAATTTCGCCTAGCTGGCTAACCAATCTTCCGGAACTCATGCCCGCAACGTAGCGCATGCGCGGCACCGGCGGTGGGGCGTCCACTGCGAATGCTGCCTACTTCGCGCGCTTGCCGATCCAATCGGGCAATCCGCCCACGACCTCTTTCTTGTCTGAAAAGCCATCGGCAGCCAACACAATCGCCCACGATGCCGTGCTCCAAATCTGCCCCATGGTGACGGCCGAGTTGCTACCCATGTGTAGCAGCCCGTCGAGTCGCGAGTCGCATCACCACTGGAATGTGACTGGGCAGCATTTTGTCGCTACGGCTCGCGTCGCGGCTGATCTCTGCGCAAGTAGATCCTCCCCGATTCGATGGGTGACAGGATGTTGGTGATCTCCTGCTTACTCATTGTCCTGATGACGGCCAGTGCACGAATCGGCACATCGGGAAACCGTGCCGCGAGCGTCCACGCGCAGCCGAGCAGGGTCGAGCCGCGTGTCACAACATCGTCGACAAGGGTGATGCTAGCGGGTGCAGGCACGAGTTCGTTGAGGCAGCGAAGTGAGGCTTCGTGATCGGCGGGGGACGGACGTTTTGCCCCCTTGTTGACTAGTGCGCTCTTGGCGACCGAGGTGTGTCGCTCAAGCAGGCGTTCCACCGACTTGCAAAGGCCCCGCTTCTCAAGCTCCGAGCAGATCCTGAGGGCTGGCCAGTGCATGTGCTCAACGGTTGGCGAACTCCGCGGAACGGGCACCAAGGTGACCTGTGTGCCGAGTAGGTCGCCGAACATGCCGGTCTCGATCTGTTCCGCGATGCGAAGCCCGACGCGTTCGACGTGGGATGCGCGGCTGTTTTTGATATGCCGTGCGACCTGCTGCGATTGAACGGACTCTGTGGACGTCCCTTGCGGAGCGTAGACGAGCAGCGACCCGAACAGGATTTCAGAAGGGGATCTCGTCGGGGACTTCACGTCGTCCATTCGGAAGCATGCGGATCAGGTCGTCGAGCGACTGTTCGGTCAGAACTTCGGCGCCGTAGTCTGAGAATTTGCGAGGGAACTCCAGTGTCTCGTTGTCGATGAGCGACTTCGTCAGATAGAGCGGCCGTGCTAGTCGGATTGCCTCCCATCCCTGGTGAATCGTGCCGCTCCCGTCGCTGGCCTCAATGATCACGGTGGCGTCTGAAATCAGCGCCATCGTCTTGTTTCGCATCGGGAATGTGTGGCGACCGACCTTGGTGCCGCTCGCGAACTCCGAGACGGCGAGGTGGTCGCGCATGATCTCCTGCTGGAGCGCACGGTTCTTCGCAGGGAAAGACTGGTCGAGTGGCGTGCCAAGCACGGCGATTGTCTTGCCATCGCTGTCGATCGCGGCGCGGTGTGCGGCGGTGTCGATACCTTCAGCCAGGCCGCTGACGACGATGACCCCACGCTCGACAAGAAGTCGAGCCAGCTTGGCAGCCCGCGCGAGACCCTCGCCGCTGGCTTTGCGCGATCCAACGATCGAAACGGTCGGGCCAGCGCGAAGCAGATCACGATTGCCCGCGACGTACAGATCCTTGGGCGCGTGCTTGGTCTCGGCTTCGTTGAGAGGCCAGAGAAGGTCCTGGGGTGCCCATCGTTTGTTCGTCATGCCGCAAGGATGAGTTTCGCCGCTCACGGACTTGTCAGCAAGCCCGAGGTGCGGGAGTCGTCATCGTGTTTGCGACCCGAAGGAACATTGTGGCGCGGTGCTCAAGGCCCGAGTGTGCAACTGAGTGTGCAATGCTCTCGGGCACAACCTGGCACAGCCTGG
>CALCZA010000103.1 GCA_937906475.1 uncultured bacterium
TTGGAACACGGAGGAATCTGGATTCGACATGCGCAGGCGTGGCTTGCTGACCGCAATGCCTCAGTTTGGGACTTGGATGAGCCCGAATTCGAGCGGGAGCTACGCAGCCTGCTGCAGCCTGGCTCCAGGGTCATGGCCGTGCTGTCTCCGGCAACGAACTCTTGGGTGTTGATCCCCAAGGACTGATCCCCGCCTGGCAAATGCGTGTATGCAGGGAAGCATAAAGGTCGAGTTGCTTGTTTGGGGCATCGCACAGTAGGATGCGGATGATGCCGGTGACGACCGCGGGGATATCCAAAAACCGCGCGGTACGAATACGTTCAGTGCCCAGAAAACTCCGTCACAGGGCATGTCATGTGACGCACTCTTCCGAGTGTCTCGCAACAGCTTGATGTAAGCTTGCGTGACCCGAATGTCTTTGTGTCCAAGCAGCATCCTGGATGCGCGTGATTGGAACCCCGCCTCGTCGAGTAGCGTCGCGGTTGTCGCACGAAGCGAGTGCGGTGAGTAGCGGCAACGCTTCTTGGTGGTGCATCCGGCAACTCCTCTTCAATAATTGCGCCTGGCACGCGCTCGAGGAAGCTAACTACCCCTTTCTCAACGGGCTGCTAGCTCTGAACTCGATTAGATTGCGCAGACCACGGTTCGTTTATGAACCACCATCATCTGTGACCGCTCCAGTGTGGTGACCCGCTCAGTAGCTGACCTTGAAGGTGGGGGAGTCCTCCGGCCGCGACCGTCTGCCCACAATTCGCGATTTCGATTGACATACGGAGACTGGGGGCTAAGTTTTTGATCTGGGGTTGATCGGAGCCTAGGCCACTTAGGCCAGGATTCCTGGGCACCCTCCGACAACGGGCACAGAGGAGAAACCGATGAAGCTGGCTTTAGGATCTTTACTCTTGGGCATGGGCTCTAGCATGCTCGCCCCCATGGTGACAGCGCCACCTGTGATTGCCTGCGCCGATCAAGTAGTGTGTCAGGTGACTTCGACCATCGCGGGCACCTGGAACGTATCAGGCGAGGCATCGAGCCCCGGTTACTGCAAATGCAACTCAGATGATAATTGCGCCACCAACCACTGCAAGGTAACGGCCACGGCTGTAGCTGGAGGGAGCTACCAAGTGGTTGGCGGTGGGCCCTGCCAAACAACCGCAGCCACGGTTGTTATCGACCTAAAGAACTGCAACAAAGCGCAGGGTGGAACCCAATTGGTGTATACGTCGACCGATTGCAGTGGGACCGGAGTTTGGATGACCTACATTAAACGGTGCGGTGCTGGAGACTGCGGCGATGGAGTATGTCCATAATCGGGCGGTGAGGGCTAACACACGATGAGCAAGATTACGAACGTGCGGCCAAGTTCAGGCAGCTCTACGGCCAGGAAGGTTGTCCTGGCGGCAACCTTCGTAGTTCTTGGATTCGGCGGAGTGTCACTTTACGGCTACAGCGTAGGCTGGTGGGCGGATCGTGAAAACGAGCGGATATCTGAGTTGCTGCGCACAAGTAATCCTCAATTCAAAGAGAACATGGAGGTGATTGAGAAAGCGGTAGCGCAAGCAGTTACCTCTCCTTCGTTCGAGAGTGCTAAGGAATCCTTGCCGCAGCGAACCGCGGTGCCTGTGCCCGCAGAGGACGGACAGGTGCCTGCTGGGGACAGCCAATGGGCCGAGTATGAGCGCACGTCTTTTCGGCTTGCTGAGTCGGTGACTCGGGATGACCTCCTTGATGTTGCTGGCTTGTTTCGAAACAAGCGTCTTAATCCTACTGACGATTACATCCCCCCGTCTCGCCGATCGGTGCTGGAGCACTGGTTGGCTGCAAAGCGACCCGTGCTACGCCACTTGAAGAATGCAGCGCATGAGGTCTCTAGCCAAGAACTCAACTTCATGATCGATCGGGGTGAGGCTCGGTTCATTGAGTATTCGACTTTCAATGACTCCAAGAGCCCGGAGGAGAAAGCGGAGACCGACAAAAGGCTCGCCGAGCTACGGAAGACGCTTGAAGACTTGGGCGCTTCGAAGACGCAGATTGAAGCTTCTCTGAAGGACACCAAGATCTTCAATGATCGCGATGTTTGCGAGGGGACTTTCTGTCATGCAACTCGCGGCGGAGATAGCCGTATTTACCTAGGCGACTTGGCTCGCATGCCGCAAACCACCTTTGCAGCACAAGCGTATTACGCAACTGCTATGGAGGTCTACTCAGGGATAGTTCAGTTCTTCAGAGAGAACGTGTCGCTGCCCGCTGCATCTGAGACCGAGATCATGATTGCTGTCAATGCGGCTATGGATCGTTACTTGGTGGAGTGAGCTTTGCGCAGACCTGGGTCACTCGGGCATCCGGGTGACTCAGAAGCTCCTGGATGCGCTCAATGGCGCCCTATCCAAAATCTAGGCCGAGCCCGTTTTGCAGCCAATTGGCCATTTCGGAGCCGTTGGTGACCAAGGAACTCTCGTCGGCTCCGGCCGAGATTTTAGAGCGGTAGCTCGGGTGAGTCACGCGCCTGCGAATGCTTTCGAGCACTTGGGCCGTCAGGCCACGCGGCGGTAGCTGCGAAGCAGCCCGCCAAGTCGCTCGTCAGCGACGATCTCGCCCTCATTCGGCTGGTTACTGGGCTGTGGTTGGATCGGGTTGTTGTCCAACGACTGGTGTGGCCGCTCTTGGTGATAGTGATCCGCAAATTCGCTGAGCACCCGGCGAAGGTGTCGGTCACCGAACAAGATCAGCTTGCTCAAGCACTCGTGCTTCACAGTTTGCACCCAGCGTTCCGCGAAAGCATTCATGTTAGGTGCTCGAATCGCGGTGCGCACGACCTTCACGCCTGCGTCTTCGAGGATGCCGCAGAACTTGGCGGTGAAGAGGCGATCGTTGTCGAGGATCAGGTAACTCATGTTGCGCAGGAAGCCGTCGACGTTGTCGGTCAGGTTGCGTGCAACCCGTGCCATGAAGTTGCCGTCAGGGTTGGTTGTGACGCCAGCGATCTCGACTGCGCGCGTCGCATGGTGGA
The DNA here is from genome assembly GCA_937906475.1 of uncultured bacterium. Lineage (GTDB taxonomy): Bacteria > Planctomycetota > UBA1135 > UBA1135 > UBA2386. The sequence continues at coordinate 3,011 of CALCZA010000103.1, forward strand.
TGACGAACAGCACGTAGTGGGTGACCAGCCCGCTCTTCGTCCACACGTCGACCGTGAAGAAGTCGGCGGCTGCGATGACGTCAGCGTGCGACTTCAAGAACGTCTTCCACGATGTTGGTCGATTAGGACTCGGTGCAATCCCGTTGGCCTTGAGCGTGTTCGCGATGGTCGTGCGCGCAACGTTGTGCCCGACCTTCTTTAGCTCGCCTTGTATGCGCAGGTAGCCCCAGCCAGCGTTCTCGGTCGCCATACGAACGATCAGTTCGCGGATGGACTTCATGAGTCCAGGTCGACCAACGCGGTTGTTGTGCGGATAGGTGTGATGCTGAGCAACTAGCTTGCGGTGCCATCTCAGGATCGTGTCCGGTGTGACAATGGTTGCAAACTTGGCGAGTAGTCGTCGTCCGAGTGGCTTGCCCTTAGCTGCCAGGCGTCGCCGCTGGTCGTCGGTCAGTGGGATCGGCTTGTTGCCAAGGCGTTCCTTGAGCACGCGGTTCTCTTCGACGAGGTAATCGATGACCATCGCTTGCTGACGATTCACCCAGCCAGCGAACGTTGCGAGCAGGAGTCTCAGGGGGAAGTTGTCGACCATCTGGCCGAATCATCGGCATTCAAGTGGCTGACGTAACTCTTGCAGCCGCAGCGCGGTGGAGTTTTCGGATACCACGTGCGCGATCACTTCGCCAGGGCGCAGTAGCGCCGGCAGGCAGCAAGCGGCGGGCCGTGAGCGCTACGCCGACGACCTGTGCGTCACGCGACGGTTACATCTAGCCAACCGCCGCGGCTTCACCGAAGGGTTAGCTGGCCCAAAACGAAGCAGCACGCGATGCTCTCGCGTGCTGCTGCATCTCCTGGGCTTGGCTCTGCCACGAAACGGAGCCAACCAGGACCAGCAAGTCTGAAGCCTTCTGGTCTCAGACTCGCTGAAGTGCTTGCTCGACTGACCTATCAGGCCCCATCCGGCGGAGTTGCACACGAGTTGCACTTCCACTGATAGTGGGCCACGACACCGTCGGACCCCGCGTCGAAGTTGATGTCCTTGGAGTCACCGCATGCGAGCGTCACGTAGCCAGTCTCGAACTGGCCTGTGCCGCCGCCGCCGGGGATTGGCGTGCCACCAGTCTGCCCCTTCCAGTTCACCGTCACGCTCCAGGAGGAGTTGTTGGTGATGGCCAGCGTGCCGTTGACCTTGCAGCGAGCTGCTACGTTAGGCTGGCAGGAAGCGTTGCAAGCCACCGAGCCGTGAGCCTGACCCGGCAGGGGATTGGGGTTGGCCGTGAAGTCGACCTCGAACTTCCCCTTGTGCGGCCCTCCGAGGGTCCCCTCCAACGAGCAGATGCAGTTGGCGAACGGGATCGAGGCGATTGCGACCAAAACGGTCGCACCGATTGATTTCAGAAGCATCTCTACTCTCCTTTCTTAACAAGGCGATCAAAGAGACCTCTGGCCACCGCGGCCATGTCCATATCAATCGCATTAGACCTTGCCCTCATGTAGTCGACCTTGGGCAGCTCCCCGCCCCTAATCCGGACTACGTAGACGATATCCTTGCCGCGGGCATCTTTCGCCCATCGCCAGCCGACAACCTCTGACGGCGGCCAGCTGGTTGGCGTGGTCCTTTTCACTTCGTACGCCCCTGAGTCGAGGCGCTCCTTGACCGCACGCTGAGCGATTTCAGTGCATCGCTTGGTGAGATCCGCACGCTCCGTCAGCATTGGTTCGGTCCAGGTGTTCAGCAGGTCAAACGAGTCCTTGGGAATGTCCTCAGGCATGGTCCAGGGCATCCCGGCGTTTGCCATCGCGTGCGCCAGCATCCGGAGGTATGCGCTCTGCTGTTCACTCGGCGGTTCTCCCCCGATAGTCGGCAAGGCCACGTCGTCAGGATGCGGCGGCAATTCCACATCTGCATCAGCGCTCGATGCCTCAGGCCTCGGCGGTGTAACTGCAACCTCGACTCGCTCCGGAGTCGCCGGTGATTCAACCGAGGTCCCATCTTGGCTAGCCTGTCCAGACTCAGCCGTCCGCTCAACCTCCAGCGGCACAGCGTCTGGTGACCTGCCCAAAGCCACCCAAATTCCCACCAGCAGGGCGGCAAGCATCAACCCCGCGAACGCAGGGTGGAAAAAACCTCTTCTCTCAGGGCTCATCATCAACTTTTCCGATCAGCTGCCAGTGCCGCCGACTCACCTCGCGATGGCCTTCTCGCCAGCGTCTCGCATTGTACAGCGCCTTGTGCCCGGCGTCAACTATCTCTCCGCACCGACGACAACAACACTTCCCCATCTCGTTGTAGTTGGCGTCGAGTGGCGCAGCCCCGCAGTGTCCGGCAATTGCGCCGAGCCCATTTGACGCGGAATTGGTCGCTTCGAACGTAAGCGCGCAGTGTCCGCAAACTCGGCCGAGCCTATTCGATCGCGAATTGGTCGCTTCGAGTTCACCGATGACCAATGACCGATCGTCGGTTTCGGCCGAGTAGACAGAGCGGTGGCTCGGTTCGAACTCGGCAACCAGCTTGTCGCGAGGACCTTGGCCGTCAGGCTTCGGGTGGTCCGAGCCGCTGTTTGTTTCTCCTATGTCTCATGTGCTTGAAGGCGCTGCCTGCTGGCTGTCGCAACGCGCTTGTTCTGTAGCTGAGGCTGCGACGAGCGCTGCTCCGGGG
>CALCZA010000104.1 GCA_937906475.1 uncultured bacterium
GCACGGCTTCGGACCTCGAATTGGTGGTGATGGCTACTGTCGCGGTCTTCGTTGGTCGGCTAGATGCTGTGAGTTCGTTGTGTTCGGGAGTCGGAGCGGCGCGGCAGGCTGTGGCGCATGGAGATGTGGCCGCAAACCCCTGGGGCAATGCAATGCATGGCGAATGGGGCGCTTGAGCAGTATGTGTTACTGGCTGATAGCTATGCTCCGCTAGCCAAGCTTGGCTGTCTGCTGGGCCTCGGTAGCTTCGCGTTGTCATTGCAGCTCGCATTTATTTTGCTGACGTTCGACTCGTAGGACCATCATGTTCGACCTCCTCTACTGGGGTGTGCGCCTACTGCTTGTCGTCATGTGGTTGGTTGTCGCACTGCAGGCTTGGCAACGGCGGTGCACTTTGCGCACCGTGTGGTTGGGTTGCAGCGCGTTGGCATTGGTGTTTGCCAGTGTGCGAGCTTGCCGTTGGAACTACGCTCTGCTGGAAGGCGCACGCAGGTTGTTGAGCGGCGCGGGCGTGTATAGCGATCGCGCCTGGATCAAACTGGTCCTCGTGGTCGCTCTCATCCTCTTCATCTTTGTGGCTGCACGTAGGGTGCGCCGGGCCATTCGTGAACCTGCCGCACTGATGTGTAGCGTTGGTCTAGGGATGCAGGGCACCTTGTTATTGGTTGAGACGATGTCGCTGGACGATTTCGTCCCGCAGTGGTTCTTGCAACAGCCAGTGCGATACTTGGCTGAAGGTTGCTTTGGCGCGGTTGCCTTGGTTGCTCTTCACCGGCGCAGCGATCCGGACGAACTCTGAATTGGGAAACCTGCATGGCGACGTCTTTACTGTTGGCTAGCGCGATACCCGTGCCGAGCATGGTCGAATCGCCAATCGGCGACTCCGTCACTCTTGTTGTGTGGGCTGTGCTAGGGATCGTGTCGCTGCGGTTGGTCTGGCGGTTGCCCGCTAGTCGGCGCGGAGCCTGGTATGTGGTGTTGATCTACTGCGCGGCGGTTGCGATCGACAAGGTCGTCGATCTGCAGATGGTGTTCTTGCTGGCTGTGCGGTGGGGCGTGGACATGCTCGATCCGTGGTTGGGTTTGCGTCAGCACCGACTCGTCGTAAAGGTGCTCTTGTTGCTGTTGATGGCCAGCGTTGCGGTCGGTGGCACCGTGACCTTGGTGCGTCGTGACCGCGACCTCGATCGTGGCAAGAAGTTGGCTATTAGTGGTCTCATTCTAGTGCTGTTGCTCGTCGCGGGTCGGTTGGTGCCAGGACTGGCGACGGTCTTTAGCGAGGCGGTGTGTTGGGGGTTCGAGGCCGCGGCCTGTCTGTTGATCGCGGCGGGATTGAGGCTTGGGTTCGGCGTCGCTCGGGCGGGCGCAATCGGTGCATAGCCAGTGCGCCCAAATAGTGCGCCGCGGTATGGTCTGCGCGTGCACTACCGATCGATACCTGGCACTGAGTTGAACATCTCTAGCCTGGCCCTTGGGGGCTGGCTCACTTTGGGCGAAGGCGTCGCCGATGCGGAAGCGGCGCGCATCCTGCATGCTGCGATTGATGGTGGTGTCACGTTCCTCGATCTCGCGGACGTCTACGCCGATGGTGGGGCAGAGCGAGTTGTTGGGCGCTTCTTGCAGGAAACCGATCGGAACCGCCTCGTCGTGAGCAGCAAGGTGTTCTGGCCGATGGGTGATGGGCCGAGTGATCGCGGTCTCGGGCGGCGCCACATTCATGCTTCGATTGATGGCACCCTGGCGCGTTTGGGCATCGACCATCTAGATCTCTATTTCTGTCACCGTGAAGATCCGAGTGTGCCCCTGCTCGAAACCGTGCAAGCCATGGGCGATCTCGTGCAGCAAGGGAAGGTCCGGGCTTGGGGAACGAGTTGCTGGCGACCCTCGACGTTGCGCGAGGCGCATCGACTTGCACAGAAGCTTGGCGTTGCGCCGCCGCGCGTCGAGCAACCTCAATACAGTCTGTTGGTCCGTGGGGTCGAGGACGACCTCGTTCCGGTTTGCCAACAGCTTGGTATGGGATTGGTCGCCTTCAGTCCGATGGGTGGCGGCGTGCTGTCTGGCAAATATCTGGATGGCGTGCCGGCGGGTAGCCGCGCCGCGGAGTCATCTTGGCTCGAGCCATTCCTTCAGCCGGCGATTGTTGAGAGTGTTCGGGCGTTCGTGGCTTGGTGCCAGAACTCGCAGCAAGATCCTGCCGCAGTGGCCTTGGCCTGGGTCATGTCGCAGCCGGGTATCACTTCTGCCATCTGCGGTGCTAGCAGCGAGGCTCAGATCCGTCAGAACCTGCTGGCTGCGGATCTAGCGTTGGATAGTGCGACGAAGGCTCGGATCGATCAGTGGTTTCCAGTGGGGCGCCGAGCTTTGTGGAAGCGGGTGTTGGGTGCCGTTCTGCGGCGCGGTGGCCGGGCCTAGCCTCGTAGCTGGCTCATTTTGCTGTCGCCGGCTTGCGGGCGGTGGTTTCAAAGTATCGGCCGCCTGAGTAGAGGTGCTGAGCAGTCATTAGCAAGGGGCGCATGGCACTCGCAATTGAGCTGAGGTTTACCCCGGTCAGCATGCGTTCTTAGTGGGGCTTGTTGGATTGCTTGCTTGTTCCAGCAATCGCACGCCACGAAAGAGGAGGGGCGATGTATTCTTCCGCACGACTACTGATTTGACCTCGGGGCGGGAGCTTCCTGCGACCCGCACGGCGATCCGAACGAAGCGATGCTAGCAGCGACCAGTGTGCCAGGGCGCCGGCCCCACGATATGGAGATCCTCTGTGATTGAGTGGTGGCGATATGTGGCCGTCATCGCATCCGTCGCAGCGTTGGCACCCGTAGGTGTGTTGCTCGTTCAATGCTTGGCGGCGTTAGTTGGGGTTCGCTCGGCGTTGCGTGGTGTTGCTCCAAAACGTAGTGGCACATTGTGCGTGCTCATTCCTGCTCACAACGAAGAGCAGGTGCTGGGGCAAGCGCTTATGACGGTGATGCCGCAGTTGGCAGAAGGTGACCAGGTGCTTGTCGTCGCTGACAACTGCACCGACCAAACCGCCGCCATTGCTCTAGATGCAGGGGCGAGCGTGTTGGAGCGTCACGATGCAGAGCGTCGGGGCAAGGGCTACGCACTAGACGCTGGTGTGCGTCACTTGGAGGCAGCGGGATTTGCGGGCGACTGTGTCGTAATCATCGACGCCGATTGCGAAGTCGCAGAGAATGCGCTGCATCATCTGATGGCAGAAGTGCAGCGCTCCGGCAGGTCGGCGCAAGCACGATACGTGATGCAACTGCCAGAAGACCCTCGTCCCCGCGACTACGTATCTGCACTCGCCGTGCGTGTGCGCAACGTTGCCAGAGCCAGGGGCATGAGGCGTCTAGGGCTGCCGTGTCAAGTTACGGGTTCCGGCTTTGCCGTCCCGTGGCACGCTATCCGTCAGTTGCACTTGGCTAGTGGCAACATCGTTGAAGACATGCAGATCGGCCTGGACTTGGCTCAAATGCGCCTGGGGGCGATGTATGTGGATGGTGCTCGCGTAACCGGACGCCTAGCGGCGGGAAGCGCTGCTGAGGCCCAGCGCAAGCGGTGGGAGCACGGCCACTTGGGGGCAGTGTTTGGCGTCGTGCCTCGCCTGTTGCTTCGCGCCGTCGCGACGGCCAACTTGCAGCTGTTGGCCCTTGCGGTTGACTTGGCCGTGTTGCCGCTGTCGCTGCTTGCAATGATTGTTGTCGCCATGGCGACCGGCGCAGCTGGACTAGGCTGGCTCACTGGCTTTTGGTTGGCTTTCTGGATCAGCGCGAGCGCGCTCGCGGGCTTGGCCGTAGCAGTCCTGGCCGGATGGTTGGTTGCGGCCCGGGGAGTAGTGCCTTTCGGCACGCTAGTCGCCATACCAATATACGTGCTCTGGAAGGTTCCAATGTGGATCATGAGCGTGCTCAGTCCGCAGAAGGAGTGGGTGCGAAGTTTACGAAAGCCATGAAGATGTCTTCTGACTCAATGAAGCAGCAGGTCAATGCCCCATCCGGGCGACGGCCCAGAGTCCTAGCGATTGCGTCAGGTGGTGGGCACTGGGCTGAGCTGGCTAGGTTGCTGCCGGCATTTTCTGATTGTCGCGTCACCTTCGCATCTACTCACCGCGGATACGCCGCCGACGTCGAAGGACATGCGTTCCGCGTCATTCCGGATGCTTCACGCGACAATAAGATTGCTGTCGCTTGGTGCGTACTGAAGATAGGGCTCTTACTTTTGCGAACGAGACCTTCCGTCATCATTACGACCGGCGCCGCACCTGGCTATCTGGCGGCACGCATGGGCAAGATATTTGGGGCAAGGGTGTGTTGGATTGACAGTATCGCAAACGTTGAAGAGCTGTCTCTATCCGGTCAAATGATCGGCAAGCACGCCGACCTTTGGCTTACACAGTGGAAGCATCTTTCATCCTTGGAGAATGTAGCATCACGTGAGGACCGGTGGCCGGATTGTAAGGGGGCCGTACTGTGATCTTCGTTGCTGTCGGCACGCAGTTGCCGTTTGACCGCTTGATCGGAGCGGTCGATGAGTGGGCCGCCTCACGTGGGCGCAATGACGTGCATGCTCAAATAGCAAGTGGTGT
>CALCZA010000105.1 GCA_937906475.1 uncultured bacterium
TCCGCGGCCAACTTCACGCTCTACTGGGCGCGTGACAGGGCGCCGGACGCTTACGGCGTTAGGGATCGGACGTTGTTGGTAGCTCTGAGTTGCGCTCTGCGAATCTCGGCTAGAGTTGCGATCTCGTCGCATGCGGCCGAATCGAGATCCATGCGCTTTTCAGCGGGCGCATGCACGGCAGCGTCAAGGATCTGGCAGGTCCGATCGGCGTGCAGTTGAGGAGCAATCAGCACGCGCGCGGAGTTCACGCCGGCCGCCAGCATCTCGTCCCGATTGGTGCAGATATGGGCGATGCCGTGAGCGTGTGCTGCGGCCGTATGGGTTGCTTTACGGTGCTGCGTTGGACGTGTGCTCGAAGGCGATTTCGTAGAGGCCAGTTGGCCTGCAAGCCGACGGAGTGTGTGTCCCGTGCAACCAGTGCGACCAGGGGCCGGCGATGGCGTAGCGACGGTCGTGAAGTGAGCAAGGTCCTCACCTTCGACTGCTTTATGGTGCGTAAGCGCGGTCTCGTTTCGTCATTGGATGACGGGTTGCCGTGCTCTAGCGGTTTACGCCTTGCCGTTGTGGGATGCGCCAGAAGTTTGGCCCCGACAACGCCAAGCGCAGTCGACGGATTCTGGCGCGGATGTAGCTGCGGTTTCGCCGCAGTTCTCGGCACGGGTTAGGTGTTTTCTGGCCGGGGCTTGGGAACAAGTGTCCAGTTGGGCAGGAAACATTCAGAAGACCCTCTTGTCTGGTCGCTCGTTCGGTAGTTTGATTGACTACGACGGGGCTAGAATAGCGCGCGATCGATCGGCCGATCACGGGAGCCATTGTCAATAATCGGAAGCCTGGGCAGTGCGTCTGCAGCAGAGTGCCCCAAAGCAACTGGTTGCAATCGTCGAGATGATTTCGAGACTGATGTTGAGCACCCGACCACATTCACTACCGCCAAGCGCAGGATCGCAGGCACTGGGTAAGGGCTCCTCGCGATGACTGGTTGCCACAACGTCTACCGACGATTCGAAGCCGTCGCACAACGTAACTCGGAGCGGTATGCACTGGCCTTCCGTGCGGGCAGCGGGTGGAGCATTTGGAGTTATGCCGACTTGGTTTCACGTAGCGGCATTATTGTAGACCAACTCCGGCAGGCTGGCGTAGGCAAGGGCAGTGCGGTTGGTCTTGTCGTGCACCGCTATCCAGAGACCATCGCCACCATGATTGCTGTGTTCGCAATCGGCGGACACTTCGTGCCGCTGGATCCAGCATTGCCGGAATCGCGCGCCCAGCGGTTGGCGGCGGCGGCTGGTGTTGAGTTTATCGTGACACCTAGGAAGACAGGGACTTCAGGCGACTTTGTCGTCATCACCACGCCTGCAAGTGCCTCAGTAGGGTCAGCAGCGGTCTCTGCTGCGACGGCTGAGGCGAGCGATGGTTCGGAAGTGGCTTATGTCATGTTCACCTCCGGATCGACAGGCCGTCCCAAAGGCGTAGTTGTGCCACACCGGGCGATTACTCGATTGGTCCTGAACCAGGACTACGTGCAATTCGACAACACGCGGGTGTTCTTGCAGGCCGCCCCGATGAACTTCGATGCCTCAACATTTGAGATATGGGGCGCGCTCTTGCACGGCGGATTGTGCGTTCTCTATCCAGACGGCGCGCCGGTAACCGCCGCAGGCCTCCGTGACGTGATCTCAAGCGTGAAGGTCACGACGGCATGGCTCACGGCGTCGCTCTTCGATGCGATCGTAACTCATGACGCTCACTGCCTCAGCCCGGTCCAGGAGTTGGTCATCGGGGGAGAGTGCTTGTCGGTGCCGCATGTGCAGCAGGCTCTCGCGGCACTTCCCAGGACCAGGATCGTCAACGGCTACGGCCCAACTGAGAATACGACCTTTACAACTTGCTACGCGATCCCACGCGACTTGCCTAGCTCTGCAGTCCGGATCCCGATCGGGCGCGCAATCCGTGGAACCCAGGTGCTCATTGTTGATGACGCCTTACAGCCAGTTCCCATTGGTATTGAGGGAGAGCTTGTTGTCCTCGGCCAAGGTCTTGCGAATGGGTATCTGGGCGACCCGGACCTCACTCGTGCGTTGTTTGCTACCATCACGCTGCCGGATGGGGCCCGTCACCGGTGCTATCGCACGGGTGACATAGTCGTCGAGTTGGCTGATGGCTTGCTGGACT
>CALCZA010000106.1 GCA_937906475.1 uncultured bacterium
GCGGTAACCGCCACCGCCGCCGCCGCCGCCGCCGCCACCACCGCCACCAAAGTCTTGGCGCGGTTGGGCTTCGTTAACGCGCAGCGGACGTCCGTCCACTTCCGCGCCGTTCATCGCGTCCACGGCACTAACAGCGTCTTCGTCCGTTGCCATCTCGACGAACGCAAAGCCGCGACTGCGACCCGTGTCACGCTCGAGCATGATCTTGACGTCGGTCACTTCGCGACCGTCAATTCCAAAGGCTTCCTTCAAACCATCTTCCGTTGTCTGGAAGGAGAGGTTGCCGACATACAGTCTCTTACCCATCGCGTTCTAACGATCACTTCACCCTTTCGGCTTAACAACGCACCAACGTCAAAGGGGGAAGGCCCTGGTGCCAACTAACAAAACCGCGACTCTCTTTTGGGATTGAGACTGATCAGCAGATAAGCGCAGATCAGACCATCGCCCCGAACGGAGGTTCGCAGACCCCCGAAGAATCACCTACCAGGCCTCTGGACGCAAGCGGGGGCGCGAATTTCACTTCGAGCTAGTCATCTTTTGGGGCTGATCCGAAAGTGCTTTGCCAAAAGGAGCAAGCAGCGCTTGCACTGATATGGCTTGCTGTGTTCGAACACTATCTACGAACGGCCTTGGCTGGCAGACCCGTTCGCCCCGCATCATGCAATACGGATTTGTCCTCGATCAACGTCGCTGCATCGGTTGTCACGCGTGCACCGTCGCCTGTAAGTCCGAGAACGAAGTGCCGCTCGGCGACTTCCGGACCTGGGTTAAGTACACCGAGGTAGGCGAGTTCCCGTCGGTCAAACGGCATTTTGCAGTGCTTCGGTGCAACCAGTGCACCGATGCCCCTTGCATCACCGTTTGCCCCGTCACCGCGCTACATAAACGCCCCGATGGCATCGTTGATCTAGACAAGGACGTCTGCATCGGTTGCAAGGCCTGCATGCAGGCCTGCCCGTATGACGCGCTGGCACTCAACGAAGAAACTGGCGGCGCCGAGAAGTGCCACTTCTGTGCGCACCGCATCGAACAGAACCTGAAGCCGGCGTGTGAAGTCGTCTGCCCAGAGACCGCGATCATCAGCGGCGACTTGCACGACCCAGAAAGTCCGGTCAGCAAGATCCTCGCTGAGGTCGGTGGCTCCAAGGTGCGCCGGCCCGAGCAAGGCACCGGACCGAATGTCTTCTACCTAGGCGCGCACGACGTGTCACTGGAGCCGGGCACGGCAAAAGAAGAGGACATGTACATCTGGAGCGATCGCCGCGAGCCCAAGGTGGACCTGCCAGAAAAAGAGCGGCAGGCTCTGCAGCGCGACGACGCGGTCGTGGTCCTCGATGTGAATCACAAGGTGCACTGGGGCTGGAAGGTCTCGGCCTATCTGGTGACCAAGGGCATCGCCGCCGGCGCGGTGCTTTGGGCTCCATTCCTGGCGATGACGGAGGTCGGTTCCGACTTCGCGCGCAACTACCTGCCCGAACTGCTGGGACTGTTCTTCCTGGTCGTAACCAACTTGCTGTTGGTGATGGACCTGAAGCGGCCAAAGCTGTTCCTGACAATCATCCTGCGCCCCAACATGACGAGTTGGTTGGTCAAGGGTGCGTATGTGCTGATGGCCTTCGGAGCGATCACGTCGGCAAGCATCGCCGCACGGTTCTTCGGGATGAATGCGCTCGCCGATGGACTGCGTTGGTTCAACATGATCACAGCGTCGCTGACCGCCGCATACACGGCGTTCTTGTTCGCGCAGTGCGAAGGGCGCGACTTGTGGCAGAACACACGCTTGTTGCTGCCGCACTTGATGGTGCAGGCTCTCTGTGTCGGCGGCGCGATCATGCTGGCGTTTGTGCCGGACGCCAAACTGGCAATCGCGGTCGTAGTGCTGGCGGTAGTGCATCAGTTGTTCGGCCTGATGGAGCGCTTCGGCAAACACGAGACCCACAATGCCAAGATGGCCGCGGCCCTAATGCCAGGTGTCAAGGCATGGAAGGGTTCGGGATTGTCGGCGCTCTACTTCGGCATGGGCACGACCACGCTGGCGGCGCTCATTGGCCTACTGCTAGTGCTCGGCGGCGCCGCCAACCCATTCGCGTTGGTGTTCTGCGCCCTATTGTCCTGGTTCGGCCTGTTCCTTTACGAACAGGCTTATGTGCGCGCCGGCCAACTGCCGCCGCTCTCGTAGGCGCATCGTCTCAAACTGGCGGGCCTAAAATGGCGGGCCTCGCCACCCTGGACCTAGTCATCCAGGTTGGCCACCGAACTGGGAAGGGCCGCCGAACGAGACGAGAGAACTGCACGCCGCTGCAAGTGGGGTTGAGCGGACGCTCTGCGTAACCGCTACCGTTCTAACTACGCACGAAGTCCCCCAACCCCAGACCTCCCATGCCCCGCCTCCCGCTTATTGCCCTCGCAGCGCTTTCCCTCATCTCGACGGCCGAAGCCCAGCGAGGTGGTGCCCGTCGCAATGCCGAACCGCCAGAACTCAAACACTTCAACTACGAGACCTGGGAGTTTGACTCGAAGCACGCCGCGCGCGGCCAGGCTAGCTACTCGATCTACCTACCGAAGGAGCACGACTTCGCGAAGAACAAGGATCGCAAGTTCCCGTGGATCCTGTGGCTACCCGGCTTTGGCGGACCTGATGACTTCCAGGGTCGCGGCGGCGCCACGACCCTCGATCTCCTCCGTGACGAGAGCAAGATCCCGGAACTGGCGTTAGTCGTATTCCGCGCGCCGGGCGGCCGCGGCCGCACGACCTACATGAACGGCGAAGCGATCGGCAACATTGAGGACCTGATCGTCAAGGACCTGCTCAATCACGTCGAAGGCAAGTTTCGCGTCAGCAGCAAGCGCGAGCACCGCGCCGTCATGGGCGTTAGTGCTGGTGGCTTTGGCGCACTAAAGATCGCGCTTCGTCACCCCGGCCTGTTCGGCGCGGTTGCCGTGCATTCGGCGGCGATCATGCCAGCCGATCCGGCAGACCTTGCGGGATCGGCTGAGAACACGGTAATGCGCTACTTGCGCGGCGGCTTGCGCGAGCAACTCGGCGACCCAATCGATCCGAAGAAGTGGGCGCAGCAAATGCCAATGGGCTTGGTCGCACTCAAAAAACCAGCCGACCTACACGGCTTGCAGATCTACTTCGACGCCGGCACCGATGACCACTACGGCTTCTTCGAGCCCAACCAAGACTTGGCTGCAGCGATGAAGAAGAACGGTCATAAGCACTACTTCCGACCAGTCGAAGAAGGCGGACACGCCTGGAGCAGCAGCAAGATGCGCGACAACCTCAAGCACTCGATGGGCTTCGCAGGCCTCGCCATCAGTGGCAAGGATGCGATCGCCGAGATCGAGAAGGCGGCCGCGCTGAAACAGGCGAAAGCCCGCAAGCAGAACTGACCCTGAGAGCGCTGGTCGTGGAGCGAGTTAGTCGCTTACTCCGCATTGCGCTTGATCAAGAACCAGAGTTGCCGCTCGGCACTGCTCAGGTCGAGGCAACGTCCTCCGCCAACAAACTGAGCGGGTGCAAGCTGTGCCTGCCCCAACCCTGACGCCAACCGTCAAGGGATCCGTTTACTTTGGATAGGCTACGTCTAGCGGCGGCAAGGCCTTGCTACGACGGTCACCATCCCCGAGCAAGTAGTGCTCGAACCAACGCAGCGTACGCAGCGTATAGTCCATGCGGTTGACGTTCATGCGGTTGCCGTGGCCTTCGCCGCGGTATTGCACATAGCGCACAGGAGTCTTCGTGCCGAACTTGACCGCGCGATAGAGCATGTGCGGTTGACTTGGGTGCACGCGCGGATCACTGGTGCCGCCGAGCAGCAACAACGGCGTAGCACACTTCTGCGCGTGCGTCAGCGGACTGCGGTCTGCCATCAGTTCCGGTTGTTCCCACGGCCACTTCTCTTGGTAGTGCACCAAGAAGAACTCCCGCGGGATGTCAGTGCTCATCCACTTGGTGCGGAGGTCGACAAACGGCACAAAGCTGACAGCCGCTGCGAAATGCTCACTTTCCTTGGTTGCAGCCCACGCCGCCGTGTAGCCACCGTAACTACCGCCGCCTAGGCCAACCCGCTGCGGATCGATGATGCCCTTCTTATCGAAGTACTCAATCGCATCCAGGTGGTCATTGAACTCGCGGCCCATCGGATCGCCATGGTCATGGATCGCGAACTTAACGCCATAGCCGGTCGACGAGCGGTAGTTCGGATACCACGAAACGATGCCTCGTGAACCAAGCAAGTGGCCCCAGTTGGAATAGGTCGTCAACCAACCATCGGTGAAGTGCGACTCCGGACCACCGTGCGCCACGATGACCATCGGGTAACGCTCACCTTCCTTGTAGTCATGTGGCAGCACCAACATGCCTTGCACAAACACGCTATCACGAGTGCGAATCCTGATGACACGCTGCTCACCGAACGGACGACCTTCGAGCGTCGGGTTGCTGTTGGTCAAGCGGATAGACTCATTCGGCGAAGAAGTGCCGACCGGAATGAACAACTCGGCCGGATGGTTCGCGTTGCTGGCGGTGAACGCAATCTTGCCGTTATTGGCGCTATAGCCGGTCACCCCCAAACGAAACTTACTGGGGTTGTAGATCCATTGCGGCTGGCCCGCGGCATTCAAGAAGGTCAAGCGCGGCGCGACACCGACGCTTTCCTGCAACAGAATGCCATCAGCCGCAGGCTTACAGTGCTGCACCATACCCAGGAATTCATTGGGACTGGTGGTCGGTTCACCACCAGCGAGCGGGACCTGGAACAAACTGCCAGCATGCGGGTCATTGCGGAACGCAGCGGAGATGTAGAACAGTTGCTTGCCGCCATTCGCGAACGCGAAGTCGCCCAGCTTGCCAGGGTTCTCGACCAACTTATTCATGCGACCGCTGGCGACATCGAGCACATGCAAACGCTTCTGCATGTAGCTGTCGTCGACGGTGTTCCTCGGCGCGCAAGCCAACGCGAGCGTGCGGCCATCCGGGCTCCATTGGAAGTCGTAGACAGTCGTATCGCTGGTCAAGCGGCGAGGCGTGCCGCCTTCACTCACGAGCCACAAGGAGATGTGGCGCCAGTCCTCGTCATAGACCACAGGACGGAAGCCACGCTTGCTCGCCTGCTCACGCTGTGGCGGCATAGGATCAAGCGACGTAAATGCGAGACTCTTCGCGTCAGGACTCCAGCGATAGCTGATGACCGATGGCGTCGCGGCAAACAACTTGGCCTCACCCTGCTTGATGGGCTGCACGACCACCTGGTTCTTCCCGCTGACTCGCTTGAGATACGAGATGGCGCGATACCTCGGTCGGATCGCGATACTGCGCGCGCTTTCCTTACCCGAAACGAGCCAGCGCGTAGCGACCTTCTTGCCGGTGCGCGCCTCGAACGGGTTGTCAATGATGCCGAGGTGGAGATAACTACCGCCCGGTCCATCTTCAATTGGACGCGGCACGATCAAGTTGAACGCAACAAATCCGCCACCAAGCAATGGGTTCGCGACGGTTCGAAGCGCTAAGGCCTCCGGCACGGACAAAGGCTCTTGTGCGAAGACAGCAGAACTTGCCAACAAGGCGACGCTACCGCAGATAATCCGCGCGCCCACGGTTCTCATTGAATGACCCATGTCACGGACCATACCAACTTCGCGCCAAGTAAGCCTCTACAGATGCAACACCATTGCTGATGTTGCCTGCTTCCGACAATAGGCTTGTGATCGTAATCCGGTGATGCCATGGACCTCTTCGATCTAACTCCTGACGGACGCCGCACCGTTGTTGCGGCCTGCGCGTCAGAAGGCGTCGACGAGAGTTATGCGAGCTTCGTCGCTCGTCATCTCGATGCCGTCGATAGTTCGTGGCGCTGGTGCTGCGGCAGCAATTGCGATCCGTGCGTACAAGGACTCGGCCGCGCCGTCGACCGCGCTCGGCGCGAACTCTGCATCGAACCACCAGGGCTATCGGACAGTGACGGACCATCGTAAGATGTCCTACATGGACACGAGCCGAACCGTGCTACTGGCCCAGCACGTCATGCAAAGGGCCGTCTTCGTCTTGCATCTCGATCGCCAAGTTCTCGATGCAGTAGATGATTTGATCCAACGAGGATTCTCAGGTGCGCCGGTCATCGACCGCGACCGCCTAGTTGGCGTCTTTAGCGAGCGCGATGCACTGACGTCGATCGCCGCAGCTCACTATGAGCAAGAACCACCGGGAACGGTCGCGCAGCACATGCGGCGAGACTTCGCGGTCGTCGCGCCGGACGCCGACATCTTCGAAGTCGCATCGCTGTTCCGCGACCAACCGATCCGAAGGGTCCCGGTTGTCGACACCGAGCGGCGACTGTTGGGCATCATCTCGCGTGGCGACTTACTGAACGCGCTACGACAGACCTTCCGCAGACGGCAGCCAACCCAATACGAGCAACTGCAAGAGCACATGGCTCAGCGCCATACTAGCTGAGGCCCCAGTGCAGCCTGGCAATCATTAATCGCGAGTCGCAGATCGTGGACTGCGCCACGCCGGACGCCGGCAGTGGTTCACGAGCCGATCACCGCATCAGCCTGCGCCACGGCACCGAGTTTGCGCAACTGTTCCGCGACCAGTGACAGCAATGGGCCTGGATCAACCCCTCCATTTCTGATCGCGTTGATCAAGCTGTCACGCAGACCTGCTGGTGGCTTGTTGCGGAAGGCAGCCGCCAACGCTTTGGCCGCCAGCGTGCGCGCCGCAATATCCCCAGGGTAGCCCTTGACCGCGAGCAACGCATTGCCGGCAGCTGGCCCAAGCTGATTAAGCCCTAGCAAGCAATGCACGACGCGCAGGCGAGTTTCGAGCACGCCAGGAGTTCGCTTCAGCACCCATTCCAATGCAACTAGCGCCGCCTGCCATTGCTTCGCCTCGGTCAACGCCCATCCAAGCGTTGCGTGAGCCGTGTAGTAGGTCGGATTGAGGCCAATGGCCTCGCGCGCCAGGCGGATCGCTTCATTGTATTCCTTGGCCTCAATAGCGAGCACCGCCAAGTTGTTGCGAACGTTCGGGTCATTGGGCTTCAGCGCCAACCCGCGCAGGTAGTACTTCTTCGCCACATCTGGGTTGCCAGACAACTGCTCGATGATGCCGAGGTTGACGTTCGCTTCGTTGCCGGTGTCATCAATCGCCAAGGCGCGAGTCAGGTAGTCGCGGGCCAGTTCCAAATCACGCGCCTCGGTTGCCAGGCCACCGAGATTGGCCAGCGACAACATCGACTTGGGATTCTTCTCGAGTGTCCTGGTCCACAGCGTCTTGAAGTCTTTGTATTCGCGCAGCAGACCCTGCGTCGTGAACGCCATCACGACGAGCCAGACGCCGGCGGCCGCTACGGCCACGGTCTCGCCCACACGATGCTGAAGTAACCGCGCCAACAGTGCCGAGACCGCCACGATCACGCCGACACTGGCGTGGTATTGGAAGTGATCCGCAACGAACGAATAACGGAACGGATACACATCGAAGAACCCGATTGCAGGCACCAGCGTACCGCCAAACAGCAGCAACGCGGCGGCGGTTCCGCGGCCAATTCGAGCCCGTAGTAGCCAGGCAGCAACAACCGCCAGCACGGCACTGACGGGAGCGCTCCACAGCAACATCGACACCGGGTTGACGTCCCAGCGGGTGTAGTTGAAGCACGTATCGAAAGGCCAGAACAAGCTGCCGATATAGAACCAGCAAGCGCCGCCTGCGACCGCGATGCGTTGCATGCCGTGCAACTGCCACGGGGCGTCGGCGGCACCAACGTGCGTCGCTTCGAGATAAACGGTGAACCAACCGAGACTTGCTCCAACCACAAACCACAGCAGCGCCCCGATGATGGCGCGCTTGGTGATCTTGCCGTCACGCCACCAGATTATTATCAGCAACGCCGCCGGCAACGATGCGGTGACGGTCTTGCTCAACAACGCACCGAGCAACCACAGACTGCCGATCATGTAATTGCGGCGACTCTGCTCGTCATGCCAACGCAGCCAGCGCTCGGCCGCTAGCAAGTAGCAGAGCAGCGACAGCACGTTCTTGCGCTCGGTCACCCATGCAACCGACTCGACGTGCACGGGATGGACCAGGAACCACAGCGCCGCAAACAAGATGCCCGGCACCGCCAAGCGGCGGCCCAAGCGCAGCAGAACCATCGCCGAAATGCCGTGCAAGACGACGTTGACCAGGTGGTAGCCGGTGGCCCATTCGTTGGCCTGCTGCATCGTCGCATCGGCTGGCGGTAGCCCAAACAGATTGGCCTCCAGCCAGAACGACGTATGCACCAGCGGGTAATACTGGGGCAGCGAAGTTGGCTCAAACCAGATCTGCCAGAGCCCGCCCCAGGTGCGCAGCACGGGGTTCTGCCAGACGTAGTCGTCGTCATCCCAGATGAACCCACACTGGGTCACCCGCCAGTAGGCGAGCACCAGGAAGAAAACTACGAGGCTTAGAGGTGCCCACTTCGATCGCAGCAAGGCCATTCGTACGTAAAAGTGACCCGTCAGGGTCGGGAATGCAATGCGTACCAGCAGGTTGGAACAGAACAACAGCTTGCAAGCACGGCGGCATTTGGTGGATCCAACTGTGCGGGCCTTCTATGGTCGCGGGCATGGACCAAGAGACCATGCGCACGACCCCACTTGAGAACTTCCCGCCGCCCGAGAAGTGGGACGATTGGCAAGAACTCGACGCCAAGGCGTGGCCCAAGCGGGTCATGAAAAACTACGCGCTGGTACCGACCATCTGCTTCAACTGCGAAGCCGCCTGTGGCCTGATCGCCTACGTCGACAAGGACACCAACAAGATCCGCAAGGTCGAAGGCAACCCCTACCACCCTGGCTCGCGTGGCCGCAACTGCGCCAAGGGTCCAGCGACCATCAACCAGGTCCACGATCCGGAGCGCATCCTCTACCCAATGAAGCGCGTCGGTCCGCGCGGCGGCGGTAAGTTCGAACGCGTCACCTGGGACGAAGTCCTCGACACGCTCGCCGGGCGCATTCGCAAGGCGCTCATCGAAGACCGCAAGACAGAGGTCATGTACCACGTCGGCCGACCCGGCCACGATGGCTACGTCGAACGCGTGCTGCAAGCGTGGGGCGTCGACGGTCACAACTCACACACCAACGTCTGCAGTGCCGCGGCCCGGCTTGGCTACACACTGTGGAGCGGCTACGACCGGCCATCACCGGACTACGAGAACGCCAAGTTTACGCTGCTGCTCTCGGCGCACCTCGAGACCGGCCACTACTTCAACCCGCACGCGCAACGCATCATCGACGCCAAGATGAATGGCGGCAAACTGGCCGTCTGCGACATCCGCTTATCGAACACGGCGAGCATGGGCGACTACTGGTTGGCCACCCGACCGGGCAGCGAAGCGATGATGCTGCTCAGCTTCGCGCACGTGCTACTGCGCGATGACCTGGTCGATTGGGAGTTCGTGAAGACGTGGGTCGACTGGCGCGCCTACCAAAAAGAGAAGGACCGCGCCGACGACTTCGATGCGTTTAAGAAAGGTCTCACTGAGGACTACGCGTTCGCGACGCCCGAGCACGCTGCCGAAATCTGCGGTCTCGAAGCGAGCACGATCGAAGCAGTCGCCAAGGAGATCGGTGCGGCTGGCAGCGCCTTCAGTTCGCACGTCTGGCGCAATGCCGCCGCCGGCAACGAAGGTGGCTGGGCCGTCGCCCGCAACCTGCAGTTCGTCTGTGTGTTGGTCGGCGCCGTCGCCTCGGTTGGCGGCACCGCTGGCAGTGGCACCAACAAGTTCGTGCCGCCGCCGTTCAGCAAACCGCGCCCGCATGAAGTGTGGAGTGAACTGCTCTACCCGAACGAGTGGCCGCTCGCCCACCACGAGTTGAGTTTCTGCCTGCCGCACCTCGTCAAGAGTGGCCGCGGTCGCATCGACACCTACTTCGCGCGCGTCTACAACCCGATCTGGACCAACCCAGACGGTGCCATGTGGATCGACATGTTGCAGGACGAAGAGAAGGTCGGCTGCAGCGTCATGCTGTCGCCAACCTGGAACGAGACCGCGCGCTGGTCCGACTTCGTGCTGCCAATGGGCCACGCGACCGAGCGTCACGATTTGATGTCGCAAGAGACGCACGCAGCAACTTGGATTGGCTTCCGTCAACCGGTGCACCGCACGCTGGCGCAACGTCAGGGCAAGGAGTTCACCTGGACCTACGAAACCAACCCCGGCGAAGTCTGGGAGGAAGATGAGTTCTGGATCGCGCTGTCCTGGAAGATCGATCCCGATGGTTCGCTCGGCATCCGCAAGCACTTCGAGTCGCCGTATCGCGACGGCGAGCGCATCACGATCGACGAGTACTACCAATGGATCTTCGAGAACTCGGTGCCGGGCCTGCCGGAAGCCGCCGCCAAGGAAGACCAGACGCCGCTCGAATACATGCGCCGCCACGGCTGCTTCTTAGTCAAGGACAAGGTCTACAAGACGCATGAGACCGAGATGAAGGCGGGCGACTATCAGATCGATCCGGAGCAGGGCGTGGTGCACAAGGACGGCAAGATCCTCGGCGTCTACGCCAACGACAAGTGCATGGAGGGCTTCCATACGCCGTCAAAGAAACTCGAACTGTTCTCGCCGACGATGAAAGATTGGGGTTGGCCCGAACACGCGACCCCGACCTACATCGAAAGCCACATCGACGAAGCCAAACTCGATCGCGCCAAGGGCGAGATGGCCCTGGTGCCGACGTTCCGGCTGCCAACACTGATCCACACTCGCAGCGCCAACAGCAAGTGGCTCAGTGAACTGTCGAACACCAACCCGGTTTGGATCCACCCCACCGACGCGGTTCGCTTCGGCGTCGAGATGGGCGACCTGATCCGCGTTACGACGCGCATTGGTTACTACGTCAACGCCGTCTGGGTCACCGAAGGTGTGCGCCCTGGCGTCATCGCCTGCAGCCACCACATGGGGCGCTGGACGGTCAAGGGCGACCAGACTTCTGGCAACCACTGGCAACTGCACGACGTCGACCTGCGCAAGGTGTCGGACAGCGCCTACCTAATGCGTCGCACCAAACCAGTTTCCGGCTTCAAGAGTGAAGACAAGGAGAGCGAAAAGGTCTGGTGGTCGAGCGGCGGCGTGCATCAGAACATGACGTTCCCGGTGCAGCCTGACCCGATCAGCGGCATGCACTGCTGGCACCAGAAGGTCACGGTGTCGACGGCCGAAACGGGCGATCGCTACGGCGATGTCTACGTCGACACGGCCAAGTCGATGGAGGTATTCGAAGAGTGGCAGGCGAAGACCAGGCCAGCGGCTACGCACGGCCAAGATGGCTTACGTCGCCCGCTTCACTTGAAACGAGTTTGCCGACCGACTGACGAGACCTTCAAGCTGTAAAAGCTGATGAAGATCGCCGACGGCCGCAGGTTGCCGCAGCAGTTCAACGAGTTCTGCGGCCGCCACGGCTAGCTGTCGGCTGCTTCGTCGGCCTTCTTGGCCGTCGACAGGATCTGCAACTCCGCCATCTGCTCGGGAGTCACGATGCTCGGTGCCTGTGCCATCGGGTCGAACGCAGCTGCCGTCTTGGGGAACGCGATCACATCACGGATGCCTTCGCGACCGAGCGCGAGCGCGCACATGCGGTCAACCCCGAGCGCGATGCCACCGTGCGGCGGGCCACCAAACTTGTAGGCGTCCAACAGGTAACCGAAGTTGCGGCGCTGCTCTTCTTCGCTGATGCCGAGGAAGTTAAAGACCTTCTTTTGCAGTTCGTGGCGGTGGATTCGGATCGAACCCGAACCGAGTTCCCAACCGTTCATGACGAAGTCATAGGCGCGACTGCGATGGCTCTCAGTGTCCTTCTCGAAGTCAGTGTTATCCCAGTCGACTGGCGCCGAGAACGGGTTGTGCGCGTATTGCCAACGCTGCTTGTCCTCGTTCCAATCGAACATCGGGAAGTTGAGCACCCAGCAGCACCGGAACTTCTTCGGGTCGCGGAGACCAAGTTCCGTGCCGACCTTGAGCCGCACTTCGCCGAGCGCACGGTGCACGACCTTCGCTTGGTCGGCGACGAACAGCAGCAAGTCGCCGGGCTTGGCCCCCATCAACTCGATCAACTGGGCACCGGCCTCGTCCTGGTAGAACTTCGAGATCGAACCTTCGACGCCCTTCTCGGTGATCTTGGCCCAGGCCAAACCCTTGGCTCCGTATTCCTGCACGTGCGCGGTCAGCGCATCGATGCCCTTGCGGGAAAACTTCGACGCGGCACCAACGGCGGTGATGCCCTTGACCATGCCACCAGTTTCGACGGCACCTTGGAAGACCTTGAACGCGCTCGTCTTGGCGTGCTCGGTGCAGTCGACCAGTTCCATCTCGAAGCGCATGTCCGGCTTGTCACTGCCGAAGCGGTTCATCGCGTCTTCAAAGGCCAGGCGCGGGAATGGTGTCGGCAGATCAATGTCGAAGCCTTGCTTGAACGAGTGCACGACCGCCTTCTCGACCAACTCGAGCACGTCGTTCTCTTCAACGAACGACATCTCCAAGTCGACCTGAGTGAACTCCGGCTGACGGTCAGCGCGCAAGTCCTCGTCGCGGAAGCAACGGGCGATCTGGTAGTAGCGATCTAGACCAGCAACCATGCACAGTTGCTTGAAGATCTGCGGGCTCTGCGGCAACGCAAAGAACTTGCCCGGGTGCACGCGGCTCGGCACTAGATAGTCACGCGCACCTTCTGGCGTGCTGCCGGTCAGGATCGGCGTCTCGACGTCGATGAAATCTTCCCCAGCCAAGAACGTGCGCATCGCTGACACAAACCGCGAACGCTTGATCAAGCCCTCTTGCAGCGGTCGGCGGCGCAGATCGAGGTAGCGATACTTCATGCGCAACTCTTCGTTGGCTTCGACATCGTCGAGCACTTCGAAGGGCGGCGTGTCCGCTTCACTGAGAACGGTTACTTCGGTGACCAGCAATTCGATCTCGCCAGTCGAGCGCGCCTTGTTGATCTTGGCGCCTTCGCGGGCGCGGATGTTACCGCGCACGGACACCACATCCTCGGCACCGAGCCTGCGCAGCAGATCGACTGTGCCTTCGACCATGTTGTTGGTCTCGGTGTGTGCCACGAGCTGCGTCACGCCATAGCGGTCTCGCAGGTCAACGAACACCAATTGACCATGGTCACGGTGGTTCTCGATCCAACCGTTGAGCACCACTTCGGTACCCACGTTATCGATCGTCAATTCGCCACAAGAATGGGTGCGCTGCCAGGAGGAACGTGTCATGTCGGCCAAGGGTCGTAACCGGTGCTACGACCGCATTCCAGCACCGCCCCGAGCGGCCGGCAAACGCCAGCGGCCTGAGAGCCGGCTACTCGTAACGAACCGACTCGCTGGGGCTCTGCTTCAGCGCCCGGTAAGCCGGCACCAGCGACGCCAGGATGGCGGTGGCAAAGGCCGCGATCGGCGCCAGAATCAGCCACATCCACGGCATCGTCACCGGCGCATCGATCTGAGCGACCGCATTCATACCGAGCACCAAGACGATGCCCAGCGGGTAGCTCAGGGCCACCGAAAGCACGCTTGCGATCGCCGCAACAATCGCCCCTTCGATCAGGAAGCTGCCACCGAGAGCGCCACGTTTGATCCCGAGAGCCCGCAACACGCCCAATTCGCGCTGGCGGCCTAGCGCTGCGATGGTCATGCCATTGAGCAAACCGACACCCGCGAGCCCCATCATCAAGAACAGCAGCAGGTCGAACAGGTAGAAGTCCTTCTCGACGTCGCGATGCAGGTAATCTTCGACGCTCGCACCGGTTTTGCTGCGATAGACGTTGGGAAGCGTCGCGCGCGCCGCCGCCCTCACGATCTCGAGGTCGGCCAATCGATCCATGCGGAGCGTCACCAATTCGACGCACAGTTCGCCGATACAGAAATCCTGGCGCAACCAATGCGGCGACGTGATCGCGAAGGCGCGCTCATCGCTGTCAAAGCCGGCTCGATCATCGACCAACAACACCTCGTAACTGACCGGGGTGCCGTTCTTGTCACGCAACGGCACCAACGCTCCTGGTTGCCAGTCGCGAGCCTTTGCGAGGCGCTTGCTGACGATCAAGGTGCGGTCACGCTCATCCACGTATCGATGCACGGCAGCCTGGCTGCCTTCGAGCGGCCCGCCACGGCCAGCGGCACTCTCGACCGACAGCCCGCGCAATAAGAACCCGGCGCTACGAACCTCGCCCTCGTAGGCATCGACCTGGCGCACGCCTTCGACACTGGCCAGTTTCTGGGCGGTCAACGCCGACGTCGGTTCGCACTGTAGGAACAACACATTGCGCAGCGCCGCTTCGCCAAAGACGTGCACCTCGGCCTGTAGCGAGCCAGTCAGGCTTTTGAGGCCAAGCAACGCCAACAACACCGCCGACAAACCGCAAACCGCTGCCGACACCCGGCCAGACGACCGCTTCAAGACCTTGTCGACGAGCCACGTTGCCATCGTTGAAAACGGCCGGAACGGCAGCAGCATCGCCCGGCCAAGCAACGTCGTCATACTTGGAGCCAACAGCAACACGCCGCCAAACAAACCCAACATGGCGCCGAGTTCGAGCAGCACCATGCGCGTCTCCTGGCCCTCTGCAACCACTAGCGGCGTCATCGCCAGATAGGCGAGCGGCAAGGCCAAGACCAACAGTCCAAACATCCAGACGTGCACGCCCTTCATCAGGTCAACACCATCGTCGTTACCCGGTGCCAAACCGCGCGCACGCAAGATGTCGAGCGCCGGAATCTGCCGGGCACGCATCAGCGGGAACATCGCGCCCGCCAACGTGAACAGCAGGCCTAGCGCCGCCGTCCACAAAACTGGGAACCACGGGATGTCGAACGTCGCCCACTCCTTACCAAGACCGAGGGAACTGACGCGCTGCGCTTGCAACCAAAGCGCAAGCAACAGTCCCAGGGCTACACCGATAACCGACCCCACCACGCCGAGCATCAACGCGTCAAGCAGGAAGACTCGGGTGATCGCGCCGGTGCCGGTGCCGAGACAACGCAGCAGGCCAAGTTGGCGAACACGCGCAATCAGTGAATGCGACAACGTCTGGAACACGACGAACATGCCCAGCAGCAACGCCAGACCGCCAAGGATCTTTAACCCGTTGCGGAAGGCACGCTCGTCAGCGCCCTCGCCAATCATCGCGCCCCGTGCATCTACGACTGCGTAGTCACTCTGCAGTTCTTGCCGAAGACGATCGAGGTCAGCACCCTGCTCGCGCAAGATGTGGAACAGGTTGCCACCTACCGGTCGCAATTTTTCCGCCAGGTTCAATGACGTCACGGCGACCAAACCAGCGGCACGCTTGCCAAGTTTCTGGTGTTCGAGCACGCCGACGACCATGACCTTGGTCGAGAACGGCACCGCGCCGACCGGCACCGGAATTGGCGTCAACTTCCCGTCTTTGCACTCCACCCGCTGCGATGGCGGCGGTTCGCCCAACGTCATGACATCACCGACATCGACGCCAAGCAAATGGGCCGCTTCGCCCCCGAGCAAGATGCCCGGTGCATCAGCTGTGATATCTTCAGCGACTAAATCGCGACCGCGATTGACGACGTAGTGTGCGAACGCATTGGCTGGCAAGGGCGCCAGGCCAAACACCGACAACGGCAGTGGCTTCTGCGGCCCGGCCGCAACGCCACGCGCTTCGCGCCAGATCGCCGCATCAGCAATGCCATCGCGCGCCCGCAACTCGGCGCGCACATCGGCGGCTGCCCGTGTCGTCTCGACGGGGTACACCTCAAGGTCGACCCAACCACGCTGCGGATCCTGCGCAATCATGCGGCTCTGGATCGTGTTGTGATCCATCACGTAGATGGCCACGACAATCGCAACGCCCAGCGCAATGCCGACCAAGGTCAGCAGGATGCGCAGACGGCTAGACGCCCAGTTCCTGAAGACGATGAAAGACGTCAGCGACATCGAAAGGTCCACCCTTCATTTCGGACTGCGAAAGCAACGCACCATCGTGCAGAAACAACACGCGATCGCCGGCAGCGGCGTCGCGCGGATTGTGAGTGACCAACAGGATGGTCGCGTTCAGTCGGGTGCAAACGTCGCGCAAAAGCCCGATGACTTCTTCGCCCGCCTTACTCGACAGGTTGCCGGTCGGTTCGTCGGCGAGCACCAATTCTGGCTGCGTCACCAAGGCCCGAGCAATCGAGACGCGCTGCATCTCACCACCCGACAAGCCCGACGGCAGCCGATCTCGAAGCTTGCTCACGCCGAGTAGCGAGAACAGGCTGTCGACACGTTCACGATGCTTCTTCGGGTTCTGACCGAGGATGCGCAACGGCAGCGTCACATTCTCTTCGACAGTCAGGTCCGGCAGCAGGTTGAAGAACTGAAAGATGAAGCCGATGCGGCGGCGGCGCACAGCGGCCCGGTATTCTTCGTCGCCGCCACTGAGATCTTCGCCCGCAACCAGCACATCGCCCGCAGTTGGGCGATCGAGACCTGCCAGCAAGTGCAGCAGGGTCGACTTACCAGAGCCGGATGGGCCCATGATCGTCGCGAACTCACCCTTATGCAGCGCGAAGCTGACATCGCTCACAATTGGCATCTCGCGGCCTTCTACCTGGCGCATCCGGTGAAGCTTGCGAGCCTCTAGCACTGGCGCAGGACCGGTCTCAGGCGGCTCTCCGGACGATTCTGGCGTCGGTTTAGGAGTCATCGACATGGCGCGGATGATCCCCGATCGCACGCACCATGTGGCGGTCTATTTCTTCGGAGCAGCAATGACTTTGCATTCCCAAGCTGAATGCCAGTAGAGCGCAAGTGGCCTAGATTGCTTTGCTTGCTCGAACTGGCGGGCAGAAGGCTTGGCAATCAGGCACGGCACCAACCGAGCCAGACGTAGCTGCCGCGCCGTGAGCGATGCCAGGAAAGCACGCTACAAGTCCTTCGAGCAACCTGCTACGCGTGGCTCGCGGTGCCAAGCTCAGTCGCTATGGTGCTGGCGACTCGTGAGCAAGCCGACCCCACCACCAATTGATGCGACCGCGCCGTTACGCGTGAACGAGCAACTCGACCTGCTGGCAACGCCAGCAGCGCAACTGCAAGACGCGGCCCATGCATGGTTCGGCGAGTGCAAAGGTGCAGGCTTCGCGCGACGCATCCACCGACAAGCGGTGTGCGAAGGCGTGTTCGAACCGGAGGCACTCGGCGCCGGGCCCCGGGCGGCCTCGATGTGGCGCCAACGGGTGAGCCTACAGTTGCCGGTGAGCGTCGACGATCAGCGCGAACCAGGCGAACACGGTGAGATCCAAAAGCGCCTGCTACGCCTTCACGACGCGCGCAGTGTCGAAAGTGTTTCGCTGCCGATGGGACATGGACGACGTTCGCTCTGCGTGTCGACACAAGTCGGCTGTGCGCGTGCGTGCACATTCTGTGAAACCGGGCGCATGGGTTTGCTGCGCAACTTGACGGCCGGTGAGATCGTCGCGCAGGTCACGATGCAACGCCGCCTGTCGTCGGTAGACCAGATCGTATTCCAGGGCATGGGCGAACCGCTCGACAACCTCGAGGCGCTGTTGCCTGCGATGCAGGTGCTAACCGATCCCGCGGGCCTCAGTCTCGCGCACGACCGCTTGACGGTGTGCACCGTCGGCCATGTGCCCGGCATCGATGCGTTGCGGCAACTTGGTTGGAAGCGACTTGGGCTGTCGTTGAGTCTGAACAGCGCCGACGACGATCGACGTGCCGACTTAATGCCACACTCGGTGCGATACTCGCTGGGTGACATTCAGGCGTCATTGATCGCCTACCGGCAGCGCAAGAACATGGCGCTCGGGATCCACTGGTGCCTGCTACCTGACATCAACAATAGCGCGCGAGATGCAGACCAAATCGCGCAGTTCATCAAGCCTCTGGGCCGCACATTCGTGCACGTGATTCCGTTCAATCCGGGCACCGAACCGATTACTCGCGCGCCCCACGAACACGAGATCGTCACGTTCGTCGGCATGCTACGCGACCGCGGCATCGCGGTCAGGAGGCGCATCACGAAGGGTCGCTCGGTGATGGCTGGCTGCGGGCAACTTGGCGCAACGCAGAGTCGATAGCTCGGCGCGATCAGAGTAGATCGCGCCCTAATCGCAGGCTGTCGGCAGGAAGGCCTGCCAGCGAGTTACTTAACTTCGACCAGTTCGACCAGGAAGATCAGCACCGAGTTCGCCGGAATGGCACCGCTTACCTTGGCGCCGTAGCCCAGTTCCGGCGGGATCTGGAACAGGAACTTCGCACCAGGCTTCATCAGCTGTAGTCCTTCAGTCCAACCAGGGATGACGCGACCAAGCGGGAACTCCGACGGTTCGCCACGCGCGTGCGAACTGTCGAACATCTTGCCGTCCGTCAGCCAACCGGTGTAGTGCGCCTTCACGGTGTTGGACGCCGTCGGCGCATCTCCCTCGCCTTGGGTGATCGCTTCGTATTGCAAGCCGCTCTGGGTCGTGACGACCTTGTCCGCAGCTGGCAGACGGAACTTCGGCATAACCGTCACCTTGAGCAACTCGAGCTCCCAGACGGTAGCGGTCTGTGATTGCTCCACGAGTTCGTTCGGCACATCGGCGCGAACGATGCCGCCAACCTTCAGGTCCTTGACCAGACTCTTGATGAACGGCCACCGCATCGTGTCGAGTGTGCCGCCAAACTTCTGCCCGCTCTTCTCGGTGCAATCGAGCAACTGCCCATTCGCGCCCCAGATGGCGTAACGAAGCGCAATGCCACTACCTTCGGCGATGGCCTTGCCAGTGCCGGCCTTGACCAACTCATACTTGATGCCGTTATCAAGCACCGTTTGCTTCTCGGCATTTGCCGGACGCATCTTCGGCATGCGGATCACGTTGACCAGTTCGACGTCAAAGACCAGCGTCGCCTTCTCGGGGATGCTGGGCGGACGACCTGCGTCGCCATAGGCAATATCACTCGGGATGATGAACTTGCAGCGCATGCCAGGCGTCATCAGCTTGAGGCCTTCAGTCCACCCCTTGATGACCTGCGTCACGCCAAACTTCGTGGTCTGGCCGCGATCGCGCGAGCTGTCGAACTTGGTGCCGTCGGTCAACCAACCGGTGTAGTGCACTTCGACCGTGTCGGCATCGGTCGGAGCTTCGCCGCCGTCGCCCTGCTTGAGAATGCCCCACTGAAGACCGGATGCGGTCTTCTTCATGTCTTCGCAAGCGGGGATGCCATCTTGCTTCTTATTGCCTGAATCTTGGCAAGTGGCGACAGGCAGGGCGAAAAGGCCGAGCGCGGCAACGGTAAGGAACGGGCGCAAGTTCATAATGGTTGGATCTCAGTCATGGATCCCTCTGTGGTCTCTGTGAAATGAAGCCGAAACAGCATAGCTGCGGTTGCTCTCTGGGTCACGTAAGCAGCTGCAACCAGCAACATCTCCGCCTGCCCCGATGAATCTATAACGCATCGACGAAACTCAGGTTCGCTCGCAATGTCAGGCCCCCAACCCAGGCCAGCCTACATTCTCGGGGGCCACGGCTCGCAACTTCAGACTGGCACGGCCAACAACAACTCCGACGGCTACCAGCAACATGGAGAGCTTCAGGGCGCATCCCATGACTCTGGATGCAGCGCGTCACGTATTCAGCGAATCTCGCGACACCATGTTCGCTGCTGCGCTCTTCTGCGTGCGTAGGTCTCTGGGGCGCGCGCTGGGTTAGCGCATTGAGCCAGTGCCCGAACTGCGGCGCGAGAGCACTTCGCGAGCGAGCGCCTTGCGCAACGAGGCCTCAGCCTTCAGGAACTCGGCGCTGAGCTTGTCGAGGCCGTCCATCTTCGCG
Source organism: uncultured bacterium (assembly GCA_937906475.1). Lineage (GTDB taxonomy): Bacteria > Planctomycetota > UBA1135 > UBA1135 > UBA2386. The sequence goes on from CALCZA010000106.1 coordinate 19,832, forward strand.
CGAGCGCTGGCTTCCGCAGCCTTGACACGATCAAGGTCGATCTCGCTCGCAAACTCACCAGCTTCGCAGACCAGCGTCAAGACGTTGTTCTGCACCTGGGCGAACCCGTCACTGACGAACAACTCGCTCGTCTTGCCATCAGCTTCCGTGATCATTGCCGTGCCACTCTGAGCAATACCCGTCATCAACGGAGCATGGTTCGGGAGCACGCCATAGCGTCCATCCGTGCCGACGAACGACACCGAGCTAACCTTGCGATCAATGATCGTGCGGTCGGGAGTGACAATGCGTAGGTGGAGTTCGGACATGGGAACTAGGCGTCAGGCTTTGAACGATCAGATGGCGTCGGATGCCAGAATTATGATGTGCCAAACTGCTGGGCGGGCGCCCAGCAATCAGCAGGTCTCTCAGCTCTTCACAGCACGGGCGACCGACTCTTCGATCGAACCACACATGTAGAAGGCCGATTCCGGCAGGTCGTCGTGCTTACCTTCGAGGATTTCCTTGAAGGAACGAACGGTGTCTTCGCGCTTGACGAACTTGCCCGGCGCGCCGGTGAAGGCTTCCGCGACAAAGAACGGCTGCGACAGGAACTTCTGGATACGGCGCGCACGGGCGACGACCAGCTTGTCTTCTTCGCTCAGTTCTTCGATACCGAGGATGGCGATGATGTCGCGCAAGTCCTGGTAGCGCTGCAGCGTGCGCTGCACTTCGCGAGCGACGTTGTAGTGCTCTTCGCCAACGACGCTCGGGCTGAGCATCTTGGACGTCGACTTCAGCGGGTCAACAGCCGGGTAGATGCCGAGTTCAGCAATCTGACGCTCGAGAATGATTGTCGAGTCAAGGTGAGCAAACGTGGCAACCGGTGCCGGGTCGGTGATGTCGTCAGCCGGCACGTAAACGGCCTGCATCGACGTAACCGAACCCTTCTTGGTCGAGGTGATGCGCTCTTGCAAGGCACCCATCTCAGACGCCATGGTCGGCTGGTAACCAACTGCGGACGGCAGGCGGCCGAGCAGTGCGGACACTTCGGAACCGGCTTGCACGAAGCGGAAGACGTTGTCGACGAACAACAGCACGTCCTTGCCTTCGACGTCGCGGAAGTATTCGGCCATCGTCAGGCCGGTCAGCGCAACGCGCAGACGCGCACCGGGCGGCTCGTTCATCTGGCCGAAGACCAGCACGGCGTTGTCGAGCACGGATGACTTATTGCCATCGGCGTCGGTGTATTCCGACTCGGCCATTTCCAGCCAAAGGTCGTTGCCCTCACGGGTTCGCTCACCAACACCACAGAAGACCGAGAAGCCACCCTTCTCCACCGCCGTGATCCGGATCAGCTCTTGGATCAGAACCGTCTTGCCAACACCGGCGCCGCCGAAGAGGCCGATCTTGCCGCCCTTCGCGAACGGGCAGAGCAGGTCGACGACCTTAATGCCGGTCTCGAAGACCTCACTGATGGACTCCTGCTCATCGTAGGTCGGCGCCGCCCGGTGAATCGGCAGCGTGGTCTCACTGACGACTGGCGGCATCAACTCGCCGGTCCGCGGGTGAGCGACACCAGTTTCCAGAGCGCGACCGAGCGTGTCGAACAGGCGACCGGTCGTGCACTTGCCGACCGGCACCGAGATCGGCGCGCCAGTGTCGTTCGCAGGCATGCCGCGGCTCATTCCGTCCGTCGTCGACATCGCCACGCAGCGCGCGGTCGAGTTGCCGAGCTGCTGGGCTACTTCGAGCACCAGGTCAATCTTGCGAGCCGCATCAACAACCGTAATGGCGTTGTAGAGGTTCGGCATGTGGCCTTCGGGGAACTTCACGTCCACCACGGGGCCGAACACCTGGAGGATCTTGCCTTGTATTTGGGTTGCGGTAGTCACTTCTGTCGTCCTCAGTTTGAGTATGCGTTGCGTGTATTGGGTGTGTCAGTCGATCGATGCGATCAACTGACTGCGCTGGTGGCGCCGATGATGTCGAGCAAGTCCATGGTGATGCTCTCTTGGCGCGCGCGGTTGTAGATCTTCTTGAGGTCCTTCGTCATGCGGCCCGCTGCGTCGGTTGCACCCTTCATCGCCATACGGCGCGAAGCGTGCTCACTGGTCAGCGACTGGAGCATGGCATCGAAGATGACCGTCTCTAGGTAGCGAGGCATCAGGGCGTTGAACACCGTGGATGCGTCCGGCTCGATCAGGAAGTCGAGCTCGTAGTTTGATTTTTGGGCGTCATCGCCAACCGCGATGGTGCGGATCGGCAAGAACGGCTGCTCGGTGGGCTTGAACTTGGCCATCGACAAAAAGCGCGTCGAGTGCAAGCGTATCTCGTCGACAGCGCCCGAGGTGAAGGCCTCGACCAATGCCTGCGCAACCATCTTGCCAGCAGAGAAGTCGGCCTTATCGAGCGGCGGCTCGGCAAAGAAGCGTTCAACTTCGAAGCCGCGGCGTGTCAGCCAGGTGTAGCCCTTGCGGCCGTAGACCCAAAACTTGACCTTCTTGCCTTCGGCCTGCAGCGCGTCGACGCGCTTCTTCAGAGCCATCAGCAAGTGGCTGTTGTAGGAACCACACAAGCCGCGGTCGGACGAAATCACTAAGAAGCCAACCGTCTTGACTTCGCGTTGCGTAAATAACGCCACGTCCTCTTCACCGGCGACCTTGGCCGCGATGCGTTGGATCATGTCGCGGATCTCCGCGGTGTAGGGAGCAAAGCTCTGCGCCTTGGCCTGCACCTTGCGCAGTTTCATCGACGCGACCATCTCCATCGCACCCGTGATCTGGGCGATGCTGGAGACCGACTTGATGCGGCCGCGTAGTTCCTTGAGGTTCGCCATGGGTTAGGTCAGGTTTGTGAACTGGGTGTCGGGTAGCACGAAGAGCTACTGGTTTAAGCTGCCGTGCTGCTTAGGCGAGGAACTCGGCCTTGTATGTCTGGGCCATCTCGTCACAGCTCTTCTTGATGTCGTCCGTCCACTTCTTGCCGTCACGGATCGCAGCCAGCACGTCGGCGTGGTTGGCGCGAGCAAACGCGACATAGCCCTTTTCAAACTCGGTCACGCGATCGACCGGGACATCATCAATGGCGCCCGACGTCGAGGCGTAGATCGCGATGATCTGCTCTTCCACGGCGACCGGGTCGAACTCGGGCTGCTTCAGGATTTCGATCATGCGTTGACCGCGAGTGATCGCCTGCTGCGTGTCCTTATCGAGGTCGCTGCCGAACTGGGCGAACGCGGCCAATTCGCGGTATTGCGCGAGCTGGATACGAAGGCCGCCAGCGTTCTTCTTCATGGCGCCGATTTGAGCGGCACCACCAACGCGAGACACCGAGATGCCGGCGTTCACGGCCGGGCGTTGGCCAGCGTTGAAGAGCGATGACTCCAGGAAGATCTGGCCGTCGGTGATGGAGATCACGTTGGTCGGAATGTAGGCCGACACGTCGCCTTCCTGCGTCTCGACAACCGGCAGCGCCGTCATCGAACCGCCGCCCATGGCGTCGGAAAGCTTGGCCGCGCGCTCGAGCAGGCGACTGTGCAAGTTGAACACGTCACCCGGGAAGGCCTCACGGCCCGGCGGACGACGCAGCAGCAGCATGACCTGACGGTATGCAAGCGCTTGCTTGTAGAGGTCATCGTAGGCGATCACGACGTGGCGGCCTTCGTCGCGAAGACGCTCACCCATCGAGGCTCCGGCGTAGCAGCTCAAGAACTGCATCGAGGCTTCCGCCGAAGCGGGAGCCGACACGACGATCGTGTATGGCATCGCGCCGTTAGCTTCGAGCCTGTCGACAACGCCCTTGATCGTCGACTGCTTCTGACCGACGGCAACGTAGATGCAGATGACCTGGTCGGGGTTGCTCGGGTCGGCGCCACCGGTGCGCTTTTGGTTGATGAAGGTATCGATGATCAGCGCGGTCTTGCCAGTCTGACGGTCACCAATGATCAACTCACGCTGGCCGCGGCCAATCGGGATCATCGCATCGACGGCCTTGAGGCCAGTCTGCAGCGGTTCGGTCACCGGTTGACGTTCGGGCACCGTCGGCGAACGGCCTTCGATCGGACGCATGTCCGCTTCGGTTACCTTGATCTTGCCCTTGCCGTCGACGGCCTCACCGAGCGCGTCGACAACGCGACCACACATCTGCAGGCCAGTCGGCACCGAGATGATTTGGCCGGTCGTGCGAACGGTGTCGCCTTCCTTGACTTCGCGGTCACTGCCGAGCAACACGGCGCCGACGTTGTCTTCTTCGAGGTTCAGGGCGACACCGAAGATGCCGTTTCCGAAGTCGAGCCTCTCGTTCATCATGCAGTCGTCGAGACCGTGCACGCGAGCGGTGCCGTCACCGACCATAAGGACGGTGCCGACGTTCGACTTTTGCATCTTGCCTTGGAAGCCTTCGATCTCGGCCTTGAGGACGGTGGCAACTTCGGATGGTTTGAGGTCCATAATGACTCGTTAAAAAGACGTAGTGGTTGTGCGATCAGTCGCGAGCGAACGGGTCTCCGTATCACTCACAGGAAGTTCAGTAGTGCGCTGTCCGGGAGAACAGTGCCGAGGACCAAAGGGGCCCTATCAGACAGACGATTGCTGCAGCTTGTCTTGGAGTTGAGTCAACGCGGCGCGCAGCGAACCGTCGTAGAGCACATTGCCAACAATGAGCCGCACGCCACCGAGCAGGTCGGGGTTGTGACTCGAAGTCAGCACGACCTTCTTGCCGCTCAAGCGATTGGCAAGGTTGGTCAAAGCGGTCAGTTCGTCCGCACCCAGCGGGTGCGCTGATTCGGCAGTGCCTTCGACTTCGCCACGGTCCTGCATATACAGGTCGCGGTAAGCAGTCGGCATGTCCGCCAGCACGTCGAGGCGACGACGGTGTTGCATGACACCAACCAGATTGGCAACCAACTCGTGGCGGCCAGCAGTCAGCTTCTTCAACACTTCCGTGCGCTCCGCGACACCAACGTCGGGACTCGACAACAAAGCCGATGCGCCCGGAGCATGCAGTTCGCCGTGCAACGCAGCCATGTCCGAGGCCACGGCGTCAGCCGCACCCTTGTCCTTGGCGAGCGCGAACAGCGCCGTTGCGTAGCGTTTGGCGAGCAGCGTCATTACGCCTTCTCCGCGCCTGCAACAAACTGCTCAACGAGCGGCTTGTTCTTGGCAGCATCGACTTCCTGCTGGAGCAGTTTGCCGGTTGCTTGGATGGTCAGGTCGACGGCGATCGCGCGGATCTCCTGCACGGCCTGACGCTTTTCAGCGGCGATGGTGTCGCGAGCCTTTTGCAATTCAGCCTTGGCGCGCTCGTCCGCTTCGCGAACGGCTTCCGCAGCTTGACGCTCGGCGCGGCCCATGGCGTCTTCGACCATGCGCTTGGCGTCAGCTTGGGCTTCGGCCAATTCGGCCTTGGCCTGGGCCATCTGAGCTTCCGCTGCTTGGCGCGCGACCTCGGCAGCCTTGATCGAGTCCTCGACCTTTTGGTCGCGATCCTCAAGAGCTGTCGTGATCGGTCCGTAAACGAACTTCCACATGAAGACGAGGCCGATCGCAAAAGCGATCAGCGTCCAGATCATCGCGCCCGGAGCGAACTCCAGAAGTGCGCTGAGTGGACGGATCTCGTCACCCTCAAGTGTTACGATTGCAAACATGTTGGTACTAGCGATAGACACGCGAGTCTCCAGCGGTGAAGGACACGTGGAAGAAAACAGATAGCAGCAAGACCTGAGGGCCAATGCCCCCAGAAACAGGTCCTACTTCGTGGCGAGCATCAGGCCGATGACCGCAGCGAACAGCGCAACACCTTCGACGAAGGCCGCGAAGATCAGGGCCGAGCCCTTGATTGCGTCAGCGGCTTCTGGCTGGCGGGCGATACCTTCGCCGGCTGCGCCACCGATGCGACCGATGCCGAGACCGGCACCAACAGCAGCGAGACCAGCGGCGAGGCCGGCACCGATACCGAGACCGGTGTTAGAAGCGATCTCTTTGGCGACGTCTTGGAAGAAAGCAAGCATTGGGGTTCTCCGTCTTAACTGAAGATAGGTAGTAAAATGAAGCGGACAAGCGGTCCCGGGCAAGAGCCCGCATGACCTTGGATTGATGGTCTTCGACTAGGACTGCTGCCTAGTGCTCCTGGTGCATCGACTGATGGATGAAGTTGATGCTGAGGAACGTGAAGATGTAGGCCTGCAACAGAGTGACAAAGGCCTCGATGATGTAGATGAAGATCGCCAAGCCGACACACGGCAGCGCGGTCAGATAGGACAGCGGGGACCCATCCATCATCTTTGTGAACAAGAACACTAGGCCGATCGCCGCGGCGATGACCAGGTGGCCCGAAAGCATGTTGGCGAACAGTCGAATGGTCAGCGCGACCGGCTTAATGATCAGGCCGGCGAACTCGATCGGGACGATAATCGGCAGCAGGTAGGCGGGAACCCCGTGCGGGATCAGGCCCTTGAAGAAGCCGAACACGCCATTCTTCTTCATGCCGAGGCCGAGCATCAGCAGCAGCGTGATCATCGCCAGCGGCGCGGTCACGAACGGCGTGCCGGTCGGCGTATAGATCGCCATCGGGTAACTGTGGCCGGTGCTCGGAATCAAGCCGATCACGTTCTGGAACACGATGAAGAAGAACATGAAGAAGAATAGCGGCACGAATGCGCGTCCTTCTTCCTTGCCCATCACCGAATAAACCATCTCGTCGCGAACCCAGAGGCAGAAGCCTCGCATGATCCGCGTGAACTTGCCGACACGCTGCTTCTTGAAGCTGCCGACGACCGGGAAGAACACGAGCAGCATCAGACCAAGGCAGGTCCACTGCCACGGCTGCACGTTGTAGACGGTCAACAGACCGCCGACCTTCTTGCCGTCAGCGTCCGTAGTGTAGTTGTAGATCGGATACGGGACGCTGTGCGTGAACTGCACCTGGAAGATCTCGCTGCTCGACATCTCCTGCGTGCCCTTCGGCTTCGCGTGCGCCTCACCCTGATGGCTAACAGCTTCCGCTGACGCTTCACCACCGGCACCCTGCGCGCCCTCTTGGGCAGGCAAAGCCACCGCTGCCAGAAGGCACAACCAGATCGTGATCAGGAGTCGCTTGGCGAGCATGGAATGAGTGGTCTGGCGGTAAGTGGTTTGGGGGCGGATGAGGTCGTCTAGCTGTATCCGGAACTAGACGGGCCCTGCTCTATTCGAACTCGAGCGACGCCGGAGACTGTTCGCCATTGATGTCGCTGTGATCAGTTGCATGACCAAAGACGCACCAGCTAACGAGACGGCAAAGCTCACGAGATCGACGAATTTCACGTCGGTTGCCAGTTCGCCTACTCTGAGTGGGAATGAGCGCAAAGCGAACACGCCAATCACGAGCACGAGCAGCTTCGCACCGAAACCGGCAGCCATAAGCCCTTGCAGGCGTAAGCCTTCAAGACGGGCGGTCAGAGCTGCATCGCCACCGGCAGAGGCAGTGCGTTTCGCAGTGATGCGACCACTGAGCCAGACAGAGATGATGGCGGCGAAGATTGCCGCGCCGAGACCGACGACGAAATATGGCTGCGACGCCGCGAGCTCACACTCTGAGCCGTAGACCAGGAAGCCGACTGGCACACCAACCAGCAAAATCGCGATCACGCCGAGCCCCAGAGCACGGACGAGATCGATATTCGGAATGCCACCGGTTTGCTCACCCACCATCGCAGCCGCCGCAGCGACCGCGCCAGTTTGGGCGGTGGTTTCTGAATTGATTGTCGGGTTGCTGATCGAGGCCATGGTGGTCAGCCGGAGGACGGCGGGCCGTTTAGTCTTCGTTGCCTTCTGGCGAGTTGCCAGTTGGCTTGCGGTCAGTCTCTTCTGCTTTCACTGGCGCATCGTTCTGCGAAGCACGCGAATCCGCTTTTTGAAGGTCAACCTTCAGCAAACGAGACGCCTTTTCAGCGTCCGTTGGCCAAGGCCACTTCTCCGGCATCAACACGTGAATCATGTGCAGGATGCTGCCGACGATGCCAGCGATCACACACAGCAGGAGCAACCAAGGTTTGGTTCCGAACTGCTGGTCTAACCACAAGCCGCCGTAGGCAAACAGCCCAACGGACACTCCCATCGTGAGCCCCACGCCAGTGACACGGCGGCTTTCAGGGATGTTTCCGATCAAGTTCTCATCTCCAACGCGCCAGCGAGGGGTACGAGGGCAAACATGCTAGCGAGCGCCCTAGCCACAGTGCAACGCTTGGTCCGCCATTTTCTTTGCCAAGAATACGGCGCAGCATCCCACTACCCGTGCGACGCGTCGGGAGGTCCGGCACCGCGCCCACGAAGGAGACCCAATGCGCCACTGTCAAACGATTCCATCTGTGCTGTTCCTTGCCATCGTCGCCCAATTGCCCGGCGAACTGGAGGCCCAACAACCGGTAGCGTGGTCGCCACTGGACCGCGCGGCACTCGAGGGCAGTTCATACAGCCACTACCCACTAGGCCGGCACAACGCCCGCGTGCAGACCCTGCACGACGAAGTGGTGGGCGGCACAATCCTCACCGGCCACGCCTACCGACGCGATGCAATCGGTGTGCGCGGCCAAGTCGCTGGCTTTCAAAGCGATTTGCAAGTGACTCTATCCATGTCCCCCAACACCGCGGCGCAGGCGTCGCCGGTGTTCGCCAGCAACACAGGGCCGAACCCAGTGGTGGCGCTGCCGCGCACCATTCTGGCCTTCCCAGCCACCACCCGACCGGCGCTCGACCCAACTGCCGCCTGGGACATGATGATCCCCTACGCAGTGCCGTTCTTGGTGGCTGCGACCAGCGGCACGCTTTGCGTCGACGTCGAGATCTTTGGCAACCTCACTGCGACCGGGACCAATAGGAATGTCAGCATCTACCTCGACGCGCACCAACAGTTCCAAGATGGCCGCGTTGTGCAACCCGGCTTCCGGACCGGTATCGGCTGCCCTGCCCCAGGCAGCACCAACAACTGCTACGCAACCCTCGACCTCTGGCGGTTCGCCAACGGCACCACCGAGATCGACGTCTCGATCCGCGATGGCGTCGCCGACACCGGCACCGGGACCACAGCAGCGTTCTTGACGATTGGTAATTCGATGGCCGGCACGCCGTGGCCGGCTCGCCAAGACTGCCTATTCTGGAGCTCGGCTGAAATCTGGTTCGCACTGCCTGGCACAATGACAAGCACCGGCACTTATGATGGCACGCTCACCAACCTGCCGCTGCTGCCATCGGGCCACCGAATCTGGTGCCAAGCCGGCTCAATCGACCTGAGCAGCGTCGACATGTCGCTCAGTGATGCGATCACCCTGATCACCCCACCATCCGGCAGCCTACCGATCCCGGCGATGCGCATCGCCAACGGCAGCAACCAAGCAGCAACCTCAGGCACGGTCTCGACCTCGGTGCCCGTAATGGCGTTCTTCTAAGAACACCAAGTTCTGGCTCCCCGGATAGCAAACGTCGGGCAGCGTGCTCACCGGGTCAGGAGACTTGTCATCGCCACCACCGGCCATGATCAGTTCGCCAGTTTGCGACGCTCAGGAATTGAGGCCGACCCAAACAACCAAAGTGCCTCGGATCGCCAGCGCCACTGCAACGTCTGCTAGCTAGGCAAACAAGCCAAGCGAAGGTGAGGCTTCAGCCCGCTGAAAAGGAACTCACGCGGGCGACCGCCCCTAGCGGTCGCGCTACGCAGCCAGCGCCTCGCGCAAGCGCGCAGGGAAGCCAGCGTTAGTTGTCGAGCTTTTGGCACTCGACAATCGGCGAGTTCGGTCCCCAAGTCTCGAGCGGTTCGTCGAGGTTGAGTTCGCCCAGGCCGAACGTCTCGACCAGTTGCGCGTAGCTGTAACTGCGCACGTTACCGCCGTTAAACAGGATGTTGACGGTGCCATCGCTGAACGACCACACGCCTTCGTTGTCCGTCGCCATCCACGCTTCATGCGCGCTCTGAGTGGCGCTGCGCATGTATTTCTTCGCACGGCCAACGTAGTGGGTGTCTTCGGAGGTCACCGAGGCGAGGTCTGGCCAAGGATCTTCGCCCTTGGCCATGAGTAGGCGCTGGTCCTGGTAGTGACCATCCGCGTCGCGCGTGCCCGGCGAGAAGTACATGTCGAGGTTCTCTTGGGTGTGGTCGAAGATCTTCGACGTCCAAGTCGACAGCACAAACTTGTGGCCGCCCTTTCTTGGCAACGCGCCACCATGCGCGCGCTTGTAGCTTTCGAACCACGAGAAGTGGGTTCGCATCTGCAGCGCGTCATTTGATGCGTTGGCCGCCGCGCGGGTATCAAGAACTCGCGGCAGGAGAACGGCAGCTAGGGTGCCGATAATGCTGATGACGATCAGAAGTTCGATCAGCGTGAAGCCGGACTGGGAACGGCGCATGTATCTCGGTCTCGCGGGGTCAGGGGTCAGTTGGGACCCCACCAGTCTAGTGCGTCGGGCCGTTCAAGGGAACGCCCACGAGCAAATGCGCCCGCGAGGGCTCGAGACGACTAGTTGCCGCCGTTTTCGTTACTAGTGCCGCTGCCGTTACTACCGGTAACTGGAGGCCCTTCGACCACAGGGATCGGATTGTTGGTCTCGTTGTTGGTTGTTTCGGTGCCCGCCCCGGTGTTCGCCCCGGTGTTCG
>CALCZA010000107.1 GCA_937906475.1 uncultured bacterium
CCACCGGCAGACGTGCCGATGAACACCATGGATTTCCAATCGCCCGGCCGACCTGGTCGGTCGCCACCGGGAGCCCCTCCGGCGGCACCGCCAGCGGATGCGGCACCGATGAATACCATGGATTTCCGACCACCGGGTTTGGCCCGCTCCGCCCCGGATCAACCTCGCGCCCCGGGTCAGCCAAACGCACCGGGTCAGCCGGCGAGCCCGCCGGAGACTGGCGCATTCGACCAGACCATGGCGAAGGGGTTCCGGCCTGGCTCACCGCGAGCTGCGCCGACGCCACCACGAGCGGCAACACCAAAGCCGCAACCGCCAGCACCAAGGAGGCCGGCTCCAAAGGCAGCTCTACCTGCGCCCCAAGCACCACCAGCGGCCCCCGCTGGGTTGGCCAACAGACCAAAGACCGTTGCGGTTCAACCCGAGGACATCGCTCCACCGGCAACGACAACGGTCGCCGCTGACGACCTCGAATCGCTGCTGCATCAAGCAGCGCCGCGATTGTTCGTCAAGGGAGAAGGCCTGCAGCGCCCGGTTCGCCTGATGAAGGCAAACAGCAAGATTGGCCGCGCCGAGACTGCGGACGTGCAACTGCCACACGAATCGGTCTCAGAACAACACGCCGAACTTAGCTTCGATGGCACGAACTGGACCCTGCTCGACAGCGGCAGCACCAACGGCTGCGTCGTCGACGGCCGACACCTTCGCAGTTCAGCACAAATCGTGCGACGCAACTCGCTGATCAGCATCGGCAGCCTGCACCTGATCTTCCTGTGCGTCAGCAAAGAGACGGCAGGCCAAGACCGGCGCGACGAAGCGCGCGCGCTGCAACTGCTCACCAAGGGTGGCCGACTCGACAAGACCACCGCCAACGAGATCCGCCAGATGATGCGCGCCGAGGCCAGTCACTCGATCGCCGACATCGTCTTGCGCGACACGCAACTGGCACCGGTCGACTGGGCCAACGCGGTTGCGACGGCACGTCGCAAGGTTTCGTTCTTCGCACGCATCATGCGCCTGTTCACAGGTAGCAAGTAAAAGAGCCGAGTCGGTGAACCGATGAACCTGGGCTTCCTTAGTTCCTGGCATGCAGTCGTCGCGATCCTCGTGGTCGCCGCGTTCTTTGTTTGGCACGCAATCGCGCCACTGCCATTTGGCGACCGAGCCGACGGCAACGTCTGGTTTTTGCTGACGACTGGCTGGTTCGCCGTCGCCGCCTACCTCGTGCTCGCCCTCTACGCAGCACGTCGCGCCGCGCACCGACTACGACTCAGTCCCGAGTTTGGCTGGAAAGCCAAACTCACGCAACTGGAGCAGGCGCAGACGCTATTGACCGAACTGCAGAACCGCATCACGCGCCGCGAACTCACCGGTAAGCCAGCCGTCAAGAAGGCCGCCCGCGAGATCCTGGTCAAGACTGGCGTGCAACGTGTGCTACGCATCGACGCGCAAAAAGACAGTCGCGCACTCGGCCTACTGCGACTCGACGTGCAACCCCGCAACGCCCTCGGCCGCATGTCGTCCTGGCTATCGGCGCACGTCTGGTACGGCGTGGCGGCGGCACTGCTCGTCTGGTTCCACGGTGGCGGTCGCTGCGACACCACGATGGGACTCACGCTCAACGTGCTCAGCTACTTCGTGATCGGCAGCGGCTTGCTTGGTGCGTTCTTCTGGGCATTTGGTCCGACCTGGCTGACGCGCGCCGAACGTGAGCTAACGATCGAGAAAGCGTTCTCGCTGCGCGAACACTTTGACCGCAAAGTCACGACGGCCGAACAACTGCTATCTAGCGCCCCCGATCGCAAGCAAACAACGATGGCGCAGATCAGCGAACTTGAGCAACGCGTCGCCTCGGCAAAGGCCGCCGCCGGTGACGGCAAAGACAAGCAACTCAAGAAAGCCGTCAAGGACGCGGAGAAAGACCTCAAGAAAGCACAAGGAGACGTCAAGGCGATCGACCAGGAAGTCGTCACGTTGCCAACCGACATCTCGATCCTGCAAGGGCAGCGCGACCGCGTGCGCAAGGAAGCCGCGCGACTCGATCGCTACCGCACTTTGCTGCGCGGCTGGCGCATCCTGCATGTTCCCTGCTCCGTCGTGCTGCTGGCGCTAGTTGCCGTGCACGTCATCAGCATCTACTACTACTAAGCCATGACCGCAGCCGCAGACCAAGTCGACGCGTTGCTCGCGATGCCGCTCTTCGCCGATGTCGACGAAGACCTGATCGATGGCTTGCGCGTAGAAGCGCAGATCACGGATGGCACCTTCGAGTGGGAACCGGGTGCCGCGCCGCGGGAAGGCCTGCTGCAGTTCCTTGAACTACGCGACGAAGCAGACATCGTAACCCAAGGCACATTGACGACGCAGTTCGTCATGATCCTGCACGGCCGGATCAAGGCGGTGCAGGCGCGGGTCGGGCGCGAACCGTATCACCACAAGACCTACGGGCCTGGTGATTGGTTTGGCGAGATCACCACGGTGTCGCATTCGCCAGCGCTGGCAACCTACCGCACCGATGGCGAGTCCTTGGTTGCAGTGATCGAAGCGCGCATGTTCCATCGCCTCTACGCCGAAGACGACACCTTCAAGGAGCGCATCGACGAGGGCTACCGCGACAACCTGCCGCTGCACTTGCGCCTGTCAGCACTTTGCAAGGACCTCGACGACCAAGCACTCGCCGCACTCGAGCAACAAGCCGAACTCGTTAGCTTCGAAGATGGCGAGGTCATCATCAAAGCCGGCGACGAAGCCGATTCGGCTTACATCGTGCGCGCCGGCGGCTTGTGCAGCTTCGTCGAAAGCAATGGCGGCGAACGCACCCTCGGCTTCTACAAGTGCAACGCTTCGTTCGGCGAGCACTCGCTGCTGAGCGAAGCAGCGACGTGGGCGGCGAACTACCGCACGCTGATGCAAACGTCGCTGATCAAACTGCCCAAGAAGGCCATGGCGCAGTTGTCCGACGATTCGAGCATGGGGCTTGTGCGAGCGGCCAACCGTTTGATCGGCAGCGACGACGCGAGCAATGCCCAACAAGGTGACGCCAATGATGTCGGTTCGCGCACCGTGCTCGACGAACTGTTCGTCATGGTCGAACGCGAGTCAGTCAAGGGCGGGCGCGCACTGGTCATCGATCGCCAGAAGTGCGTGCGCTGCAACATGTGCATCGAGTCCTGCGAGGCCGTGCACGACGACGGTATCGCGCGCCTCAGCAAGGTTGGCACGCCGATCGCCACCGACGAGATGCTGATCACCGCGTGCTACCACTGCGAAACCCCGCAATGCATGTTGTCGTGTGAATACGGCGCCATCCGCCGCGACCCGCAAGGCCGCGTGCGTTTCGAATACGACAACTGCGTCGGCTGCGCTGGCTGCATTGAAGGCTGCCCTTACGGAGTCATCCGACTGATCGAGTCGAAGCCGCCACCGAAGGCGCAGCCATCGTTCTTCCAGACCTTGCCGTTGATCGGCAAACTGTTCGGCGAACCAGAACAGCCGCCCGCTGCCGTCGTCGCTACCGACGAAAACGGCGAACCGGTCAAGCCGCGTTCGGTTGGTGCCGGCGGCAAAGTCTCACCAGTCAACGGCAAGACGATCAAGTGCGACCTGTGCGCCGGCTTGCCGTTTGAAGCCTGCGTCTACAACTGCCCGACGACTGCCATTCTGCGCAAAGAACCGCAGGACCTGTTCGAACGAAGGAGCGGTCTCTAATGGTTCGCACCCGCATCGAAGTCCAAAACGGCAACGACGAACTAAGCTTCGACTCCGGCCTCGTCACGATCGGTGGCCGCACCGGCGTCAATGTTGTGCTTCGCGATGTGATGGTCGCCGACCGCCACTGCGTGATCACCTACGAGGACGGCTTCGTGCTTCGTGATACGGGTTCGGTCACCGGCACGTGGGTCAATGGCGCACGCGCTGCGCCAGCAGCCAACCTCGAAGACGGCACAACGATCGTCATCGGCACCAGCAAACTGCACGTATCGATCGGGACCGACGACGGCACGCAGGTGCTGCAACTCAAGAGCGACCCACAGAGTTTCTGGTGGAAGAAACCTGGCAAGGGTGCATTCGACAACGACCCGGACCAACTCGCCTATGCCGAGGCCAAGTTCGGTCGCTTCCCGGCACTGCGCCTCGGCAACCGCATCGCGATGATCGTCGGTGGCGCCGTGCTGGTTGCCGCGATCATTCTGTCGTCGGTTATGGAACCGCTGGCCGACCCCGGTCCACTGACTCCGCCACACGCGCGGGTGACGACCGTCGCGCTGAACGATCCATCGGTGCACAAGGGCTTCATCCAAAAGTGCGTCGAACTGTCGGGTGCACAAGGCTGCAACGTCTGCCACGAAACTGGCAACGGCAC
>CALCZA010000108.1 GCA_937906475.1 uncultured bacterium
GCACCCCGCCACCAGCCTCAGCACGCATCGCACTGATCCCCATCATCAACGCAGCACCAAAGAACAAGCCAACGGCCATCGCCGTGCCCACGAACCGTGACCTATCGATTGCAATCACCTTCGAGTCCTCCACGCTGCCTCACCGCACCTAACAGCAACTGCACCAAAGCAGCCGCCCAGATCCCAAAATCATCGCGTTAGTACGGTGCCTGGCACAAGAACAACTCATTCGCCCACGAAGCCGCACGCGGACGTGCCGGTCACCGCGCCGATCCAACCAGCTGACCAGATCCAACCAGCCGAGCAATGCGTTGCAGCATCGGCATCGCCAGACGCAAGCCGGCAACTGGCGCGCGCCAACTCGCGAAACTAGGCCTCGAAGCGCGCATGAGGCGCCCGCACCGGCGGTGGCAGTTCACCGAGGCCCTGTAGCAACCCGGCTGCCACTGCAGCGAGCAGGTGCCGGGAACGGTTGGGTAACCGCGAAGTTGGGCGACTCGATCGGCTGCATGTCAGCGCTTCAGGGATAGCACCGTGGTCGCCGCGACCGGCGAACAACTGGCTGTGCCGTTGCTCCTGACCGTAACCCTGAGCACGTTGCTGCTGGTGATGTTGCTGCCAGCAACACCGCGCAGCCAACCTCGCCCCGTGGTCCCCGGGCGCCGGCTGCGCTACTTGCGCGTCTTGTTGCGCACTCAGCGCTTTTGGCAACTGGTCGCGTTCGCCTTGCTCAGTGGCGTCGCCTTCGAAGCAGTTGGTTCGCTATCGGGAAGTTGGCTCGTGGACCGCGGCATGCAAGCCAACGGCATTGCCACGTTCCGCCTGATCAGCGCCCTACTGATGGCATCGGGCGCTTGGTTGGGTGGCCGCATGTGCGACCACCGCGGCGCCAACACCGTGGCACGTTGGTGGCTGCTGATCCTGGCAGCAAGCATCGCCGCCACTGCGTTGGCAGATCTGTCGTCGTTGCCAAGCGTCGCCGTCACACTCTACGCAACCACCTACTGCGCCATCGGCGCATTCACCGCAAGCAGCTATGCACTGTTTATGAACCATGCCAATGGCCCATTGGCCGCGACGGTGTTCAGCACCTTCATGGGCCCGACCAACGCGTGTGAAGCCTGGTCCAGCAAAGTCGCGGGCGCGCTGCAAGTCCGAAGCAGCTATGGCACAACCATGCTGCTACTAGCTGCCCTATCCTTGCTAGCGCTGCCATTGCTTCGTTCGCCTGCAGCACGGCGCACTCGCCTAGAGCGGGACCAAGCATAGAACTACGCATGCGAGCCGACGCGGCATCGATGCCGAGACGCAGCAAGCGCGCTCCACGACGCATAAATAGGTGATCCGACGACGTTGCGCTTACTTCGCTACCGGCACCAATTGGCAGGTATCGCCATCGCCGGAGTAGTCACCGCGCGCAAAGGGCAACGGGCTGCAAGCCAGATAGGCCTCGATCCGGTGCGCAACCCCGGCCACACGAAGCTGCAGCGGATTCCCATGTCGAAGCTGGCCGCGCAATCGGTCGTCGACCAGCGTGCGACCGTCGCGGTCGAGCACCCGTAGCTGCACACCCTGACCGTCGGTCCCAGCTACTCGCAACAGCGGTGCCTCAGTCGCAACCAAACGCAGCGGCATCGCCGCATCGAGCGGCACGTCGATCGCGGCCATTTCGTCATCATTGGTATCGACGAGCACCCGCAACGCACGTTCGGGCAGGTTCTCAATTCGAAACGCTCCGAAACGATCGGTGCTCGCACGCACGTTCTTCGACCGACCAACGAACGTGCCATCAGCAGCCAACACCAACACGCCTGCACCCTCGATCACGGCTCCATCCGACCCAACGACGACACCGTGCAAGGTGCGCGTGGTGAGAACGAGGCGAACTTCGTGCACCAATAGCGGAGTCGCAGCCGGCCACATCAACGGCTGATCCAGTAGCGCATAGCCCTCGGCCTCGACTGACAACCACCAGCTCGTCGCGAGTTCATTCGCCGGCACCGACAGACTCACTTCGTTGCCCGTGATGGTGGTTGCAACCTCGGTCCGGAACTCACCGCCCAATCGGCCAACGGGTCGATCGAGTCGCACCTCGCTGCGCACCGGCTTGGCCGGATGGGGATCAAACGTCAGCAAGACGCGTAGCGTCTGCATCGGCAGCGCCGCCAGCGTCACTTCGACGAACTCCTGCTTGAGGTTCTGCAGCGGCACTTCGGCAAGACGGGTCTGGTCGTGCCACAGCGATAGGAATGCGACCTGGTCATTGCGGATGGGTCCATTCACTCGCCCCGTCTGCGGGTCGTAGTCGAGCCGTTCTTCATTGCGCCCGCCGCGCGCAGCCTCGGCGCGCAAACTGCACGATTCGACTGTTGCCAGCACAGCCAAACGACTCAGTTCGATGCCACAAACGTTCTCGATACGAAGCCCCGTCCATGCGGCATGCTGGGCATCGACGAGCGTTGCCGAGAACACCGGCAACAGCGGTAAAGAAAGGTCTACGCGCACGTCTTCACTGCCTAGTTCGCAGGTCACTTGGTAGTGAGCATGGGCACGAGAAGAGGTTCTGAGTCGATACGCAGCTGGTGGCAGCGGCACCGTACGGTAGTAGCCTTCGGCATCGGAATACGCCACCACCAACTCCATGCCCCTCTTTGCGGGATAGACGCTCACCTGGGCGCCCGGCACCGGCACAGCGTCCTCGCCGACGACGCGCCCAAACAGCGTTGCATGATCGGGCAGCCTCAGCAGAAACTCTCCAGATCGATCATCGCTTGCTTCATGGTTTGTGCTCTCGGTTGCGTTGACTTCGGGCAGCAACAAGAAGGCGGCGCCGCGCTGCGGATCCCACGCAACCAGAACGGAGCCCTGCTCCCTCAGCGAGGCGGCGAACGTGAAGCGGCCGTCGGCATCGGACTTGGTCAGGCGCTCGGCTGGCAACCGTGGAGCCGCACCGCGGTTGAGCCCGCGGTACATCAAGAACATCGACGCGCTAGCAAACTCACTACCGGGGCTCTGACGACCGAGGGCCACCAAGACGCCTGGTAAAGCCTGCTCATTCTCGTCGACGACTCGGCCAGCAATCGTTGGCGTTGGGCTACCGCCAGCAGGTTGCGAAGCTTCGGTTGCGATGGCGGTTCGCACCGGTAGCGATGGCGCCAACGCCGTCGGTGTTGACGGAACCACCGCAACCGGATCGCTCGATACTACGGTCGCGGCATCGTCGACCTGCGGTGTGACCTCTGTGCTCGGCGGCCAAAGCGTCACGATCGTGGTCAGCACAGTTGCAACCAACACGGCAGCGAGAGTCTTCTTCATGACGGCACCAGCAACAACAGAGGTAGCAACAGCAGTCGTCGCCGCGCCATGCAACGCGGCCTTGGCCATGACGACTTGCCGGCAGTTCGCGAGCCCCTTGCCGGCCAACAACGTCGTCGCGAGCGTGGCCCCAATGCCAGCAGGCAACGCACGCCGCAGCATCTCCATGCCGCGCTGCAACCGCGTCTTGCAGGTCGCCACCGGCGAACCAAGCGCCACCGCGATCTGCGCCGGCTGCAGTCCGTGCAGCAAGCGCAAGCTGAGCACCTGGCGATAGTGGCGCGGCAGACTGCGTAACGCTTCGCTGATGCGGAGAGCGACTTCCTGCAGTTCGACGACGTCGCGTGGATCCGGCGCTTCGCCGCTGCCTGGCCGCGACGGTGGCGTGCGCTGCAAACGTCGGCGTTCGCGGCGAACCTGGTTGCCGAGGATGCCAATCAACCATGGCACCAGCGGGCGCGTCGCATCCCACCGTGCGGCATGTTCCATCGCCTCGACAAACGTCGCCTGCACCAAGTCTTCCGCATCCACGCCGGTCGGGGCGATGTGCGCTGCGACCAAGACCAGTTCCTGCGCCACCGCGTCAAACACGGCCCCCAGAGCGCGCACGTCGCCGTGCTCGCGGTGGCTCAGGAAAGACTGTTCGACGGTCATCACCCCTACTTGACCGGAAGCCAGGGATCGGACTCGCGATCGTCGCAGCTTTTTTTGACAGCACCGCGTCTTTGCGTAGGACAGCTCGGGGCCTACCGCTCCGGTAGATGCACGACCGTCTTTGGCTGATCACTGCTGGTGACGGTGAGATCGGTGCTCACCTTGCGTCCATCCGAGACCAGCAGCTCCAGCTGATAGGACCCAGCCGGCAACTGCATCTTCATAGTGATGGAGTTGAGGTCTTCAAAGAAGCGACAGTGGTACCCCGGCGCGGCAACCAGCATGCCCGCATGATCCCGCACTACCGCGCGGATACGGTGATCCTTGGTGATCGTATTGTGGCCAAGGCACTCGACGACCGCCTCGACCGCAGGCGAGAAGAACAGGTTGACTG
>CALCZA010000109.1 GCA_937906475.1 uncultured bacterium
CTCGGCGCGCGTACTCGAAGCACTCGTAGAAGACGCCGCGCGCCCAGACCTCGCCGCTGATCTAGCCGATGGTGACGTGCGCCGGCTCGTCGTGCTGCTTGGCATGATCCATAAGAAGGATGAGCTGCAGACACTGGCAACATCCGTTCGGCAACAAGCCACCGCACTGCTAAGTGAAGCGGTCGATAGCGAGAGTCCAACACCGTGGGCACTCCAACAATTGGCCACCATGCGAGCTGCGGCCGGGCAAGACGCTGAGGCCATCCAACTGTATCGACGCTTCCTGGCCGCTTTGCCAAACCACGCAGTCCGGTTCCAACTCGCGCTGGCACTCGAACGCCAAGGCCAAATCGAAGCCGCAATCACCGAACTGCGTCGGCTTTTAATCTACCGACGCAACTACGGGCCAGCGAAACAACGTCTGCGGCAGCTCGAAGGGCGATAAGCAGTTTGGCAATCGCGTAGCACCGACGAGATCGTCGCCGCTGCAATTGGGTTAGGCGCGCCAAGTGCAATGCCGCAATGACATCGAAACCACCGCTCCAACGAAACACGCAGCCAACCACTATGGCAATCGAACACTGCTGACCGCATTCAATCATAGGCTTGCACCAAGCAGTGCAATCCAAGCACAGGGGTGGCCGGCTGACGAGAGTGAAAAACGAACTAGGATATCTGCGGTATACTGTCGTTGGTCGTTGCGGGAAAGGAGTCGACACTGCACGCAAATCGCAGTTTCCGCTCGATGACTTTTGCAATCATCGCCACACATCCACGCTTCGCCACCCCGAACGGGAATCTAACCCACGCGCATTTTTCTATCCTTACTCACTGCTCTCGCGTTGATGGCTGGGGCCACTGCCCAAACCACGTGGTACGTTGCTCCTACCGGCAGCAACTTGAACGGAGGCCTGGTGTCGGGCGACGCCTTCAAGACCATCAATCACGCCAACTCGGTTGCGAGTTCGGGTGACGTCATCCGCCTCGCCGCTGCAACGTTCGGCGACAAGCAGGGCACGATCATCCTCGGCAACAAGAGCCTGACGATCGTTGGCGCCGGCAGTGACGTGACGATCGTGCAAGCGCACTCGACGCTGACAACGAATATCAACACGGGATTCGTCAGCACAGCAGTCGCAACGCAGCAACGTGCGGTCGTCTTGATTGAAGGTGCTGGCCGAGTCGACTTCCGCGGCATCTGCATCGACGGAAACTTCGCGGTGCCAAATAACAACCGACTGGTTGGCCTCTACTTCCGCAACGGCGCGGACAGCCTAGTCGAGCAGTGCATCATCAAAAACTGCCGCGCCAACCCGCTCGACGGCGGGCAAAGTAGCGCTGGCGTCATCGTGCGCGGCGACGCGCTGGGCGATTCTTGCAACATCACCCTGCGCGATTGCCTCATCAACGAGTTTGGCAAGGGGGGCGTCGTGGCGTTCTTCAACACCATCCTCGAAATCGAAGAGAGCCGCGTGGTTGGCGCTGGCCCAGTCGGCCTAGGAGGGCCGGCGCAGAACGGTATCCAGGTGAGCTACGACGCGAGTGGCTTCATCCGCCACTCGACGGTCACCAATCTCTGGTACACGCCGCTCACGTTCGCGGCGACCGGCATCCTCATCTACGACGCGAACAACGTCGTTCGCATCGACGACAACAACATCGGCAACTGCGAGGTCGGAATCCGCACCGGTTCGATCACCAACGCGAATGTGCCGGCTTTTATCCGGCGCAACCGCGTGAACGGCTCCAGCGCGGCAATCTCCTTGGAGGGGCTGACACTCGCCGTCATCCAGGACAACCAGTTTCACGCCTACCACAGCATGGCGCTGCACGTCGCGTACGACGACTTCGCCAACAACTGGGCCGGCAACTCGTATTCAAGCTACAACGGCACCGGCCCTCTTTTCATCGGCGGTAGCGGCGGTGCGGTAGACCTGACGCCACGCCGCACAGTCGACATGGTCGGCGGCACGCCGATCACCACGCCTCTGACGGCGGGCCACGCACCGTTCGACCTCGCCGTCGCCGACTTCGATGAGAGCAGCGGCGACGACTTCGCTACGGTCGAGCAAAACACAGGCCTATCGATCTCCATCGGCATCAACACTGGTGGCGCCTTCAACCTCGCCAACGTCCCGTTTGCGGGTGCGACAGCCTCACCGGTCGGCATCGTGACGGGCGAGTTCGACGGCAATCCGGGCATCGACATTGCAGTCGCTACCGGCAACCAATCGCCGGCGACCAACCAGAATGCCGTCTACGTATTCCGCAACAGCGGCACCGGCACCTTCGTATTGCACAGCACGACGCAGATCGTCGGCTTCACGAACACGACCGACATTGCGACCGCAGACGTCGACAACGACGGTTTGAACGACATCGTCGTGACGGACAGCGGTAATGGCAGCGGCGGCGGCGCCCAGATCCTGCTCAACAACGGATCCGGCAGTTTCGCAGCGTCGACACTACCTGGCGTCTTCAGCGAGTCGGTGAGAGCCGCAGCGATGGCCAACATCGACGCTGGCTCAGACTGCGACGTGGCTCTGGTCGAAGGCGCTATTGGCAGCGGCCAACTGCACCTGCTCGCTGGTAACGGCAGCGGTTCATTCACGCCGTTCGGCTCGAGCCCGCTAACCATCAATGACGACCCGTCTGATATCGTCACGACCGACCTGGAAGGCGATGGCGACTACGACCTACTGATTTCGTTTGGCGCAATATCCGGCGGCGCGGTCGATACTTTTGACAACGACGGCACGGGGGCCTTCCGAACCGTGCGCTGCCTGGTCGACGGCAGTGCTACGCGCCTGGCGGCCGGCGACCTCGACGACGACGCCGACCCAGACTCAGTGTTTGGCGACGCAGCCGTCGTCAACTTCAACGGCGGCTCGGTCACGGTGCTCGGCACGTTCGTCGAAGGCGCCGGCTTCGGTGCCGGTGGCATCGCCACTACCGGTGTAACAGCTGCTGCCGCGGCCTTCGGTAACTTCAACAGCGATGGATTCTCCGACCTGTTCTTCTGCGATACCATCGCCGGCACGGTCGTCGTGCTACCGGGCCAAGCGCAAGCTCGCACCGACTGGTACGGCTTTGGCTGCCCCGGGAGCAAGGCCCGCATCCCGTACATCCGCACGACTGGTGTGCCGGGCCCGACCCTGCCCAACGCGAGCATGGGCATCGAGGTAACGAACGCCAATCCGTTCTCGCTCTGCGCGGTCTTCTTCGCGCTTGCGCCAGCTGGCGCACTCGTGCCATGCGGGCCGCAGATCGATCTCTCCACCCATGTCTTGAGCTTCTCACTCGTGACCAACGCCAATGGCGAGGGCGGATTCGGCCTGCCGATCCCAGCGAACCCAAATGCCAGCGGCCTGTCGGTCGTTGCCGCGGCGGCCGTCCTGGACATGAACGCACCGCTCCTAGCCGGCCTGCCTTTGGCCCTCACCAAGGGCCTGAAGCTGCGCTTCGGCAACTAAGTCGCCGGTGGCCTGACCACGGCACCTGATGGTCAAGAACCAGCGGGGGAGTCGAGCGCTGCT
>CALCZA010000110.1 GCA_937906475.1 uncultured bacterium
CTGACGCTTGGCGCTCAATGCGGCCCCAAGCTGACGCTTGGCGCTCAATCGTTGACGGCGACTCCGAGATAGTCGCCTCCGACTTGGTCCGCGAGCAACAAACCCTCGCCGACCAAGCGCAGCATCGAGCAGTCGTATGCGACCATCTGCTCGCGCTGCTGCCGCACTATCAACGGCTCAAACGCTGCGCGCAGTTCTAGGCCCAAACGCTTCTCTATGGCCGCCACGTCGACGCCGTTCGTTCGTCGGATGCCGAGCCACAACGCTTCCGCGGCACGCTGCATCGGCCGCAAGGTCTCTGCCGTTGAGGTGCACGTCAGGCCAGCCAATGCCGCATCCGCCCACGCATCGAGCGGCTTGATGTTGGTCACACGAATGCCATCGTGATGACTGCACGCGCCTGGCCCAACGCCAACGTAGTTCCCCTGCAGCCAATAGTGATCGTTGTGTCGGCACGGACCGCCGCCAGCAGCGAAGTTGCTCACTTCATAAGCATCAAACCCCGCTTCGCCGAGTCGCTGCCGCGTCCACTCGAACATCGCGCGATCGATCTCCTGATCGTTCGGCCCGGTCTTGCCCTGCATCCGATCACGCTGCAACCGCGTGCCGGGCTCGAAGGTCAGGTTATAGCAAGACAGATGGTCGGTCCCCAGTTGCAGTGCGCGCTCAAGGTCGCTCTGCCATTCGGCAAGCGTCTCACCAGGAATGCCAAACATCAGATCGATGCTGACGTTGTCGAAGCCCGCTGCCCGCGCTGCCGCGAACGCCGCCTCCGCGCCTTCTGCATCGTGCGCCCGATCGAGGAACCGCAGGTGGTGCGCGTGGAACGTCTGCGTGCCGATGCTGATGCGGTTGACGCCGCCAGCCCGCGCAATGTGCGCCTTCTCAACAGTGAAGCTCTCGGGATTGGCCTCCATCGAAACCTCACCGCAATCGGCTAGGTCCACGTGGGATCCAATGATCTCAAATAGGCGCTGCAACCGCGGCGGCGACAGCAAGCTTGGCGTGCCGCCACCAAAGAACACCGATACCGGCCGCTGGCCGTGCCAACGACGAGCGGTCTCCGCTGCCAGCGCATCGAGGAAGCGATCGTGCGCCGCGCCCTCTTCAACCACGTAAGAGTTGAAGTCGCAGTAGCCGCACTTCACCACACAGAACGGCACGTGCACATACAGCGACGTGCCGGTGCCATCTGCAAGCTGCTCATCATTCGCCACGGCACCAACCTACCGCGATCGGTGTGACTGTACCCGGTTCAAACCACAGACAACGCGAACGCCGTCTTGGTTGTGGTTTGCGACGGGCACTTTAGGCAGGCCCCAGCACGCCGACGCTAGATCGCGTTTTTGGGTTTCACCTGCGAGGGTGGGCACTCTTCGCCAAACTCGCGCGACATCACTTCGCCCAGCTTCTCGAGCGCTTGCTTTTCCATCTGGCGAACGCGCTCGCGAGTCAGACCGAAGCGCTTACCGATGGCCTTGAGCGTCATCGGTTCGCCATTGCCGAGCCCAAATCGCAACCGCAGGATCCTAGCTTCTCGCGTATCGAGCTTCTCAATCAACTCGTGCATGCGGCCGATCTCCATCGCTTCGAGGATCTGGTCCTCCGGCGAACGGCTGCGCGTATCCTCAATCACATCGGCAAACGCAGCGCCGGCGTCATCGTTGACCGAGTGCACCGACTGCGAGTTCGACTGCACGGTATCGCGCACGACATTCCAGTTTTGCTCAGGCAAGTCGAGTTCTTCCGCGATCTCGCCAGTCGTAGCCTGCCGCCCCAGTCGGTTGTTCAACTCCATCGCAGTCGCCTTCCAGCGTGACACGATCTCCGACATGTAGGATGGGACCCGCACGATCTTGACCGTGTTGACCAACGACCGACGGATACCTTGCTTGATCCACCAAGTCGCGTAAGTGGAGAAGCGGCAACCAGCATTGTGGTCAAACTTCTCGACCGCCTTCATCAGCCCGATGTTCCCCTCTTCGATGAGGTCCATGAACGATAAGCCGCGGTTGACGTAGTTCTTGGCAATCGACACGACCAGGCGCAAATTGGCCCGGATCATGTGTTCGCGTGCTTCCAAGTCGCCGGCCTGGACGCCCTTGGACAACTCAATTTCCTGCTCTGGCGTCAACAACGCAACTTCGTTGATGTCGGCCAAGTATGTATCGAGACAGTGATCTCGCATGGCATTCCTCCTCGTGATGTGTGCTCCTAATATCGACGCAACTGCGGGCTTTCCGCGTAGTAGGCGAAGAAGACGTCGCGTTCCGAGACAGCCACGCAGTGGCGTCAATCAGGCGCCCATGCGACGGGACGTTCTAAAAGACGATGAAGATGTCGACCGGGTTGTAAGTGGCGATCATCTCCA
>CALCZA010000111.1 GCA_937906475.1 uncultured bacterium
ACCCTCAATAGCCAACTGAACAATCTGCGTGCCCGCGCGAAGTTGATGATGCAGCAAGGGAATTCAGACGCCACGCAAGTCGCCCCGAGCGATGTCATGAGTGCGGATACGCAACCGGCTAAGGCTCCTGCGAAGAGCACTCCACTGAACAAGCCGCCCGTGAAGAAGGCGCCGCTAAACAAGGCTCCTGTGAAGAGCAGTCGACTGAACAAGCCGCCCGTGAAGAAGGCGCCGCCGAAAAAGTAGGCACGATTCGCGACCCTGCTGACAGGGGCGCCGCCGCCGCCGACCGCTGGGCCCACCTAGGCCCGCTCGGCGCGCTCCCGGGTTGACCCCGGCCAATGTGGAAACCTTGAAAGGTACCCACGAAGGTACCAACATAAGCATCGCCAAAAGCGCAACTTAACGGTGCCCCCAGGGCACTTCACAGTGGCGCCGATCCGGCCGCACCGGTTCGCTAATGCCAATGGCAGCGATTCGTAAGAGTGGCGGTGTGGTGCCGTATTTCTGGCAAGGCAAGCTCGTCGATCCACGTGACGACGAGTTCGCGGAACACCTATCCCTGCAGCGGTTCCGCACAATCGAGAACGCGGCGAGTGAAGAGGTCTCAGTCGGCTGGATTACCCCCGCCGATCCGACCGGTGACAACTTCAGCCCGGAGGACCTCGACGGCGGCATCGGCACGTGGTTGCGCTTCCGCATCGACAAAAAGTCGATGCCAATGAAGTGGCTGCAGATCCACCGCGACGCGGCCGAGAAAGCGCGCGGCAAGAAGATGTCCGCCAAGGAACGCCGCGAGCTGAAGGAGGACCTGATGGATCAACTTCTGCCGCGCGTGCTGCCGACGATCACGCTCGTCGATGCGTTGCTGTTTGACGACCGCAAGACGGTGCTGCTGTTTGCGACCAGCAAGTCGGCGAAGGAAGCGTTCACGAAGCTGTTCTTCGAGACGTTCTCGATCCAACTCGAACCAGCGGACCCGCTGCAGAGCGGCATGCGCTCCGACATCAACGACGAACTCAAGCACACGCTCGAACGCGTCAACCCGATTCGCTGGCCCAACACGACGCTCGACAACGCCAAGACGCGTGCCCCGATCACGGACATGCCGCGCCCTGCGCCTAGTGTTGTCGAGCCCAAGGTTGCCAAGAAGCCTCAGACCGAAACCTCAGCAAGTGACTCCTCGCAGAATGAGTCGCCACCATTTGAAGTCGACGAAGCGGCGGGCATGTCCGCCGAGACAACATCGACCGAGGACGCACTTGAAGCACCGGTCGAAGCAAAGATGGAGGATCAACAATGAGTCAGGCATCCCAAGGCGTCGAAACCCACGGCTTCCTCGGCGAGGAGTTCCTCACGTGGATGTGGTTCAAATGGGAAACCGAAGGCGGCGAGTTCACACTTTCCGGTGGCCGCATCGTCGGCATCGCGATCGATGACTTCCTGACATTCGCCGCGCTCACCGAAGACGAAACCGAGCAAACGCTGCGTCGCGGTTCACCAACGCGCACCGAAGAAGCCCGCACCGCGCTTCGCCAAGGCCACCGCCTTCGCAAGGCGCGTCTGCTGATCGCTGAAGGCGAACGCCAGTGGACCGCCACCATCGACGCACCGTCGCTGACCCTCGGCGGCGTCAAGCTGCCCGAGGATGCCGAAGAGTGCGAATCCGAAATGGACCGCACCGCCGACCGCGCCGCCAACTGGCTCGCGCTGCACGAGATCGTGCAAGCGCTCTACCGCCTGTTCTTGAAGGAGCGCCTCACGTCCGACTACCAGAGCACCGGCGCCGAGCAGCAAGCCAACTGGATGGCGCGCTAGTAGCGCAGCGCCGCATGAACTGATCTGCGGCCGACGGGTGGGCCTACCTATTGGGCAGGCGCGACATCGCCATATTATTGAGGTTGGCCATCAAGTCCGCCGCGCTGCGGAAGCCTGGCGAACCGCGGCCGCCGATCGGCACGATGTCGCGCGGTTGATGTTGTTCGTCCAGGCTGCGGCCCGGATCGAACGTCGCGCGATCTGCTTGGTGGTAGTGACCATGATGCCCGTAGGCCCATTGCTCGCCGAGGCCGCGCGTCGACAACAGCCGCCACTTGAGATCCCACTCGGCGTGCTGCAATCCCGAAGATCCCTCGGCGTCGAAGCGGCGGACTTCGAGGCGCAACACTGCATCGACACGCAAGGCTCGACCGACCCCTTCGATGTTGTCCGCGTTCGCAGCGATGTCCGAAGTGCGCAGCAACTCGGCGGTCATGCCGTGTGGCAAGACGCGATAACCCCGTCGAGACAACGCGCTCGATAATCCTGCGAACCACAACTCCGAGCCTGGTGGTTCGGCGCCGAGCGCCATCGGCCAGATGGCGATAACCTCCGGCGCCTTGCCTGAGATCGGCAGCGGTTCGCCACCGATGCGACAGGCACCGAGCAGTAGCAAACCCAGTAGCGTAACGGTTCGCATCAACTAGCGGCCTGCCGGGGCGATGCGCGGCAACTTGGCGTCACGCTGTGCAGTCTGCCAGACGAAGGTGGCCATGATCACTGCGGCCTGCTTGAGGTCGTCGGCAACCGCGTGGTCCCAGTTGTCCATGTTAGAGTGGTGCGTGCGGGTGTTGTAGCTGACTTCGTCTTGGATGAACTGGAAGCCAGGCACGCCAACACCATGGAACGCCTGGTGGTCCGTGCCGCCAGTGTTGTCGAGCGTCAGCGTCGCTGCGTCATGCACATGGAACGGGCGCAACCACGGGCGGAACACCCGCGCGATGTCTTCGTTGCCTTGTAGGTAGACACCGCGAATCCGACCCGTGCCATTGTCGAGATTGAAGTAACCGGAGACACGCGACGCTTCTGGTTTGGGCTCTTCGAGGCTGCCTAGGTGCTGGCGCACGAACGCGCGCGAGCCAAGCAAACCCTGCTCTTCACCGCTCCACAGGCACGCGCGGATCGTGCGACGCGGGCGGATGCCCTTATTCTGGCAGTAGGCGTTAATCAGACGAGCGGCCTCAAGAACGACGGCACTACCGGCGCCGTTGTCGGTCGCACCAGTGCCGGACTGCCAGCTATCAAGGTGCGCCCCCATCATCGCAAACTCCTCGCCCTTGTCGGTGCCCGCCAGATCGGCAACGACGTTGAAGTCACTTTCGTTCTCGAAGTATTTCACGCGCAACTCCAACGCGACCTTGATCGGCAAGCCCTTGGCAAGCACGCGACACATGCGGTTGTAGTGTTCGACGGCGATCGTCACTTGCGGGATCACCTTGGCCTTCGGATCGCGCGCACTCATGCGTTCGCGGCGCGGCGTGTCCGGCGGGTTGATGGCACTGGCACTGGTCGTGAAGACCGTTCCGTATTGCCCCTTGCGACCACAATCGATGATCGCGAGCGGGTTCTTCGACTGCACGATCGCCAACATCTGCTGGCGCTTCTGGAAGCCGCTGCGGAAGCCATCGCGGCTACGAGCACGCGCAGCGCGATCACCACCACTCTGCGCCTCGGTTCGCAGTTGCACCGCAAGCTTCAGCAGGCTCGTGACATCATGGCGCTTGGAAACACCATCGAACGGCTCGCTGACCGTGCGCATGTCACTGATCAGGATGATCTTTCCTTCGAGGTCGGCGCGCTTCAGTTCGTCCGCGGTCATTGCCGCAGCGTGCACCACTTCCGCTGCAACACGACCTGTGACACCGGACGACCACGCCTTCGCGTAGGCGATGACCGGCCACGGGTTGTCGCCTACGACCGACATATTAATGTGATCGCAACGCCAGCCACGACCAAACGGCCCCCACTCTTCCTTGGTGGCAACCATGCCCATCTTGGTGAAGCGATCGGCCGACCACGACTGCGCCTTGCGCAAGTTGGGCGAACCGGTGACCCGCGGTCCGTAGACATCGCACAGCCAACTCAGGTGATCCATCACCTGCGAGCGCTCCAAGCCTTCTTCGAGGAAGAACGCCACAGCATCTTCATCGACAGAGCCGTCGGCACCAGGGATTTCGGGCGGGGCAGCCTGCGGCGCACCTTGCGCAAAGGCCAACGAAGAGAGAACAATAACAACTAACGACAGCATCGGGACGCGCATGGGACCTCCAATTAGGGAACCAGAGGTTTACGGCGTGGCTACCATCACGGCGAGCCAATCACGATGATCTATATGTCCCGTCTATCCCTCTTGCTGGTAGCCCTCACCTTGGCCGTTCCAGTTTGCGCCCAGCAATCGTTCGTAGAACGCATGAACCAGGGATTTCGGAGCCGTTCGCCAAAAGCCGGCGAAATGCTGCCCGACGCAGCCGGGTTCCGCGCCGATGGCACGCCATTCGCGCTCAAGGACACGCGCGGCAAGCTCACAGTGCTGGTGACTGGCTGCCTCACTTGAGTACCGTTCTTGCGCAACGTCCCCGGTCTGGAGGCGATCTACCGCGACTACAAGAACAAGAACGTGCAGTTCTTGATCATCTACAAGTCGATCGTGCACCCGGGCACGAACGGCGTCATCGACGCGTTCACCAAGGAAGAACGGATAAAGCAACTGGCGCTCGCCAAGAAACGACTGGGCACCACGGTTCCAATCGTCAGTGACTCACTCGACGGCGACATCGTCAAGGCGCTGGAGTCAGCACCCAACGCCGAGTTCGTGGTCGATCCCGAAGGCAAGCTCGTCTACCGCAAGTTCTGGCACGACCCGGCAACACTGCGCACCTTCCTCGAAGAGAGGGTCGGCAAGGTCGACAACCCCACTAAGGTCGCCGACCTCAACATGAAGTTGGTGTTCCCGAAGGCTGGCGCACCGCGCGGTTTGGTTGAGCCATTGAAGATGCCTGGTCGCATGGCGATCTTGAACACGGCACCAGAACTGCAGGAAGACGCGGGCGCCAAGGACGAGGCACCGCCGTTCTTCGCCAAGCTACTCGCCGAGGCTGACCGCAAGGCGCTGAACGGTGGCGAGGGCAAGCTCTACCTCGGCTTCTATTTGGACCCCGTCTACCAGGTGCACTGGAACAACCCAGCAGGCGGCTTGTCGTTCTCGATCAATGATCCGAACGACGCCGGCTTCGAGCCGGTCGTTGGCCAAACACCGGAATACAAGCACGAGACCGATGTCGACCCACGCGAGTTCGTCATCAACTTCCAAGCCCAGAAGCGCGGCGCGAAGCTACGACTGACGGTGCGCTACACCATCTGCGACGACAACGGCAAGTTCTGCATGCCGGTCGAACAGCACTACACACTCGAAATGACCCGCAAGCGCGGTGGCGCGTCACGAGCGGGCCAGTGGATGACCGAGTTGGTCGGCGATCCGATGTCCTATGACAAGAATGGTGACGGGCTTGCGTCACGCGACGAGTTACCAAAGCAACGCGCGATGATCATGCTGCTGCACTACGACCGCAACCATGACGAGGCGATCGACAAGGTCGAGGCGGCGCTTTTCTATGACATGACCCGCATGCAGCAGGCCAAGAGCAGAGCGGTCAAGAAGGACGAACTCCCCCGGGCCCGGACCGGCGGAGGACACTAGCGGCCTTGCGACTCCACTGCCACCGGACCTCGTGCCGATAGCCCGGAGACCCGCCGCGACAAGCGGCAACTTTCCAACTGAGGTGGCCTAGCCACCTTGACCAAAACGATCGTAATAGGCACAGTCCGAACCGTGGAGCACACCCAGCAACCCCGCACGAAGCCCGTCATGCACCGACAGCTACTGCTGTGGGTCTGCGGCATCGTGACAGTTGCGCTGACGATGAGCCGTCACTGGGTCATCTGCACGCACCACGATGGGGACGCGCACCTTGAGGTCAATCACGCGCAAGGCACCGCCCATGCGCGTGACCACCACGAGCCAACGTGCGATTGCGGTCACCACCATGGCCCCGGCCACGACGATGCGCATCACGATCACGAAGGCCACCCGCATGACAGCGGCAGTGACCCGCACGATTCGTGCAGCCACACGGACCTGCTCGTAGAAGTCGGGCCGGAGCAAGAACCTGACAGCGTGCACGTGCCGTTGTGGTTGGCGTTCGAACTGCCGAACGTTACCGCTGGCCAACAGCCGTGGCTCAGCGCGACCAAGCACCTGCTCGCGCCGCCGGCAACCGGACCGCCGCGACCTCGAAGGTTTTGGTCGCTGCGTAGAACGACTCTGTTGCTGATCTAGGTCGACCTGTTCGCCTGCGCACCCAACGGGCGTATATCGCACGACGCATGCACGCGTCGCTGCATCCACGCGAACACCGTGTCGACTTGTTCATGCATTCCCGATTGCCGCTTCTGTCTTTGCTCGCAGCCTGCCTCGCAGGTTGCCACTCCTACACGCCGATGCCGGTCGACCTCGACCAGCATCTACGCGACTTCCATCTGCGCACCCCTGCCGCCGAGATGAGCGACGGGATGCGGCGCGCGGACGCGCGGGAACTCGCCAAGATGTTCCACCCCGACGCGCGCCTGGCACGTCGGCGCGCCGGAGTTACCGAGGCCACCCGCGACCACGCGGGCGCCTGGGCCGACCCGCAACTGCAGACCCAACTGCAACGCATCCTCGAGACCGTTCCACATGAGTGGGTCGCGCAGGTGCAACTAGGCTTCACCATTCCGATCAACGGCCGACTTCAGAAGCAGCGCGAACTCGCTGATCGACGCAACGACGAAGCCCTGCTCAGCGCGTGGGCAACCGAACAGCGAGTCGCCAACGACGTCGACGAAGCTTGGGTCAACTGGAGCGCTGCACAACAACGCGTCGCGCTGTTCGCGCAAACCTGCGACAACCTTGAGCAACTTGCCGAATTGGCTCTAGCACTCGTCGACACCGGCGGCCTGAGCCGACCCGGCGCACGGGTGTTCACGCTTGAGCATCGCCAACAGATTGCCCACCGCGACATGGCGATCGCCAACGAACAGGCGGCACGCCTCGAGCTCCTCCGGCGCATCGGACTGCATCCAGATACAGAGATCGAGTTGCAGGAAGACCTGATCATGCACCCGTTTATCGCCGACACCAAAGCCCGGCGCGCGGCCCTGCCGAAGAGCCCGCGCCTGATTGCCCAACAACTGCAGCACCAAACTGCCGAGGCCAACTTGCACCTGCAAGTGCGTATGCAGTGGCCAGACCTGCAACTCGGCCCGATCTTTCAAGAAGAAGACGCCCAGCCACGACCAGGCATCGGCCTCAACTTGCCACTACCGATCTTCACCGGCAACGACCCGGCGATTGCGCAGGCGACAGCACAACGCGAACTGACTGCCGAAGCGCTGCGCACAGCACTCGAACAATTGCTGCAGGAACTCGCGATCGCCGAAGTGCGGCATGCGGCGTCCGCCAAGCAAGCCGCCCAGTTCCGCGAGTTGATCGATTCCGTCAACCAACAGATTGAAGACAGCCGCAACCTCGCATCGGCCGGACAACTCAACCCCATGCTGATGCTCGATGCCCTACTGCGCGCCCACAACGTGCAGATGCAAGCGATCGACGCCGACGCGACCGCTGCTCGCGCCACGATCACCATCAACACCCTGCTAACTGACCCGCGATCGCAAACACCCGCGATGAGTCCCGGAGACAATCGATGAACCGCTACTACGAATTGCGCTCGCTGAGCGCCCTGTTGTCCGGCGTCGTGCTGTGCCTGTGCATGACCGGCTGCGGCAGCGAGGAAACGTCCCAGAAGGACGATGAGCCACAAGGCGAGACGCCGACCAACCGCATCGACATCCCACCAGCCGTTCGCAAAAACCTCGGCATCGAGTTCACCACGGTCGAGCGACGCCATGTGACCTCGACCCTGCGCCTGCCGGCACAAGTAGAACTACTGCCATCGGCAACGCAGCACTACCGCGCACCGCTGGCCGGCCGCGTCTCGCTTCGCGTCGAGCCACTACAGAAGGTCAAGGCAGGCGACCTGCTCTACACGCTCGACTCTCACGAATGGCGCGACCTGCAGCGCGAACTCGGCAGTGTCACCAACACCTTAACGGTCACCGAGGCACAACTCGACGCGATGCGTCCGCTGTCCGCGGCGTGCGCAGAACATGAACGCAGCTTGGTTGAGGCACACAAGATCACGGCGAGCTACGTCGGAATCCTGCAGCGCGCAGAACAACAGGTCGGCGGCCAAGGCGAGAAGCTCGCCAAAGCCCAGATCGAGCAAGCGAAGCTCTCGGCCCAAATTGCCGAAGCCTCCGAGAAGCACACCGCAACCCTAACGCGCACCAAGGAACTGACGGCGCAACTCACGTCACAGCGCGAACAGCTCGACCTACTACTGTCCGGCGCCGCCGCGACGCTGAATATCGACAAGGCCAAACTCGCCGGAATAGAATCCGGCAAGGTTGGCTGGCGGACGATGGCCGTCGTCTCAGTGCGGGCCACACAAACTGGCGTCGTTGACAAAGTTGAAGTAGCTAATGGCGACCTCGTCGACCGCCACGGCGCTGTGTTGCGGACTCTGGATCCGAGTAAGATTCGCTGCCACGCACGCGCCCTGCAGAGTGACCTCGGCGATCTGCGCGACGGACTGACAGCGACGATCGTGCCAGTGGGCAACGCCACGACCACCGGGCGTGTTGCGGCGACCATCCTACTCGGCCCATCGGGCGATGCTCGCACCCGCACGCTCGACGTATTCGCGATGCCGAGCGAGCCAGACCTGCAGTTCGTGCGCCCCGGGATGGCAGTGTTCGTCGAGATCGCCACGTCGACCAGCAAGAGTCCTGAACTCGCGATCCCGAAGTCGTGCGTGCTACCCGACGGACTCGACCGCGTGTTCTTCCGACGCGACCCGAAGGACAAGAACAAGGTGATCCGCATCGTCGGCGACTTCGGCCACGACAACGGTCAGTGGATCGAAGTGCTCAGCGGCATCAAGGATGGCGATGAGATCGTCGCCGCCGGTGCCTTTGAGTTGGTGCTGGCGAGTTCGAACCAAACGCCCAAAGGCGGCCACTTCCACGCCGACGGCACCTGGCACGCAGATGGTGAGGACCACGAATAGTGTTTCGCAGCCTCATCGCATTCTCGCTGCAGCGACCCTTCGTGGTCCTGATCATGGCGTTGCTCGTCATCGGCTCCGGCGCCTACCTGACGCCGCGCATGCCAGTCGACGTGTTTCCCGAACTCAACGCACCCACCGTCGTTTTGTTAACGGAGAGTCCCGGTCTCGCCGCGGACGAAGTAGAGCAGAACGTCACTCTGCCGCTTGAGACTTCCGTGCGCGGCTTACCAGCCGTGCGCCGCGTGCGTAGCGCTAGCGCCATCGGTCTATCGCTGATCTGGATTGAGTTCGAGTGGGGCCAGGACATCTATCGCGCCCGCACCCTCGTCAACGAGAAGCTCAGTGCGACGCGCGATTTGCTACCGCCCGATGTGCACGCCGAGATCACCCCAATCACGTCGATCACCGGCGAAATCATGTTGCTGTCGGTGTCATCACCTGAGGGCAAGAACACGCCGATGGAACTGCGCACCTACGCGGAGTTCAACCTGCGCAACCAGCTGATGGCGGTGCCGGGTGTGGCGCAAGTCGTGCCGATCGGCGGTGCCTTGGCGGAATACCAGGTGCAGGTTCGCCAGGACGACCTGCAGCTCTACGACCTGACACTGCAGGATGTCGTCGCCGCTGCGAAGCAGGCGCACACCACTGCCGGCGCCGGCTACCTAACCAACGTCAACGGCCTCGAACTGCCTGTGCGGCAAACGGGCCGTGTGCGCTCAGCCGCCGACATCCAGGGCACGGTCCTGAAGAAGGTCGATGGCCACGCGATCACCATCGGCCACGTCGCCGAAGTTGTGCTTGGCCCAACGCCACCACGCGGCACCGCAGCCGAGGGCGGTCGTAGCGCCGTCGTGTTGTCAGTGCAGAAGTCGCCGGGCACCAACACGCTGGCGCTAACCGAAGCCATCGACGCACAGCTCGCAACGGCGAAGAAGACCATGCCAGCCGGGATGGAAGTCAATCCGAGCGTCATGCGACAGGCGGACTTCATCCAACTATCGGTCAACAATCTGCTGCTGGTACTGCGCGACGCAGCGATCTTCGTCGCGATCATCCTAATGCTGTTCTTGCTCGATGTGCGCACCACGCTGATCACGCTGACGGCACTGCCACTCAGTCTCGGCGTGGCGCTCGTCGTGCTGTGGGCAGCGGGCATGTCGATCAACGTGATGACGCTCGGCGGCCTCGCCGTCGCGATCGGCGAACTGGTCGACGATGCGATCATCGATGTCGAAAACGTGTTCCGGCGCATCCGCGAGAACGCCGCGCTACCCGAATCCGAACGCCGACCGATTATCGCGGTCACGTTCGCAGCGAGTAATGAGATTCGTAGCTCGGTCGTGTTTGCGACGGTCATCATCGTCATGGTGTTCGTGCCACTGCTATTTTTGCAGGGGCTCGAAGGCCGCTTCTTCCGACCGCTTGGCATCGCCTACATCGTCGCGACCTTGGCGTCGTTGGTGACGGCGCTGACCGTAACGCCCGTCATGTGCCGCTACCTGTTGGCCAAGGTTCGTGCCAACGGCGTTCACAACGAGGGCTTCTTAGTGCGCTGGATCAAGGCGCGCTACCAACCCACCCTGAAGTGGGCGATGCGCCGCGGCCGCATGATGCTCGCGGTATCTGCACTGCTCACCGTCTCCGCGTTGGCATTGGCATCGACCTTCGGCTCGAGTTTCCTACCGACGTTCAACGAAGGTACGTTCACCGTATTTTTGAATGCGCCGCCCGGCACCTCGCTCGA
Source organism: uncultured bacterium (assembly GCA_937906475.1). Classification (GTDB taxonomy): domain Bacteria; phylum Planctomycetota; class UBA1135; order UBA1135; family UBA2386. Next base: position 10,729 of record CALCZA010000111.1, read on the forward strand.
AGAGAGCAACCGCATGGCGATCGGGATCGAGACGCAACTGACGGAATTGCCGGGAGTGCGCGCCGTCGTGCGTCGAACTGGCCGCGCCGAACGCGACGAACACGCCGAGCCGGTCAGCAATTCGGAAGTAGAGGTTTCGATCCTTCCCGGTCACAGCCGCCGCGACGTGCGACACGCGATCGATGGGGTTCTGGCGAGTGTGCCAGGCATCAGCACGAGCATCGGCCAACCGATCGAACACCGCTTGTCACACGTCTTGTCCGGCACCCCAGCAGCCATCGCAGTTTCGGCGAAGGGCGACGACCTCGCGGTGCTCCGCGACTTGGCCAAACGTCTGGAAGGCGCCATGCGTGCCGTGCCCGGCACTCGCGACGTCAATGCCAACCGCGAGGTGATGATCACCTCGCTGCCGATCCGCTACAACCAAGCCGCGCTCGCCGCCGCTGGTCTATCGCCAGCCGACGCAGCCGAGCAAGTGCAAACGGCACTCGCAGGCACACACATCACCGACGTGCTCGACGGGCAACGACGCATCGGTTTAACGGTGCGACTGCACCCTGATGAACGGCGCGACCTCGACAGCGTAGAGCGCCTGATCTTACGCGGCATGGATGGCGCGATGGTTCGCTTGCGGGATGTCGCCGACATCTCGCTGGAGCGTTCGTCCAACTTGATCGCACGCGAAGACGGCCGGCGTAAAGCAGTCGTCTCGTGCAATGTCAAAGATGGCTACAACCTCGGCCAGGTTGCCGAAGCGGTGCGGGCCGCCGCCGACCCAATCGTCACCGCTGCCGGTTGCGAACTGAATGTTGGCGGCCAGTTTGAAGCACAGCAGTCAGCTAGCCGCACCATCATGATCATGGGCGTGTTCGTCGTGCTGATCATGTTGATGCTGGTGCACGCTGCGGTCGGTTCGCTGAAAGCCGCGATCCTGGTCATGGTCAACCTGCCGCTATCGCTGATCGGCGGCATTGGCGCGATCTACCTAACCGAGGGCCCCGGGTTCATCGCAAATACGATGGCCCTGATCGGCGTCAGTGGCGAACGCTACGAAGCCCCGGTCATCTCGATCGCCAGCATGGTTGGGTTCATCACCCTGTTCGGCATCGCGGTCCGCAACGGCATCTTGCTGGTGCGGCATTACTTCGACCTGATTGCCGAGGGCAAGAGCCTCGAAGAAACAGTGCTCGAAGGTTCGCTCGACCGCCTCGTGCCAATCCTGATGACGGCACTGACAGCCGCACTCGGATTGCTGCCGATCGTGTTCGCCGCTGGCCAACCCGGCAGCGAGATCCTCGCGCCGCTGTCTGTAGTCGTGCTTGGCGGCCTGTTGTCGTCTACATTCCTTAACCTGGTCGTGGTCCCAGCCGGCTTCTACCTACTGTTCCGCGATCGACCGTTGCCGATGCCACCCGAACCACTCGAACACCTATCATGATGAAGCGCCTACTGTTGTCCCTCCCCGTTTTGTTCCTGGTCGCCTGTGGCGGCAAGGAAGGCCACGACAATGACAAAGGTCACGGCGAAGAAGGTCATCAGGAAACCAGCCACGAAGATGGCAAGGATGGTGACAAGGGCCACGAAGAAGCCGGTCACAAGGAAACCGGCCATGACGAAGGTGGCGGCCACGAAGGTGGCGGTGACCATGGCGAATCGCACGCACTAGGCAAGATGAAGGCGCACGGTCGCGAGTTTTCCATCGTGCAACTGGGCGACATCCACGCCGGCGAAGAAGGCGCGGTAGAGATCGAGTTCGCGTCCGCTGCAGATCGCATCGCGACGACGCGCGCATGGATCGGCATCGAGAGCGGCAATGGCTCCACGAAGGCGAAACTCGACCTCGAAGGCACGACAACCCTGCACGGCCACATCGATGTACCAAGCCCGCTGCCGTCTGATAGCCAGTTGTGGTTCAGCTTCGACATCGACGGCAAGGTTGAGACGCACTCGATCACGTTCAAGTAACGAAGCCTGCGACGGCGACGAGTTGCAGAACACACGCTGCGTGTGCTGTCACGTAACGCGTGTCAGAGCCTCGTCTGGAGAGCGGTCCGCGCCCACTTCTAGGCCCGTCAACTTGCGACGGGGGCCATCACCTAGATGCGCTTCAGGGCTGCATCAGCCCACGCACAGCGGTTTGCACGACATCGACAGCGGCGCCGAGATTCCATTCGCCGCGGTCGCGATCGCCGGTCCAATTGCTGATCGCGCGCAGGTGCAACATCGGAATCTCTAGTTGCCGGCATACGAACGCGACCGCCGCACCTTCCATCGTCTCGATGTCCGCGCCAGATCGATGCCGCATGATCTCCGACGCGGCATCGGTGCCGCTACAAGAACTGACCGTCACGCCATGAACCAACGGTGCCGCTAGCCGCTCCACCGCGTCGCGAGCCATCCTCGGGTCCGCCGTGAACGGACCACAGTCGCCGAGTTGCATGGCACCAAGATCTAAGAAGCCATCCGGTGTCACAACGCCTTCGTCTCCTAGCTGATCGTGGCTGACGATGGCGAGGTCTGAGATCTTCACGGGCGAGTCGCTGTCGCGGTGCCGCGCCGGGAACGCGCCGGCAACGCCAAACAACAACACCGCGCGCACGTTATCGCGACTACGGATCAGGTCAGCACAACGCACGGCCGACGCAACCTTGCCAACCCCAATGGACTGCACGCCGAGGTCGTCGAGGCCATGACCTTCGATAGGCGCTGCGTGGACAATCAGGAACTCATGGAACGGGATGCCGCCAACCATAGGGACGTCATCGTGGCGAAGTCGCCGCTGCGGGGAAACCAACGGACCGAGATACGGCCAACAATTCGCCATATTGCCGATCGGTAGCTGCATAGCGCTCGACAATGACACGCCATCCATCGGCGACGGCGTGGAACATGCAGACCTCACGCATACTCGGCTGCACCTCTTTTACCTTGACGACCAATGACTTGAGACCGGTCATATCGGCCAGCAACAACTGCAGGTTCACGGCCGTCTGACACTCCCTAACACCTGCGTAGTTGAGTTCTTGCAACCTCGCGACGGCGGCCACCATGACCGGGCGGCCAAGCTTCCTAATCCGTGCTGCCAGAGCCGGCACGAACTGCGGCGCGTTCGCAAGCGGATCGAGCATCTCAACGTAAGCCGAATAGTCGTCGGGGATCTCGACCCGGTCGAAATCCACTTCGTGCAGATCCTGAGGGCGACTGCGTTGCGCGGCACTAAGGCCGTCGGCGAGCACCTTAGCCGTTTGCTGGTAGAGGCCCTCCCGCAACGTGCGGGGCATCAGCATTTTGACCTCCGTGACAGTCGCCTCCGTGCCAATTGACTGGGCGATGTCATGGCTGACCAGATTGGACGACCTCTTCCCCTCATACAGAAGGTACCCAATCGAAATAACGGCCAAAGCAATCAGCACACCAAGCTTGGCGCCAGATCCCCCACGAGTGCGGCGACTACGTCGCGAGGCGGGGCGGCGTGGCGATGCAGCCCCAACGACTGCCGCTGGGCGCCGCGCACGAGGCGGCATCGCCGTCGGTAGCGGCGGCGGCACGGGCGGCGAAACGGTGGGCGACACTTGCGGCCGCGAGGCCAAGGCTGCCGCACGTGCCATGTCCATCGACTCGACTGGCATACCATCAATTCGCGACAACGGACCAAACGCCGCGAGCAATTGCTTGACCGATTGGAAGCGCGCATCCGGGTCCTTTGCCAAGCACCGTGTCAATACCGCTCGCTCAGTCGGTGTCAGGTGCGCGGGCAACTCCGGACGTGCCGTCTCGTGCTTGCGCAGCACTTCCCATTCACTGTCACCGGTGAACGGCACCTTGCCGCACAGGATCTCGTAGAGCATGACGCCGAGCGAGTAAATGTCGCTGCGCACGTCGCCGCGCCTCTGCAGCATCTCGGGCGCCATGTAGTAGGGCGTACCGCGCCCCATCGACAAACTACCGCGCGAATGCGTTATCAACTTAGACAAGCCATAGTCGCCGAGTCGGGCGACGCCGCCCTTCAGGAACACGTTGGCAGGCTTGATATCAAAGTGCACCAACGAACGCTCGTGCAGCGCATGCAGTCCACGGCAACTCTGCAGGAAGGCCTGGACCAACTCGTCCTTCTCGCTCCCCTTCGGCACCTGCCCTTCGCCAATACCACTGGCCGTCATCTTGTCGCGCAGCGTTTCGGTGCCAGCGAACGCCATAATCAAGAACGGGATGCCGTTGACCTCGCCACGGTCCTCGATCGACACCAGGTTCGGATGGTCGATCTGAGCGAAGTATTTAACCTGTTCCAACTCCGACAGCACCGCACGGCGAATTTCGTCGTCGTCGACCTTCAAAAACTTGATCGCGTAGTCCTTGCCAATGGACATTCGGCGCGCCCGGAACACCAAGCCGAACATGCCCCCACCAAGCTTGGTCGTGACCTCGAAACCTTCGATGTAACCGGGCTTGCGGTAGTCGCGGTAGAACGCCTCCCAATCGGGCGTACCCCCCGGAGCCATTCCTTCAGGGCTACAGCCATCGGCGGGAGGGTGCATTGTCATCAAGCTTAGCAAAGTGAGCGGCCCTGAGTCGGTTTCGGGTATGGATCCCACCTGCGGCGCTAGCGGACAACTATTCCGACTATCGAGCAATCCGCGTAGGGTGGCCGCACACGTGACGACGGACATTCAACACTGCACACATTTCGGCCTTTGCGGAGGCTGTTCCCTTCTCGACCAGCCCATTGCCACCCAATTTGACGGCAAACTGGCACGCACAAGCGAGTTGCTCGCCCCCTACTTAGGCGAGATCGAACCCGAGTTCACCCTTCCACCACGCACTCCGCGGCACGATCGCACATCGATCCTCTACCCAATCCAGCCCAAGGGTCGAACCGTCACGCTCGGCATCTACCAGCGCGGCACCCATGTCGTTGAAGAAATCACCGACTGCCGAATCCAGCACAAGGCACTAACAGAGTTTGGGGTGCGCGCGACCAAACTCATCGTGCGCGCCAAGATTGCGGCCTACGACGAAACGACTGGCGAAGGTGTCCTGCGCGCGATCCGTGCACGCATCATGCCCGGCACCAACGAACTGCTGATCGGTTTGGTCGCGACCACCAGCCGCTTCGTCGGCCGCGACAAGTTGATGAAGGACCTCGGCGAAGCCGCGCGGGATCTGCGCGATGACCAGGGCCGCACGGTCAAGCTCGTCGGCGTCGTGCTCAACATCAACGAGACCCCTGGCAACGTCTTGCTCGGCGAACGCACAATCACGGTGCAGGGCGACCCGTGGCATCACGACCGCGTTGGCGATCTGCGCATTCAGGCCGGATTCAGCAGCTTCTATCAACTCAATCGCCATGCCGATGTCGTGCTGTTCAAGCCGGCGATGAAGATGCTCGGTGACGTCCAGGGCAAGACAATCGTCGACGGCTATGGCGGGGTCGGGACATTCACGCTGCGCATGCTGCGAGATGGCGCCAAGCATGTCTCGCTGGTCGAGTGCTCCCCACCGGCCTGCGCCGATGCACGCGCCAACCTGAGTCGTAATGGCTTCGACAATGCCGAAGTGCTCGAACACGCATTCGGCACGATGCCATTGCCCCAATGCGATCTCATGGTCGTCGACCCACCGCGCGCTGGCTTGCAGGAGATCGGCGTACGCGCCGTCATCAAGAGCGGCGTGCAACGCGTGATGCTGGTGTCGTGTTCGCAGGAGTCACTGGCACGCGACCTAGCGATGCTGATACCGACGTATCGGGTGACGGCGCTGCGACTGTGCGACCTGTTCCCGCACACGGAACACGTCGAAACAGTCACGATTCTCGAGCGCAACGCGTAACGCGCAACATTTATGGGCGCGCGTTGCGGGCCCGTTGGCGCGCGGCGTGGGCCTGCTAGCGGCGCGGTTCGGGCAACAAACAGCCGACCGCTTTCGGGAACGGTTGCGCGACCGCCTTGCCCTGCAGCACGTTGGCGACGGCATCCAGAAGGTCGTGCTGACTAGCCTCTGGCGCCCGACTGCCTAGCTTGCGCCACTGATCATCAATGCGGCCGCGATAACCGATGCCAGCCGCACTAACGACAATCGCTTCGGGAGTGATCGTCGCGCCACACGCTCGTGCGAGCACTTGCTCTGGGTCCATCAAGATCGTTCCCGGCAATTCGTAGTCCTTGGCGTGCGCAATCGCTGCCGCCACGGAGAGGTCCGGATCAACATGCACCAAGAACAGGTTCGTGCACGGATCGCTAGACCACTTCATGTGCAGTTCGCGCAAGGTCGGCGCATAGCCATTAGCAATCGGACACTCGTGGCTGATGAAGATGATTACGTGTACGGCGTCGTCGGCGACTGCCAGAGGCGCGTGTTGCACGCCTTGGCAATCCACAAGCACAGGGACCTCAAGAGGAGCACAGGCCGCGACAACGAGTCCAGCAACCAACGTTACAAAGCCCAGAATCTTCATGGTCTACGACGCGAGAACGAGCCGAGGATTTTAGCTTCTTCCAAGGACAGCACGCCATCGCCGTTCTTGTCTAAGCGACCGAAGAAACGGCGCAATTGCCGCGGCACCTCGTCTCGGCTCAGTTGCTCATCGCCATTCTTGTCATAGCTGGCAAAACGTTTGACGACGGAATTGGACACACGCGCCGTCGCGGCTTTGCCAAGTTGCTGACGAACCGCTCGTTGCAACTCCGCCAAATCGCCTTGGTCTTTAGGAGTCACCAACAACGTCAAGCTGCCCATTTCGTCAGAGGTCTCGCGCCCCCACTTAACCCGTCGCGGTGGCACGTTGGGGTTGTCGGGGTTGTTCTCGCTGTTGTCATAGCGGATATCCGCATGGATCACGGAACCCGCCGGCAGCCGTACCGACTGCGCAAACGTATAGCGATTCTGCCAATCAAAGTCCCACTCGGGAATATGCACCAACGGCACCTCTGTGCCGTCTGGCAACACCGCGTGCATGCGCATCGCACGACACAACAAATGCGCGTGGCCACCGATAGTGACCGCGTCGACATCGCACGGTAGTTCAAACGAGTCCTGCAATCGGAAGTCCGCTTCGCCAGCTGGGATGTCGAGCCCTGTGAGGAAACCGAAGAGCGGCGGCAACTGCACCGACACAATCGAACGCTCCGGCGCTTCCTTCGCGAAGTAGAGACCAATCGTTGTCTGCTCTTTCGTCTTGCGACCGGTCGGATGTAGGTGGCTCTGAAGAATCAGATCACAGCCTTTCGGCAGCTTGATCGCGAGCCCTCCGGGCAAGTGCTCGGGTTGGCCTCCGACAGCCCAACCAGCAACCATCGGCGAACGCCCGACACCACGGCCGCGAAAGCCGGGTTTGCCATCACGCCCTTCACTCGCGCGCCCCTGCTTACTCGGATCAAGGAACAGCAATACGTGGTGCAGCACTTCTCGATCACCGGGACGAACTTCCATCGCCGTCAACCACTTGTCTTCGGGAAGGTCGAGCGGCAACGAGAAGTTGCGGTAGATATCGCGGCCGCCAGCTGACACCGGATAAGCACCGGACGTCTTGATGATCAAGTCCGGCTCACCGAGTTGCCAACCTTCGGGAAACTCAGGTAACTCCGGCAAGCTCTCAGCAGGGCCTTCCGGCGTCCCAGCTTCGACCCACGAGCGAAACATCGCGATCTGCTTGTCTGACAAACGCAGTTCGTTACGAAACTCGCCGTAGCCAGGCGCCGGATGCCACGGCGGCATGATGCGCTCCTCCATGACCGAGAGCAGGTTGCGCGCCCGCTTGCTCACGTCGCGGTAGGTGCGGAGCGAGAATGGACCAGCTTCGCCTGGGCGATGGCACTTCGTGCACGAGGCGAAGACCAGAGGCGCGATATCTTCGGTGAAGGTCGGCACCTTGGCTTCCTGCTGCCCCGGAATCAGAGCAACGAAACACGTGAGAGCGAGCAGTAGACGCATGGTAAGCATTGGCTGGAATCGAGGCCGCGGGGACAACTGCGACGACCAGCGATTCTAGCGTGCTCATGCCCCGACTGCATGCTCGGGGGGTGCCATCACCTTTGCGTTCTCGCGCAGGGACGTCAGAAAAGGCACTAACCGCGACGCCTTGCTGCAGCAGCAATGGCGGCAACATGCATGCGGTCTACGGTGACGCGAGTATTGCCAACACGCTGGCCTACGGCCCCGGCACCGTAAACCTGGCGAGGCCGAGCGCTGAGTCCTACGTTGGCGCACAGTTCACGACTCAGTGCCAAGTAGCCGAACTCGCCGCCAATAATCTGGGCGTCATCTCGAGCCACACCGCGCGCACGACGCCCGACCCGACACTGTAACCGACAGCCTTGTCACCTACCGCGAGGCGACCGGGCCCGCACCTAGTAGTCTCTGCGGGCCATGGATGTCCTGACCTGCGTCTGCGATACGACCTCGAGCCTCGGTGAAGGACCGCTGTGGCACGATAGTGAAGACTCCATCTATTGGGTCGACATCGAAGGTCGCGCGATCCACCGCCATCGGCTGATGAACCGCAAGACCCAAACGTTCGTGATGCCCGAGAGGATCGGCTGCATCGCGCGTCGTAGCCGCGGCGGTCTCGTTGCCGGACTGCAAACAGGGTTCGCAGAGATCGACCTCAAACACGGCACCGTCACCCCCATCGCCGATCCGGAAGCGGCGCAACCGGGCAACCGATTCAACGACGGCAAGTGTGATGCACAGGGCCGGTTCTGGGCGGGCACGATGGACACGTCAATGCGCAGTACGACCGGCGTACTTTACCGACTGGACCCCGATGGTTCGGTGCACGCCATGGATGATGGCTACGGGATCACCAATGGTCCCGCGTGGTCGCCGGATGGCACGGTGATGTACCACAACGATTCAAAGGCGCGCACGGTCTACGCATTCGACTGCGATCCCGCCGCTGGAACGATCGCCAACAAGCGCGTCTTCGTTGAGTTACCCGAACTCGATGGCTTCCCCGATGGCCTGACCGTCGATAGCGAAGGCGCCATCTGGCTGGCCCACTGGGGCGGTTCACGTGTCACGCGGTTCTTACCGAACGGCAAGATTGACCGCGTGATCCAAATGCCAGTTAGCCAGGTGACGAGTTGTGCATTCGGCGGACGCAACCTGCGCACCCTGTTCATCACGACCGCGAGCATTGGCCTCAGCGAGGAACAACTGGCACAAGAACCGCTCGCTGGCCGCCTATTCTCCGTCGACGTCGACATTGCCGGCCTGCCGGCCAACTCCTTTGCTGGATGACATGAGCGAACCTTCAAAACCACTGCGATCTACGAGTTGGTTTGGCCAGCACGGCAAGGATGGATTCATCCATCGCAGTTGGATGCGCAACCAAGGCCATCCGCCGCACATGTTCGACGGCCGACCGGTCATCGGCATCTGCAATACGTTCTCCGACCTGACCCCATGCAATGGCCACTTCCGGGAACTCGCCGAACGGGTCAAGCGTGGCGTCTACGAAGCCGGTGGCTTGCCGCTTGAGTTCCCGGTCTTCTCGCTCGGCGAGACCAACCTACGCCCGACGGCGATGCTGTTCCGGAATCTCGCGAGCATGGATGTCGAAGAGTCGATTCGCGGCAATCCGATCGATGGCGTCGTATTGCTGTGCGGTTGCGACAAAACAACGCCTTCGCTGATGATGGGAGCGGCGAGTTGCGACCTGCCGACCGTCGTTGTCTCGGGTGGGCCGATGCTTAACGGTAAGTATCGCGGCGAGGACATTGGCTCCGGCACACACGTCTGGAAGTTCGACGCGGAGGTCAAAGCCGGCAAGATGTCGATGGCCGAGTTCATGGACGCCGAAGGCTGCATGTCGCGCTCCGCTGGCCACTGCATGACGATGGGCACGGCGTCGACGATGGCGTGCGTCGCTGAAGCGCTTGGCATGTCGCTACCAGGCAACGCGGCGATTCCTGCCGTCGACGCACGGCGGCACATGCTCGCCCACATGACCGGTAAGCGCATCGTTGAGATGGTGCACGAAGACTTGCGGATGTCGCAAGTCGTGACGCGCGAGTCGTTCGTCAATGCCGTTCGGGCGGTCGCAGCGATCGGTGGTTCAAGCAACGCGGTATTGCACTTGCTAGCACTTGCTGGCCGGATGGAGATCCCGTTCTCGCTCGATGACTGGGATGCCATCGGCAAGAACGTGCCAACGCTGGTCGACTTAATGCCCGCCGGCAAGTTCCTGATGGAGGACTTCTACTACGCCGGTGGCCTGCCAGCCGTGCTGCAGCGACTCGACCAACATGGGTTGCTCGAAGGCGGCGCGGCGACGGTGTCCAAGATGACGATGCGCGAACAGAACGCGTCCGCCGAAGTCGTCGACGAACGAGTAATCCGGCCGCACGACGAGCCACTTCACAAAGACGGCGGCATCGCCGTGTTGCGCGGCAACCTGGCACCGCTCGGCTGTGTCATCAAACCTGCGGCGGCAAGTGCTTCGCTGATGCAGCACCGCGGGCGAGCCATCGTGTTCGACAGTATCGAGCACTACAACGAACGCATCCTCGATCCGGACCTCGACATCGACGCGACGTCGATCATGGTGCTACGCGGTTGCGGACCGAAGGGTTACCCGGGCATGCCCGAGGTAGGCAACTTCGCGCTGCCGGCGAAACTGCTCGAACAGGGCGTTCGCGACATGGTGCGAATCTCCGACGCGCGCATGAGTGGCACGGCATACGGAACGGCGGTGCTGCATGTCGCACCGGAGTCCGCCGCCGGTGGGCCACTAGCGCTAGTTCGCGATGGCGACGAAATCGAACTGGATGTCGCAGCACGACGGCTTCATCTGCACGTCGACGATGAAGAACTGGCGCGACGGCGGGTCGAATGGCAAGCACCCCCACCACGGATGACGAGCGGCTACCAACGCCTCTACCACGACCACGTGCAGCAGGCGGACGCCGGTTGCGATTTGGATTTCTTGGTTGGGCGGCGCGGCGCGGACGTGCCGCGCGAGAGTCACTGACCTCTAGTCACTAGGCCGCTGTGCCTGGCTCCGCCCTAGCGGTTCTTGATCATCGTGCGGAAGCGATTCATCACGGTATCGGCGAACTCGCCGGTCTTGGAGATCCACTCGGCGTGTTGGAAGATGCGAGGGTGGGACGCGGCGCGCATGGCTTCTAGGTATGGCTCTATCTTGGCGAAGAGGAACATGCCTTCACCAGTGTTCTCGAGCAGGTAGTTGGTGTGCACAATCGAGTTCTTGGCCATGCCGTAGACCATCTCCCAGTAGGTGGAGACTTGGCGGTAAGCGCGATTAAGCGGGTGGTCGCGGTTGAGAATGGCGGTCGCTTCGCCGGCATTCTTGGGCCAGTAATCGGCGTTGATCGCATCACGGGACTCACGCATGACAGACTCACGACGCAGGTCGTAGAGCTTGAGGACTAGATCGGCATCATGATGATCAGGGGCATGCTTGCTCATGCGGCCAGTGTCGGAGGTCGAGGACGTAAGCGCAAACGGATGTCGCGACGCGCGACCTTGACCTCGCGCTCGCGCTCGCAGCGTTTGCCATCGCGATCGAAGACGACGCGGCAGTCGCATCGCGGCAAAAACGGCAACCGCGGGCCCTTCGCTCACTCATTCTTTGGCTGCAACTCGAGCGATCCGAACGACATCGCGCCCGGTGACGACCACCGGAATACGTGGCCCGAGTGGCCAGTCGATTCTTTGAGCGCCTTCTTGGCACGCAACGCCTCGTGCCAAACCTTGGTCGGTTCCCCCATCAACACCACGGTGCCACCCCCGCCTCGCCCAGTCAGTCGCGCACCAAATACCGAGCCACCCTTTTCGCGCCGCTGCTTCAACACGTTGACCACCAGATCACACGCGTCGTTGCTGCAGCCAAGCTGTGAGTAGTACTCGTGCGAAGCGAACATCAAGTCGCCAAGTTCGCGGCGGTTCTCTGGCGTCGCATCGGCAGCAAGCAGTTCTTGGAAACGCTGCGTGCGCTGCACTTCGTCTTCGCTGAGATGCGCCTTGGCCTCGCCATTGCTCTGCGTGCCAGTCTCCAAACCAACGAACTCAAGGTCACCAGGAACCGGGACCCTGGCGACGAGATCACCAGCGGCACCTCGCAGCACCAGCAACTCACCACTCTCTGCGAGCAAGGAAGCCATGGAGTCCGCCACACGGCCATCCGCTTGCAGAACTTCCCGCTCGACAACCTGGGCCAAACGACCGAACTCAGCCGCCGACAACTCCAGACCGAACTGCAGCGCAAACGCCCGCAACGCCGCAATCGTGACGGCACTCGATGAGGCCACCCCGCATGCATTCGGAACGTCGCTGTAGATCAGCAGTTCCACGCCATTCTCCGGGGTCAGCGCATGCTCACGCGCCAACGCCAATAGACTGCCGAGCAGATAGCCCGCCCAGCGATCGCGCGGGTCCGCCACCAAGAACGCCCGCGCCTCCGAGTAGTCGATTGGCGTTGCCGGCAAGCCGAGGTCGCCCATGCGCACCGTCAGCATCTGCGTTCGCGAGCCGTCACGACACGGCGACCACAACCGAATCAGATCGTCGTCCCGCAGTTGGATCGCAGCGCAAGCGGCTTCGGCAGTAGGCATCGACAGGGACAGCGGTGATTGCCCGCCGGCCAACCCACCCATAATGTCCAATCGCCCTGGGGCGCGGGCGATGTGGATGGCACGGCCTGGTTGGAAGAAAGCGGAATCCGCTTCTTCGATCAGTCGACACACGGTCAGAACGCCGAGCCCTTCAGCAAGCTCTTGGGATGGGGTAAAATGCTTCACAGGCGGATCCTCGTCACGACTGCGAGCATACGCAACTAGACGCCATCCCCGAAAACCTGGATAGCAACTAGAGCATTCGCATCCGCCAAGAAGGGCCCCACGGCACCCGCCGACAGCCTCAAGGTCCTCACCCTTAACAAACCAATCTGGCTGCTAGGGCTAACTGCCTGCGGCACCAACTCCTACCAACTCGTACCAGCGACAAGTCTCCAGCAACTCGCCGGGGTTGTAGGAGTTGCCACTCCGGGCCGGCTCGAGGCGGGCCGCGCCACCCTTGCCGCCAGAGCCCCGGGCATTGCCTGACGCGAACCACGAGTCTTCGCTGGCGCCGCCAATATTGCCGGCCGCCATCGTCGAAATCTCACTCTGGTCACCTTGCACGCTGCCGGACGGCATCGGCTTCATGGCGGCAGAATGCCGAAGGAACGCAGTGGCGCAAAAAAACGAACATTGTTGTCCATTCGCGGGCATGCAAATCGTTCGCTATGAGGACCGAAACGAGGCGTCCGGCCTCCTCACCATCACGAAATGAAGATCCTCACCTCACTGTTCTCGCTCTTCCTCGCCCTGCCGCTCGCGGCGCAAATGCCGCAACCGACGGCAGAACACCAAAAGCTCGCCGAGTTAGTCGGCGTCTGGGACGCGACGCTCGAATACATGGGCGAGGACAACAAGCTGGCCAAGAGCAAGGGCACCTGCATTCGCAAGCAGCCGATGGGCAGTTTCTGGCTAGTCGACAAGTTCCAAGCCCAGATGATGGGTCAGAGCTTCAGCGGCCTCGGCACCACTGGCTACGACCCGGCCAAGAAGAAGTATGTCGGCACTTGGATCGACTCATTGGCGCCGAGCATCATGGTGACCGAAGGCGGCTTCGACAAGACCGGCAAGATCCTGACGATGAGCGGCATGGCACCGGGCTTCGACGGCAAGCCGGTGATGAACCGCACCGTCACGACCATCAAGGATAAGAACACGCACCTGTTCCAGATGTTCGCTCCCGGCCCGGACGGCAAGGAAATGACGATGCTGACGATGACCTACAAGCGCCGCGTCAAGGCGGTCGACAAGGTGCCGGGCAAGTAGAGCCCAGGCAAGCATGGCTCTGGCAACGAAGCCGAGTGACAACAGTGTCAGGGTCCTAGGCATGTTGTGCGGACGCCCGCTGGCGCGGTTGGGATTTGCCATCCTGACGGTTTCGACGCCTGAAGCCACTTGGAGCAACAGGGCCTCCCCCACCATCGCTACATCAAACTGCTGGGGTCGACGTCGAGGGTGACGCGACAGGTTCGCGTGCCGAGATCCTCAACCGTGCCGATCGCGCTCATCGCATTTTCGAAGGCCGCCGGATCGAAGCACTTGACCAACATGTGCCAGCGCCAATTATCCTTCACCTTGAGGATCACAGCCGGCGCCGGGCCAAGCACCTCAACACCCTTCATCGCGTTGAGCGGCTTGCACGCCTCGCGCAGTATCTTCTGCGCATCGCTCTCGTTGCGACCTTCGGCAAGCACCCGCAACAACCGCGCGAATGGTGGGTAGCCGGTGAGTTTGCGGAACACCAACTCCTGCGCGACGAACGAGTCGTAGTCGTTCTTCGCCGCCGCCTCGACCGCATAGTTGTCGGGGCAGTACGTTTGAATGATCACGGTGCCGGCCTTTTCGCCACGCCCGGCGCGACCGGCAACCTGATGCAGAAGTTGGAACGTGCGTTCGGCCGCGCGGTAGTCGGGCACGAACAAACCGGTGTCCGCCGACACGACCCCAACCAACGTCACGTCCGGGAAATCGAGGCCCTTGGCGATCATCTGGGTGCCGATCAACACGTCGATGTGCTTCTTGCGGAACGAACCGAGCACGCGTTCGTGCGCACCGCGTTCGGCCATGGTGTCGGCATCCATGCGCGCCACGACCGCTTCGGGAAACTGCTCCTTGACCACTTTCTCGAGGCGTTCGGTGCCGACGCCGAGTTCGAGCATGCGTTCGTTCTCACACGTCGTACACATCTCCGGGCGACGCTTTTCACTGCAGCACCAGTGACAGACCAGGCGACTGCGACGACTGTGCCAAGTCATCGATACCGAGCACTGTTCGCACTGCACCGACTCGCCGCAACTCGGGCACAGCAGTACCGGCGAGTAGCCGCGACGATTCAAGAACAGCAGCACCTGATCGCGTGCCTTCAGCCGTTCTTCCATCATCACAAGCAACGTGCGTGACAACACGACGCCGGCGCGCTGCGCTTCCTTGGACTCCGTGCGCAGGTCCTGAACGATGATCCGCGGCAAACGACCGGCACCAGCACGTTCTGGCAGGGTCAGCAATTCGAAGATGCCGCGACGCGCTTTACCGATCGACTCGAGGGTTGGCGTCGCCGAACCGAGCACGACCACCGCGTTTTCGATCTGAGCCCGTTCGATGGCCATCTGGCGGGCGTGGTAGCGCGGCGTGCTGTCCTGCTTGAACGAGGTCTCGTGTTCTTCGTCGAGCACGATCAGGCCAAGGTTGCGCACCGGCGCGAACAGCGCCGAACGCGCGCCCACAGCAATCGTCGCCTTGCCCTGCAGCAGGCGCTGCCACTGACGAGCACGTTCGCTGTCGGTCAGACCACTGTGCAACACGGCAACGTCAGGAAAGCGCGACGCAAAGCGTCCGACGGTCTGCGGCGTCAACGAGATTTCGGGGACCAATACGATGGCGCTCTTCTTCAACGAGTGCACCTTCTCAAGGATGCGCAAGTAGACCTCGGTCTTGCCGCTACCAGTGACGCCATGCAGCAGGAACGTGCGGTGCTCGTCGGCTTCGACGTATTTGGTAACTGCCTCGACGGCCTTTTCCTGATGCTCGTTGAGCACGTGGCGCTCGGCACGCTCTTCGATCGCCGGCCGCAACTCTTCGAGCTCTTCGGCGATCATCACGCGCTTCAAGATGCCGCCCCTGCACAGGGTCTTCCACGGGCTGTCGCTGGTCTTGGTGCGGCGACGCACATCGGAAATCGTCATCGGACCACCGAACTCGATCACCGTGCGCAGCACCCTGGACTGCGCTTGGTGTTTCTCTTCGAGTTCTTCGACAGCTTGCACCGCAAGGTCATGCGGTGCCTGCAACATCACGTGTGCAATCAAGCGCTGGCCGCGACGCTTCGCGATCGAAGGCAACGTTGCGTCGAGCGCTTCGCCGATCGAACAGCCGTAGCTAGCCGCCATGCGCTTCGCCAACTCGAGCAGCGACGGCGGCAACGACAAATCCGAATCGAGCACGTCCTCGATCGGCTTGACCTTCTTAATCGGTAGATCCGTCGTATCGCTGACCGCCGTGACCACACCACCGAGCTTGCGGCCGTGAAAGTTCACGCGCACGCGGTTGCCGGGCAGCGCCGACATGCCAGCCGGCAGCACGTAGGTAAACTCGCGACGCAGCGGCAGATTAAGTGCGACTTGCACAAACTTCGGAGCCGAACTCTCGTCGGGCTGCGGTTCAGGTTGCTCGGGATCGGCTTCGGTCATTGCAGGCGCAACCAAGTGAACGGGTCCACCACTAGGAACGCAATGAGGGGGAACCGTCGTTCGTGGCCGGTGTCTACTGGCTCATCTACCTTCGCCCGGGCAAGAGCGCGCGAGAATGAGAATGTGAAGCGAGCGGGTGAGGCGCCTACCCGTAGAGAAGGGTCATGCCCATTGAGTAACCCGTGCCGAAGGCGCATAGGAGCGCGCGCTTTCCCGGGCCGAACGAGCCGTTCTTGCGGACCTGGTCCAGAAGAATCGGCACGGTCGCGCTGGACGTATTGCCTAGCGTCTCGACGTGCGCGGGTATGCGCTCGCCGACGCCCTGGCCGATCAGCCTCTGGCCCATCGCGTCGATCATCCTCTCGTTGGCCTGATGAAACAGGAAGAGATCGATGTCATCCAGGTCGACGCCAGCGCGCTGCGCATAGGCTTCGATCCGCGGCGGCAGCAGGCGCACCATGTCCTTGAAGACCTCGCGGCCTTCCATCTTCATGGCGTAGCGATGGATCGTGTCGGCCTCGACGTATGCCTTGCCGTCCCGGGCGCGGATGCGATACACGGGCCGCGTCCCCGGCACGGGGTAGAGGGTGATGTTCTCCGCCGAACTGCCACGCGTAGCCATCCAAACGTTGGAGAGACCCTCGCGCTCCGGCGGTCCATAGACCGCGGCACCAGCGCCGTCGCCGCACACGGGCATCGTGGTCCGGTCGCTGGCGTCGAGGGCGCTCGTCATGAACTCCGAGCTGACGGTGAGGACGTTGGGCCGATTCGGGTTGCGGCCCACGGCACCTTCGGCCGCGTACATACATCCCAGGGATCCATTGCACCCCAGGCTCTGATCGTAGGCGACGACGTCCTCTTCGAGGCCCAGCGCATCGTGCACGGCGCTCGCCGTCGACGGGGCCAGGCCGTAGGGAGTCGTCGTGTTGACAAAGACGGCTCCGATGCTCTTCGCCGCTACGCCCGAGTCCTCGAAGGCCGAACGGGCGGCGGCGACGGCGAGATCCTTCACGTTCAGGGACGAGTCGAGGATGCGGCGACTCTTAACCCCGAGGCGACGCTCGGGAAACTCCGGATCCGACGGCAGGACCACCTGGTCAGGGGCCTCGATCGCCAAACGCTCACGCACCTCGTTCATGAGGGCGGCCAACTCGATGTTGTCGAGCAAGTAGCCCGCGACGTCTTCGCCTGGAAGGGCACGGCCTGTGCCAAGGAGTCGAGCTTTCATCTGAGTCGGGTGTAGGTAATTCAAGCTGCGGCTCGGACCACCCGAACCCCACCCCCCCACAATCCCGCCCCCACGCCACCCCGTCAACCCAGCAGTTTGCCAACCACCCACCACAGCATTCCGCCCGAACCCCACCCCATAAACGCACCGCCCCCCCCACAGCGACCCCGCAGGCGTCGCGCAGGCTGCCAGCATCAAGAGTTGAGCGGTCTGCAACTTGCCTGGGCGTTTCACTCGACTCACCTGGACGTGCGACTCAGCAGCTCCGGCAACCGCCGGCCGCTCCGTGCCCGAGATGCCCCTCCCCTCAGAAGCCGACTGTCGCGGTGCCCTGATCGGTGAGGTTCCACGCGCTCGTGCTCAACTCCAATTGCGTGCCCTGGAAGTATAGCTGCTGACCGGCAAGCGCCGAGTTACTTGGAATCGGCAGCAACATCGACGCCGAAGACCCCACTGGTGCAAGCGGTCCAACAATCACATCGGGGCTGACGGTCAGCAGGCACGTCGGGTCGGAGGTCAATCCCAGTGCACTGATCGGAGACGGCGAAATGGGCGCGAGGCCAATGACCATCAGCGGCACACCGGTCGGCGAAAGATTGTTCATCGCAACCTCGAGAGTCGCACCAAGAACCGGCAGCTGCGGTGCGGACAGACCCGACGCGCCAGCTGGACTCGGGCAACCAGTGCCCGTCGTCACAAACGTCGCGGCGGGTGTCGCAAGGCCTTCGCCAGTCACGGTGTCGAACACCAATGCATAGCCACCATTAGCCAACGCAGTCAGACCTGCGGGCGCAGTCAAGCCCGTGGTCCGGCGCCAGATTCGGCCGCCGATCGTGACCTCTGGTTGGTTCTGACGGTAGACCTCGAGCAGCTGCTCAAACTCACCGGCCGC
>CALCZA010000112.1 GCA_937906475.1 uncultured bacterium
CCTCAGGTCAAGGGTTGTGCCGCGGGTGCCGACAGAGGAGGAGAATGGTGCGGGGGAAGATGACGCTGCGAACGGCGAGAGCCAGCAGCTAGAGGAGCCAGAGGAACTGCAGAAAGCGGGCCTAGCCAGCGTGCAACGGGCTCGCGTCCCCCATCGCCCTGCCAAGCGACGTGTGCACGGGCGTCGCTACTACACGTGGGCAGAGTTGCTGCGACGGGTTTACGCCGTAGACATCCTCACATGTCCGCGTTGCGGTGGCGTTCGCCGATTACTCGCGGCAATTCATGAGCCACTATCCATCGAGAAGGTGCTTGGCGCGATGAAGTTGCCGTTCCATGCGCCGGAGTTGGCGCCGGCAAGAGCTCCGCCTGCCGAGGAAGGGGCATTGTGGGGTGCGTGATGAAGTAGGCGAGCGGCGCAAATCGGGACCGCGGGTGGACCGGGCTGCACGTTGACCTCTGAATCGGGAGAAATGCCCAGGAAGAGGAACGACCTATTGCGGATTGGCGCATTCTTGCGAGGGCGATATCGAAGGGCTGATGGAGACACCGTGCCTCCGACCGCACATTGAACTTCCTATTCGCAACGCAAGGATGACATCAAGATGCTGGTCGACACGTATTTCCAGCAGTTCAAGACGCAGATGCCAACGTCGGCCGAGTCGATCTCCGATGCCGCCATGAAGACCCTATGCGCCTATGACCGCCGACGAGACATTCTCCCAAGCACATGACTACGAGCAGTTCATGGGTCGCTGGAGTCAACTCCTGGCATGGGAACTGATCGAGTTCACCGGAGTCAGAGACGGTGACCGCATCCTTGATGTGGGGACTGGCACTGGCGCACTTGCGGCGGCGTTGCTTGCTTTCGGAAAGCACGTCGAGGTCACGGGCATCGATCCGTCTGAGAGCTACTTGGCCTGTGCTGCGCAAAGGCTCAAGAGTGGGCGAGCGGCCTTCGAAGCCGGTGACGCACAAGCAATGCGATTCGCGAATGCTGAATTCGACCGGTGCCTTTCTTTGCTCGCCGTGAACTTCATCCCCGATGCCGCAAAGGCGCTCCGCGAAATGCGGCGTGTCACCAAGCCCAACGGTGAGATCGCCGCGGCCGTGTGGGACTATTCCGACGGCATGAAGATGCTACGCGTGTTTTGGGATGAGGTGATCGCTCTCGATCCGAGCGCCGCCCGCCGTGATGAGCGTCACATGCCATACTGCAGCAAGGACGAACTCGTGAAGCTCTTCCGCGAGGGCGGCTTGCGTGATGTAGAAGCGAGCACGCTTACAACCCAACAACGATTCTACTCGTTCGACGATTACTGGGCCCCCTTCCTACTCGGCATCGGCCCTGCCGGCGCCTACGTCGCGACCCTGAAGCCTGAGCAACGGGACACACTTCGCGATCGTCTACGAACCCGCTTGTTGGCCGGGAGGCCGGACCAACCGTTCACACTGCCTTGCCGGGCATGGACCGTTCGCGGCAAGACGAACTAGCAACTCCGCGCAGCCTGCAGCTGACCACGAAGGGCTAGTTACCCGCCTTGCTCTTTTTCGTAGGAGGCTTCTTGGCAGGCCGCTTCTTCGACGCCGCCTTCTTGGCATCCTTCTCCCGGAGTTGAGCAACCAAAGCCTCTGCCTTGCCCTGCTCAACCGAAGCATTGACGACTTTCAGCTTCTGAGCCTTCGGCGCCGGCATGTTGAACTTCTCTTTGTTCTTCTTGGCATCTGCCTTTGCTGCCTTGTGGGCTGCCACTGCGTGCTTGTGATCTTGCTTGAGCTTCTTCTTCAGCTTCGCCACCTCGTCTTTGCCAACGATCTGGTAATCACCGTCAACATGCACGACAGCCGACATCACCGGCTTCGACTTGGCATCAGGCTTGGTCTTTTTTTGTGCGATGGCGTCACCGCCCATCGCGACCAACGCCATCAGGAATACACACACAGCGGACACGGTCTTCGTTCGAAACATTGGGTTCGTCCTCCATGGACGGGGGTTGGCTCCTCCTTAGCAACAGCTGTGCCTGAACCGTCAAGGTGGCAGATCGAGCTGACACCAGTCGCGTAGAGCCATCTGCACACCAGAACGCTTGTCTGCGATCGAGACCTCATCCGTTCGGGACAACTCCAACTGCACCCACGGCATCTCGGTACCGTGGGTGCGCGTGATGTGCCCACCGGCGAATGGCGCGTTGACGGCAACCTCACCGCAGAAGTAGCGGCTCAGGCAGCCATGCAGAGCCGCGACCCAGCTAGCGGAACAGGTCGTGCCCCGGCCATCGCTGAGGCACACAAGCGGGCGCCGACACCCGGCATCGGGCCCGATCGGAGGCCCGACGTCCGACATGGTATGGCAGTCGAGCCCTAGCTTGACTCGGCCCGCCCACGAGCTGAGTTTTTGGTGATAGGGCTGATGGAACTCCCACAGCAATCGCTGCACCTCGGTGGCCAAGAGCGGCGTGCGCCAGACCGATTCCTGCCAACACGAATGCGTTTTGACGACGCCGTCAGCGACCGTTTGCTCCTCACTCAGCTGGTAGCGCCCACTCAGCCACGAGGGCACCTCCAAGCCTGCGTGCGGCACCGACACCGCAATCGGCAGCGTCACACGCCCACCGCCGCGCCATCACGGCGCAAGTCGGCGACACCGACCAGACCATCCCGCTCGCGCATGCAGGCCTGCACACAGCCCAGGTAGAACGAGAACGGCTCGACCTCCTTGACTTGGAACCCGCGTCGCAGAAGTGCTGCCGGCAGGTCTGACCTCATCCTCGACGCTTCCAGAGTTACCTTGCCATCAAGAGCGCAATGCATGCGCGGAGCCGTGATCGCATCCATCAACGGCTGGCTCTCAAGCCGTAGAAGCACCTGAGCAATCGCTGACACAATGCGCTCGCTGCCAGGCGACCCCAGCACCACGCGCGGACGGTTGCCCTGCATGACGATGGTGGGAGCGACGCTGGCCCACGGTACCGCATTGGGGCGCAGGTAATATGGGTGAGAGATGTCTTCGTGTTCAAAGCAACTCATGTAGTTGTTGAACAAGAATCCAAGGTCGGGACTCGCTGCGAACGAACCGTAGACGCGCTCGATCGACTGAGTCAGCGCCACTCCGCAGCCGTCGGCATCGAGAGTCGACAAATGCGTCGTCTCGCCGGTTGTGCGAAGTCGCGTTCGAATCTGCTTGGCGACCGTCTGGGCGTAGTCATCGTCCAGCAATCGTTTGTCCTGGATCTGCGGGTAGAAGCTCGGGTCCACCGGGCGGTCACGGCGATCGAGCATGGCGCGACGAATAACCTCGGCAAGCACTAGAGCCCCTTCCCGCGTATCCGGCTGGCGCCGCTTCGCTGGAAACTGGTCCAGCAGCTTCAAGATGAACAACAGCGCGCGCCCGGCTCCCGGAGGCGGAAACGTAAACACGCGCATCGAGCCAAACCTTCCACCAATGGGACGGCGCTCAATGGGTGTCGGCACCTGCGCCAAATCATCGAGGTGGATCAAGCCATCGTGCTTCTCCATGTCGGCAGCAATCGCTTTGGCGATGTCACCTGAATAGAAATCCTGCACACCATGCTCACCCAAGCGGCGCATCGTTTGGGCGAGCACAGGCTGCTTCAGAACTTCTCCGACCTCGTATGCCTCCCTGCCGTCCTTGAGAAAGAACTGCGCCGCGGTGCCCTCGCGCAAATGCTCAAGCTCACGAATAGTCAGGCGGCGCTGTAGCTCGGTAACCGCATAGCCGTTCTCAGCCATTTCAATCGACGGCTGCATGACTTGGCGCCATGACAACTTGCCAAACCGCTCGAGCACGTAGGCGAGTGTCGCCGGCGTGCTCGGCACTGTCGTGGCCCGGTGGCCACGCAGACGCTCCGCATTCTTCAACTCGGCCGGCGGCGTGCGGTGTGGTGCACGCGACGATCCATCGATTGCGATGGTGCGCTGACCCGGCATGTGAATCAGCATCATCGTCTGACCACCTAGCCCGGAGGCCGCAGGCTCACAGACGCCGAGCGCCAAGGCACTCGCGACAGCGGCGTCGACGGCGTTGCCGCCCTCGGTGAACATTCGCGCGCCGGCCTCGCTTGCCCGTGCGTGCGCCGTAGAGACCATGCCGCGTTTTGCATTCGCAACCCTCTGCGGGTGACCCATTACAGTGATTGCCGGTGTAGGGGTAGTCATTAGCGCTTCACCTCCGCGAGCAGGAACTGCGCTAACAGCAGGGTGCGCTGCACCACGCTGATACGTTCGACAGACTCGGTCGAGGTAAACGTTTCCGTAGCAGGCGGACCAACTCCGCAGATGACTGCGGTCGACGCCGGTGCCAAACCAGCCACCGATGGCAGCAGCGAAGAGTCCTCTGCAAACGGAACCTCCCACCGATCGGCCGCCGCACGAATGCGGCTGGCCAGCTCCTCAGACGCCGCCGATTTGATAAGCGGAGGCCGATCTCCAACGGCTGTCAGCCGGACCTGCAGCCCGTCCTTCTGCTGAAGCTGGCGATGCAGCTCCATTTCAATCCGGTCCGCGGCCTTTGGGTCGAGGTAGTTGATCAGAAGCGTCGCCGAGACTTCATGCGGCAGCAGGTTCTGGAACCCAGCGGTGCGCATGTCGACAACAGAGACCGCAACGCGATCCTTGCGAGAGGACAACGCACAACACTGCTCAAGGCGCGACCATGCCCAGCGAAGAACCTCCGCGCGCTTGGTCGCTTGCCCGAGCTTGCGCACCGGTCCAGTAATTCTCAGGTCGAGCCGCCGCACGCCGCGGCGTTGCGTGATGAACTGGTCGCCAGCATTACCCGGGCGCAAAACCAAGACTTGCTTGGCACGTGCCGCTGCGGCCCGAATCAGGCCAGCACTCTGAGCACAATCTCGGCCCTCGTCGCCGTAGTATAGAACTCCCAGCCGCGACTTCGACAACTGCCGCCGACTGCGCAGCGCCTGCAGCGCAAACTCCATCGCTACGAGCGGCGCCCGGGACGATCCAATGCCCTCGCCGATGATGTGCTCGGGCTCCCGCTGAAACATCTGACCGTGCACGGCATCGGGCAACGGCACGTCAAGGTGGCCGATCAGCAACGTGCCACCATCCAAGCCTGCGGCAGTTTCCCACAAGCCAGCGACGTGTGGCTCGACGTCCAGCGGCTTGCGACGCAAGCTCATGTCGGTCATCGTTCGATCAAGTTGCTCGAAGGCACCAGCCAGCCCAACGGTGTCGCCGGTCCGACTGGAGCGCCGCGTCCATTGCTCAATGCGGCGCTCGATACGCTCGCGACGCGACGTGACGAACTCCAGCAGCTGGTCGGCATCTGCACTCTTCTCGGGGGCGATTTCGGCTGGCTCCGGCGTGGCGAAGTAGCGGGTGCTGGCGACGTCGACCAAGCGGTTAACCAGGGCGCAGAAGTCGAGCCCCGCGGCTTCGGCCGCAGTCACATACGATCCGTGTTCGCCGAGGCTCGGTAGGCTGTTGATCTCGAGGATGTAGGGGTGGCCTTCCTCGTCAAGACGCATGTCGACGCGCGCACAATCGAGGCATCCCAGCGCTTCGAAGGCGCCAATCGCGAGTTCCTGCACCCGCTTGTTCGTGACCTCGTCCAAGTCCGCAGGGCACGCAACGGAAACCGTGCGACCCGACGTTCGCTTCTTGTCTTCGTAGGTGTAGATCTGCGGGCCACTCTCGCCAAACAACAGTTCCGCCGGTGGCAGCGCCTCGGGCGCCCGGTTGCCGATCAAGCCAACGTTGACCTCACGCCCCTTGATGAAGCGTTCCACCAGCACCGGCTGCTGGAACTTCTCGAAGATCACGCCTGCCGCCGCGCGCAGTTCTGCCTCGTCATTGACGATCTTGATGCCGAATGAGACCGCCTCGTTGCGCGGCTTGACGATCAGCGGGAATCGGAGGTCAGGCATCCGATCCTCCGGAGTTTGCAGAACCGCAAATTCCGGTGTCGGCAGCCCGTGCTGCACAAAGATCATCTTGGCGATGACCTTGTCCAGCGCCAACGAGTGCGCCATCGGCCCCGAGCCAACGTACGGAATGCCGACCATCTCAAGGATGCCTGGCACGTGTGTGTAGCGCGCCTGTCCTTGGATGCCGTAGGCCAGATTAAAGGCCATTCCCGGGCGTTCGCCCTTGATGACTCGAGGCATGAAGTCCTCGAGCTTCTTAATCAGGTCTTTGTCACCTTCAAGCGCGCGAACCTGGTGACCGCCGCGCTTCAAACAAGCAACAATGCGCTCTATCGCCTTCTTGCCGTAGCGCTCTTGGTTGAGAGTTCCGAAGACATTGATGACCCGTTCGGACTTGGTGTTGTAGATGACCGCGACTTTCATGGTCGCGCTTTCGCAACCGCCGTGCCGCGTCCGGCAACAACCGATTACCGGCGATAGAGCAGGATCGAAAGGTCATCGGGTTTCCCCGTGACGGCTTCGTCTTCTCCGCGCATGCGCTGCTGGCATCGTTCGACCAACTCGCGAACGGCCACCAATAGCGGCCCCTTGCGCACGACTTCCGCGACCTCGGCTGCATGTAGGTTGTCCCACAAACCGTCACTTGCCAAGACCACCGTGTCGCGCGCAGCCAACGGGATCGCGCTCGCCACCTCAATCCTCATACCCTCCATGCCGACGCAACTCGAGATCAAGTGACGGTCCTCGTGGTCGAGTCCGTCGCCAGCTTCAATTAGCCCTG
The DNA here is from genome assembly GCA_937906475.1 of uncultured bacterium. Taxonomy (GTDB): domain Bacteria; phylum Planctomycetota; class UBA1135; order UBA1135; family UBA2386. The sequence continues at coordinate 6,687 of CALCZA010000112.1, forward strand.
CCTCCAAGCCGTAGCCAACGGGCGAGTGGCTAAATGTCTGATGCTTCAGCTTGCCGCGCTGGCCCACCACGAGGAGTTCAGAGTCACCGGCATGCAGGCTGCGGAGTTCGTCGCCTTCGAGAACCGCGACCAGAATCGTGGTCGCGGCGCCTCCACGCTGTTCGATCAATTGCTGGTTGGCTGCCTCGATCCCTGCAAGGACGGTAGACTGAACCGACAAGCCGTCCGGCTGCTGGTCAACCAGCTTGCTGGTAATCAACTCGACCGCCAAACGCGCTGCCATGGCGCCATCACGATGGCCGCCAACGCCATCAGCAACCACAAGCACAGACGCAGTATCCACCCACGAAATAACCGCCGCCGCGTCCTGACAACCGTCGTCCGTAGCGCGTGTCGGCGCCTTCTGAACGTATGCGACACACTGTCCGCGTCCGGCTTCGACTTGAGTTGCCACCTGGCCTTCCGGCTGTGCCCAACACCAGATTTCTGGTCGACTGCTCGGCGCCGTCATCGCCCCGCCTTCCGCCGACGCTCAAGCAGTCGAAGCGTCGACTTCTTGGCAGCCTGGAACGCAATCAACATTTGTCCGGCATCGCGGAAGCGGCGGCGCGATGCGATCTCAAGGGCGCGCTGCAACACAGGAATCATGTCGGGTGCCCCCCGCCGCACTCGCGGCAAGCCCGGCAGTGGCCATTCGTAGGGCCAGTCAGGCAACACTCCTGACAGCATTCGATAGAGGATGATACCGACTGAAAACACATCCGAACGCTTCGACGGCTTACCCATCGCCTGCTCGGGCGCGATATAGCCAAGCGTCCCCGACGACGAGGCCATTTGCGTCCGAACCGCCTGCTTCGCGAGGCCAAAGTCCGCCAATCTCAATGTGCCATCAGCAAACAAGATCAGGTTGTCCGGCTTGACGTCGCAGTGCATGACGCCCTGCTCATGAGCATGCGCCAACGCCTCGAGCAACTGCTCTCCGAAGTCCAGGGCATTGAGAACTGACAGGCGATGCGTCAAACGGTCGCTCAAAGTTCGCAGGCCAATCGGATAGGCCAGCACCAAGCGATCCTCGATGTCGTCCGCGTTCTTGAGCTGCAGAATGTTCGGGTGCTGCAAACGCGCGCTAATCTGGATCTCACGTTCAAAGTCGCTGCGCAGCGTCGCATCGAGTTTCTCCGCCAGCGGCACCTTGAGCGCCACCGATACGCGTTCGAGTGTATCGAATGCCTCATAGACGTTGGCGAAGCCACCTGCCGCCAGCCTGCGTTTGAGGCGATACTTGCCAAGGCGCTGCCCAACACGAATCATGCCTGGATCCCTGCAAGCTTTGGGCCAAGAATGACCGGATCGAGGCTTCTAGTGGATACCGCTGGAACGCTCCCCACGCACCATGCTCGCACGACTCGTCTTTGCAATCACCGACGCCACGCTTCGCACCCGGCTAGCCGAGCTCGCGGAAGGGCCAGACACCGTAGTTTCCGAGCTGGCGTCTGAAGCTTGGCTACAGCAGATCGGACGAATCGATTGCGACCTGGTCGTCGTCGACACCACCGCCTTGCTGATCCCCGCCGAAGACGTGATTGAGGCCTTACGTCAAACGGCCTCAAGCCCAGAACTGCTGGTGGTCTCGTCGTCCGTCGACGCAATCGGCCGCGCGGAACTGTTGGCTGCTGGGTGCCTGGCCGTGATCTCCGACGAATTGCTGGACGAACCGTTCCGAGAGGTATTGGAGACACTGATCCAACGGCGGCGTGAGGCGGTGCAACTGCAGCGCGAAGCGGACGAAGCAACCGATACATTCGGGGGTTTCCTCAGCAAGAGCGCCAGCATGGGCAAGTTCTTGCAGATCGCGCGCAAGGTCAGTCGCTCATCGAGCACCGCCCTGATCCTCGGCGAGACTGGCGTTGGCAAGGAGCAGCTGGCGCGCGCGATCCACTCGCAGAGTCCACGCGCATCGGCACCGTTCATTGTGCTCAACTGCGGCGCGGTCCCCGAAGCGCTACTCGAGACGGAGCTGTTCGGCCACGAGCGCGGCGCCTTTACTGGCGCCGTGCGCTCCCACCGAGGCCACTTCGAACTCGCCCACCGCGGCACAATCTTCCTCGACGAAATCGGCGAGATGCCGGTGCACCTGCAAGTCAAGCTGCTACGGGTAATCCAGGAACGCGCAATTCAGCGCATCGGCGGCGAGGACACGCTGCTTATTGACGTGCGCATCCTCGCGGCAACCAATCGCGACCTTGCGGAAGAGATTCGTGAGAAGCGCTTCCGATCGGATCTCTACTACCGATTGAGCGTCGTCACTCTCGAGATTCCGCCGCTTCGCGAACGCAAGGATGACATCAAGATGCTGGTCGACACGTATTTCCAGCAGTTCAAGACGCAGATGCCAACGTCGGCCGAGTCGATCTCCGATGCCGCCATGAAGACCCTATGCGCCTATGACTGGCCCGGAAACATCCGCGAGCTGATCAATGTTGTCGAGCGCGCCGTGCTGTTGTGCGACGGCGAAGAGATCGTGCCAGAAGACCTTCCCGCGGTTGTCAGTGAAGCAACTGTTCCAGAGGCTCCAGCCGCCGTCACGCGCCAATTCGACGACGCGCTGCAAGGACTTGATGACTCATGGCTACAGCGGCCATTGGCAGAGTCGCGTCTGGCGTGGAACACGGCACACGAACGCGCCTACCTGCAAGGGCTGCTGCAAGAGACCCAGGGACGCATCAGCGAAACGGCAAAACGCAGCGGTATCGACCCGCGTAGCCTGTATGCGAAGATGAAGCTGCATGGCCTGCGCAAGGAAGAGTTCCGTTAGCAAGCGACGGTGCCTTGCGTCACGGCAACGACCCCGCCCCCATTTGCCACCCGGGGCGGGGTGT
>CALCZA010000113.1 GCA_937906475.1 uncultured bacterium
ACGCAACTCCAGATCTTCGGCGAACGCTGTTCGGGCACGAACTTCGTAGCTCAGTTGCTGCGCCGCAACTTGCCGTGCTTGCGGTTGACGGACCGCTACGGCTGGAAGCACGGCTTCGCGCGACGGATCGAAGATGGCGCTCCGGAGTGCGCGTTCGTGATCGTCTCGCGTGATCCAGTCGATTGGGTTCGCAGTCTGCATCGCAAGCCATGGCACGCGGGAAACTCGTTGCATGATCGAACGCTTCCCGACTCTCTGCGCGAACCCTGGTGGTGCGAGTGGGGTCGGGACATGGAACTTGCCGCCGGCGATCCTCGGATGGGCACGGAGATGATGCACGAGCGGGATCCCGTGACCGGCGAGCGATTTGCCAACGTGATGCGGTTGCGTTCGAGCAAACTGCGTGACTGGCAGGCGCTGCAAGCGCGCGTTCGCCACCATGTCGCCGTGCGCTACGAGGATGTGCTCGCGCAACCCAAGGCGTTCGTGCTGGACGCGTCGAGGCGACTTGGGCTCCGGCGCTGGCCTTGGTATCGGGCGGTCAAGACCTTCAAGGGTGGCGCGGAGCGATTCGTAAGGAAAGAATACGAAGACATGGCTAGCGAAGATCGCGAGTGGGTCGTTACGCAGTTGGACGCCGACGTGGAGCGCGCGGCCGGCTACTCGCTTGGGCCTGCATGACCGGCCATTAGCCACAGATTGGGGTGCAAGCGTGCATCCGGCTCGGGGTCGCCGGCGAAGAGTTTGTTGCAGGTTGGTGCCAGCCACGGCCAGCCAAGCAGAATCAGCACTCCAAACCTGAGCGCGTTTATCACGACTGGCTGGCGCAGTTTGCCGATGAAATGGCGTTGAAACAGCATGACGAACACGGCCCGCTTCAGGTCCAAGATGCCCCGGAAGACGTCGACGAACGCGTGTCTACGGCCGATTTCGAGAGGTGCACGCTTGCCGAGACGCTGCCCCTTGTCGCCGCAGTCGACGTATGGGGCGTCAGATTGTTGGTAGCCCCAAACGGCACACATTCCGGTTCTGTTGCTCGTCGTCACTTTCCTTGTCTCGGCACTGCCTCTATCCTGCTCGCCCCGCAAACTCGGCACCCACTATGAGCGACCCATACAAGGCCCTCGATTTCTACAACGTAGACGATCTCTATACCGAAGAAGAACTCATGATCCGCGACGCCGTGCGATCATGGGTGTCCGACCGGTTCATGCCAGTGATTGAAGAGCACAACCGTGCTGCGACATTCCCTCGCGATCTGATCCCCGAACTTGGGGAATTGGGTGTCTACGGCGCGAGCCTGACTGGCTACGGCTGCGCTGGCCTCTCGCCGGTCGCGAGTGGCTTGATCTGTCAGGAGCTGGAACGCGGCGACTCGGGCTTGCGCTCGTTCGTGTCGGTGCAGGGCTCCCTGTGCATGTTCCCGATCTGGGCATACGGCACCGAAGAGCAGAAGCAGAAATACCTGCCTGATATGGCGGCGGGCAAGCTGATCGGTTGCTTCGGTCTGACCGAGGCCGACTTCGGCAGCAACCCCGGCGGAATGTTGACCAAGGCTGTCGAAGACGGCGACCACTACGTGCTCAACGGCAGTAAGTATTGGATCACCAACGGCAGCACCTGCCAGGTCGCAATTGTTTGGGCCAAGCTCAACGGCGTGATCCGCGGCTTCCTGATCGACTCGGATACACCCGGCTTCACCGGCAAGCAGATCAAGAACAAGTTCTCGCTGCGCGCGTCCGACACGAGTGAACTCGTGCTCGAAGACTGCCGCATCCCGAAGTCGCAGATTCTACCCGGCATCGAAGGCATCAAGGGTCCGCTTAGCTGCTTGACGCAAGCGCGCTACGGCATCGCCTTTGGTGTGATTGGCTCGGCCCAAGCGGCCTACGACGAAGCCCTGCGTTACTCGCAGATGCGGATCTCGTTCGATAAGCCGATTGCCCGCTACCAGTTGGTGCAGAACAAGCTCGTCTGGATGGCTTCCGAAATCACTAAGGCCCAGCTGTTGTGCTGGAAGCTCGCCCAGATGAAGGAAGCAGGCACGATGCACCACTACCACGTGTCGATGGCCAAGCGAAACAACTGCTGGATGGCGCTCGAATGCTGTCGTATCGGCCGCGATATACTCGGCGCGAACGGCATCACCGACGAGTACCAGATGATGCGGCACATGTGCAACCTTGAGTCCGTCATCACCTACGAAGGCACGCACGACATTCACGGCCTCATCATCGGTCGCCAACTGACCGGCGAAGACGCGATCACGTAAGTGTTGTGCGCTTAGCCTGGCCGCGATTCTGACGGCCACTCGCGTTCGTCCCTCAGTCTCCTCAGTCTGCTGAGGTGTGTATTGTGGGCGGCATGGGGTGATGGTTTGAACCCGGTACCGGACACAGGCCTCGCGTTGGTTGGGGGCAGGGCGTTATGAATGTTGGCGATGGCGCGATTGCTGCACGTTCTGGCTGAGAAGGGTTACTCCGGTGGCGAGGTTCAGCTTCGCATGTTGATGGAGCACTTTGCTCGGCAGGGGCATGAGAATGCTGTGCTGTTGGCCCCCGGGGCGAAGTTTCGGGAGGCGGCGGAGCAGATGGGGGTGCCGGTGTTTGAGGCACCTCTGCGGCGGTGGTGGCGGCCCGATTTGCGCGGCAAGGTGAAGAAGGCGTACGCGGCCTTCGATCCTGATGTCATCCACTTTGCCGATGGGCGGTCGCTGTATCTCGGCGGGCTGTTGGCTCGCAAGCATCGGGCGAAGACGTTCACGATTCGTCGCATCGACTACCCGATCAAGAAGGGCTGGCGCGGCGGGTTTCGGTATACGCGGCTGTGCGATCACACGATTGCGATCTGTGATGCGATTCGGCAGCGGTTGCTGAAGGCGGGTGTGCCTGCCGAGAAAATCACGCTGGTTTACGATGGCCTGGAGCCTGGTCAGTGGACTGGGCTGCGCGCGGGGCGCGAAGCCGCGCGAAAGCGGCTGGATATCGCGCCGGATGCGCAGGTGATCTCGCTGGCTGGTGTGCTACGGCCCCGCAAGGGGCAGCACATTCTGATCGATGCGTTCGCTAAGTTGGCGGACCAGTACCCGAACGCGTTGCTGTTCTTGGCTGGCGGTGGCTCCGAGATGGAGCGGTTGCGTCAGCAGGTCAAGGATCGTGGACTGGGTGGGCGCGTGCGCTTGCCTGGACCGGTGAAGCCGGTGCATGATGTTTACGCCGCATCCGACGTGTTCGTGATGCCGTCGTTCCACGAAGGGCTGTGCAACGCGTGCCTCGAAGCGAGTTTTGCCGAGTTGCCGCAGGTGGTCAGCACCGCGGGTGGCAACGCTGAGATCATCGTCGATGGCGAGACCGGCTTTGTCGTGCCGAAAGGCGATGTCGATAAGTTGGCAGAGGCGCTTGGGCGCTACCTCGCCGATCCGGAGATGGCGATTGCGCACGGCAAGGCAGGCTTCGCTCGCAGCATGAACATGTTCACCGACGAGCATCTTGGCCCCGAGGTTGAGGCCGTCGTGAAGCAACTGTTGCACTCTTGAAGTAGCTGCTGGCGTGCGATGCCTAGACGGCCGCCGGCCAGAGCCACGCGAACGTCGCGCCGGTCACCAGCGCGTAGGCAATGCCGTCGCCGATGAACTTGGCCGTCACGCCCCACGAGACGCTCTTCCAGATCGACTCGTTGATGCTGGTGAAGGCGTGGCCGAGCAGCGCGACCGTCGCCGAGATGCGGAACACGCTCTCGCCACCTGGAGCCACGGCGAGGCCGGTCAGGTAGGCGACGAATAGGCCGACCAGCAGGCAGTAGATGAACCATGTGGTTAGCGCACCGCCCATCTTCATCATGCCGTTCGGGCGCATGATCAGGATGCCGACCGGCCCCTCGTCGAACTTTTTGGTCATCTCCGGCGACATCGCTTCCTTGAACGAGTTCGCGTGGGGGAACATGTATTGCCCCGGCGGGATATTGGCGGCTCGCAAGGCCTTGCGCAGGCCATCTTCATTGGGCGTGCCGCGGAAGTCTCCCTTGTGAATGGGCAATGCCATGTGGATGACGGAGCTGACGATGAACACGAAAACTGCCGACAACAGGATGGGTAACCACAGCAAGGTGAGAGAGGTCATTGCGGAAAAGTAGTGCCAGAACCCCCGGATCGGTAGCGTTCTGGGTGTCGCAAACCCGTTGCGACTGCCGATACAGCCTCATACGTGTCTGACTTCGACCTCAAAACTGATTGCCGCCACGTGCATTGGGACCGTCCATGCACGCCGCACAAGAAACGTGGCAAGGTCTGTCAGACCTGTGATGAATACGATCCAGTTGTGCATCGCATTCTGATGGTCAAGCTGGCGGCGACTGGCGATGTGCTGCGCACGACGTCGTTTTTGCCGGCGATCCATGCTGAGTGGCCCGGCGCACGGGTTACCTGGCTGACACGCAAGTCGGCGGCGGGGCTGTTTGATGGCAACCCGCTGGTCGACGAAGTGCTGGTTACCGATGACGCGATCACTGCGGCGCGCCTGGCGACCGAAGAGTTTGATGTAGTGCTGTGTCCGGATGCGGATCCTGATGCCGCTGTGCTCGCGGCGATGGCCAAGGGCAAGGAACGCCGTGGCTACACGCGCGACGAGCAAGGCCGCATCGTACCGCTTTGTGACGGTGCCTTGCGTTGGCTGCAGATGGGCCTCAGCGACGACAAGAAGCAGGCCAACACGGAGACGTATCAGCATCTAGTTTCGCAGGTGCTCGGCTTCGCACCCGACTCAGTGCGTGAACCGATCCTCGAACCATCCGCGAGTGACAGCGCGGCCGCGCAAGCATTCGTGCAAGGCCTCGGTATCGCAGCCGGCAAGCCGCTGATTGGCATCAACACCGGTGCCGGTGGTCGTTGGCTCTACAAGCAGTGGACCAAGGAGCACCAGCAGACGTTCTTAAAACTGTGCAACGAGGCTGGCCTTGCCGTCTTGTTGCTCGGTGGCCCTGAAGAGGTGCGGCGACACAAAGACCTGTTGGCGTTCGCCTCTGGCACGCCGGTCTATGATGGTGGCAACCACAATTCGTATGGCCGCTTCGCCGCACTGATTGATCAATGCAGCGTCGTGGTGACCAGTGATTCGCTCGCCGTGCACGTCACTGCTGCCCGCAAGAAGCCAGCGATTGTGCTGTTTGGCCCGACGTCGTCGGCCGAAATCGAGCTCTATGGCCGCGGCGCCAAGATCACGCCGCCCGGCCTCGATTGCTTGTGCTGCTACCTGCCGCAGTGCGATAAGGCGCCGCATTGCCAGGCGTTGATTGCGCCCGAGACGGTGCTTGCCGCGGTGCAGCAGTGGTTGGTCGCGCGCTAGGCGGCACGCTTCGCCCCAGCAGCTAGCAGCACCGTCGCTACGGACAGGCAATCTGCGCTTGCGGCAACTCGTGGCCTTAGTGGCTGTTTTCCGTTGGTGGCGGCAGTGGTGGGGGAGCGCTACTGGTGACAAGCTGCGAACCGGCAAGGCCGGGCGTTGACGGCAAGCTCTCCGCACGCCAACGTCGTTGCCGTGAGCTATCTTGGACTCGATATTGGCGGCAGCAAGTGCCGCTACGAATGGTGGCCGGAAGGCTGCGCCGAGTGCGGCGTGACCGATCCGGTGCATCCGGCCGTCGACGATGATGTCGCCCAGAAGCTGGCCAAGACGTTGCAGGCCATCGCCAAAACAGCGCCAGAAGCTGCGGTGGTCGCGATGGCAGGTGTCGACGCGCTAGCCAAGCGCGCGTTGTGCGAGCAACTGCCGAACTATGGCATTACCTACCCGGTCGCGATCGTCGAGGACACGATTGCGGCCGCCGCCGCTGCGGGCCTACGCGAAGAGCCGGGGGTGTTGTTGTGGTCAGGCACCGGATCGTTCGCCATTGCGCGTGGTCCAGACGGCCAACTCGCCAGGGTTGGCGGCCGCGGGTTCGCATTCAGCGACGAAGGCAGCGGCTATGACCTCGTGCGCAAGGCCGTCGTTGCGGTTCTCCATGCGATCGATGGCCGGGGCCGCGAGACGCTGTTGGTCGACAGCCTGACCAAGGCCTTCGACGCTGGCTCGCCGGAGCGACTTGGCGGTGTTGTGCAGCGTTTGCGACCACGCGAGGTCGCGAGCCGCCTACCGGTGATTCTCGAGGCTTACGAACAGGACGATTGGGCGTCCGCAGATCTCTTGCAGAACGCCATGTTCCAGCTGACTCAGCTTGGCATTGCGGCACTCAAGCGAGTCGGTGGTTCTGCCGTCGCCGGTACCCGTGTCGCCTACGGTGGTGGTGTGCTCGAACACAATCCGATCATTCGAGACGGCCTCGATCGCACCTTGCAGGCATCGTTTGGCGGCGAACTCGACCTGCGATCGTTGCCGTCGAATGCCGCCGCAATTGCCGCGGCGCATCTTGCGAGTGCCTGGCACCAGGGCGACGCGGTCGCCAAGGAGTGGGTCGAGCGTGTCTCGCTCTGACATGGTTCTTAAGGACGGGCGCGTCATTCCGAGGGAATGCTTCGTCGTGACGTTCTCGCGTAGTGGTGGTGCCGGCGGCCAACACGTCAACAAGACCGAGAGCCGCGTCGACTTGCGCCTCGATTTCGAACCGGCGCGTGAGGTTCTGGGGGACTACGACGTTGCGCGCATCAAGCGGGCGTTGGCTTCACGTCTCGATGGCGATGAACGTTTGATGGCGGTATCGAGCGAGCACAAGAGCCAGTTCCAGAACTATCGCGCCGCTGTGGAGCGCATGGTGACTTGGATTGCGCAGGCATTGGTGCGGCAGAAACGCCGCATCAAGACCAAGCCGACGCGCGGCAGCAAGATGCGCCGCCTCGACGAGAAGAAACGACGTGGTGACATCAAGAAGGGTCGTCAGAGTAAGCCTGAACGGGACTGAGCTATGCTCTCGTGCGATGCATGCGCGCACATTCGAACTGCTTGAGCACCTCGGCACCACGCGTCAGTATCTGGCGGATGCGTTCGCGAACGTGCGCGAAGCGAACTACGACGTGCGGCCGTCGCCAGTTGAGTGGTCGGCCGGCGAAGTTCTGTCGCACCTTGCGATGATCGAAGTTTCGGTCGCTGCGATCCTGCAGAAGAAACTGCGGCGTGCGATCGCTGCCGAGATCCTGCCGGTAGCCGGGGAACAGAGCAGGCGCTGGCGCAATCTTGCCGGCAGGCTTTTGGATGAAGGCATGAAGATCGAAGCGCCGGACTTCGTCGTGCCGGATGGCACCATGTCGGCAGTCACGGCGTGGCAGTCGCTACAGGAGTCGCGTGCGAAGTTGCGCCAGATCCTGCTCGCGGCTGACGGCAAGAACACGGAAACGATCGTAGCTCGGCACGTGTTGCTCGGCGTGCTGACGTTCGAGCAGTGGCTTGGGTTCGTCGGCTATCACGAGCAGCGGCACGCGGCGCAGATTGCTAGAAGCTGCAGCTAGGAGGCGTTTGCGTGCGTGGCGAAGCAACTCGACGTTCGCTTTTACGTGTTCGTCAATGGGATTTGCCGGCCCCGCGAGCGGGCTTGCCAGGCGCCCTGACTAGCTCTGGTAGATCAGGTCCTTCGGGCCTGGTCTACGCGTAGATCCCGCGCATGCGGGTGGTCTCGGCGACGCGGTCGACGCCCAGCATGTAGGCCGCGATGCGGTTGGACTCGCCAAACCGTTGCGCCATGTCGACGGTCGCTGCGAATGAGTCGACCATGATGCGCTCCATGCGCTCTTCGACTTCGCGCTGCGTCCAGAAGAACGACATGCGGTCCTGAACCCACTCGAAGTAGCTGACCGTGACGCCGCCGGCGTTGGCCAGGATGTCGGGCACGACGAACACGCCCTTGTCATCCAGGATCTTGTCTGCTTTGGCGGACACTGGGCCATTGGCGCCTTCGACGATGATCTTGGCTTGAATCTTCGCTGCGTTCCTGCTGTTGATGACGTTCTCGGTCGCGGCTGGAACGAGGATGTCAACCGATAGCTCGAGCAGCTCTTTGTTGCTCAGGCGGTCGCCGCCCTTGAAGCCGTCGAGCTTGCGTTGCACTTGCATGTGCTTGCGCAGGCCCGCGAGATCGAGGCCATTTTCGTTGTAGAGCGCGCCATGCACGTCACTCATCGCAACAACCTTGATGCCGATGCTCGCGAGTTGCAGAGCCGAAATCATGCCGACGTTGCCCGAACCTTGGACCGCGACGGTGCACTCCTTCGGGTTCATGCCGAGGTGCTTGAGTGCTTCGCGCGCACACAGCATCACACCACGCCCGGTAGCTTCGATGCGACCAAGCGAACCGCCGAGGCTGATCGGCTTGCCGGTGACCGACGCCGGTAGGTAGTTGCGGCTGTGCATGGAATACGTGTCCATGAACCACGCCATGACCTGCCCGTCCGTGCCCATGTCGGGAGCGGGGACGTCACGGTCGGGACCGATGAAATCCATAATGCCCGTGACGTAGCGACGCGTGACGCGTTCGAGTTCGCCCTTCGACATCTTGAATGGGTCGCAAACGACACCGCCCTTGCCGCCTCCGAACGGCACGTTGACGACCGCACATTTCCAGGTCATCCACGCAGCAAGTGCACGCACTTCCTCGCGGTTGACGTTCATCGCGAAGCGGATGCCGCCCTTGGCGGGCCCGCGCGATGTCGAGTGTTGGACGCGGAAGCCTTCGAAAACGTTGACCGACCCGTCGTCCATGACGACAGGCATGCTGACCGTGATCTCGCGCTCACAGGTGCGCAAGATCGAAATCAGGTTGGGTTCGAGTCCGAGGCGCGCGGCAGCCAGATCGAGTCTGGCTTCCATCGCGTGGTAGGGATTGTCTTCGCTGGCGACTTGAGGATTCATGCCGTGAGAGGGCGCTTGCGTAGCGTGGCGAGGTGGCGGAACGTATATGTAGTGAAGCACGCTATCAACAGGCCTGCGTCGCCAGATGACTTTGATCTGTCGATTGTTCTTGGAGAACGTGCAGTGGCGGTGCGTGGCTTTTGGTTTGGACGACTGGGTCAGACCGTTCGCTGCGTGCCTTGGCGGCGCACGATGTACGCCGGTCTCGGCTCGGAAACGCTCTACGCGAAGCTCTACAGGCGCCGAAAGCGTGCCGCTGCGGTGGAATGGCACTGGTTGCATATGCTGCCGCTGCTCGGCTTCGAATCGGCTCAGCCGATCGCTTGGCTGGCCGACCGGCACGCAAGTTTGATCGTGACGGCCAGTGTTAAGGGTCGTTCGCTCGACGCGTGGATCGTGGATGCGGCCGCGGAAGGCTGGCTCGGTGACGTCTTCGGCTATGCCTGCCGCGAGGTCGCCCCGTTCGCGAGACGTTTGCACGGCCAAGGTCTGATCCATCGGGACCTGAATTGTTCTCATTTATTCGCGACCAATCCGAGATCGGCGGGGCGGCCGGCGGTCATCGACGTCGAACGCATGTTCCGGCCGCGCTGGCGTTGGCGGCGCTGGGTGGTTAAAGAGTTGGCGTCGTTGCTGGCATCGTCACCGGTGCCGGTGCCGGTGCCGGTGGCGCTACGATTCCTGTGTAATTACCAACCGGAGTTGCATACGCGACAGCGGCGCAAGCTGGCGCGCGCCGTGTGGCGCAAGGTGGCGCGTATCTTGGCGCACCAGCCGCGCTTCGGTTAGCGGACTCTGCGGCGAACGATCTCCGGTCGAGGATTCCGGCCGGTAGTTCCGATTGTGGACAAAATTGTGAGCGATCCACACCGAGGGCGCTGCTGGCAACGTGATCCCGTGCACCAGCGATTTGAGACCAGCCCTATTCGATAGCCGTATGCTGCTTGGCCCGGCGACGGCGCCAGCGAGACGTCAGAGCTACGCCGACAAGGCCAGTTCCGACGAGGAGAAGGGTGCTAGGTTCTGGTATTGGTTGCGACCCATCTTCAGACCCAGGATTCGAGCTCATCCGCGAGTCCGATTCCTGACCTACTTCGTGCGCGTGCATTCTTGCCGCCGATTCTGTCAGACGAATGCCCACAGGGAGTCCGTTCCCGGTGATCGTACGTGCTTGACCTTGGCATGGAGCCAGAGTCATTAGAATGAGGGCGAGTAGGAGAGAAAATCGCACGTGCGAGCTCACAAGTTGCAGAACTTAAGCGCGAGACGAGGTGGCGTTGAGAGGGCAACGCCCATGCAGAGACCTACTTAGGCTAGCCCGTAAAGCTAGCTCGGCAAGCGTAGGCCTACGATTTTGCCGGATTGAATTGAGACATTTGCGGTGCAGTTCATTTGGCGTTAGCCTGCCAGCGCCTGGTCTCTGGACAGCCGCCGGTAGCATTTGCTGCGGGAGGAAAGTCCGGGCTCCTCAGGGCAGGGTGGTGGGTAACGCCCACCGTTCGCAAGAACAGGGAAAGTGCCACAGAAATCAAACCGCCGGACTGCCAGCAGGACTTGTTCCTAACGGCGACGGCAAGGGTGAAACGGTGAGGTAAGAGCTCACCGCACCCCGCACGAGCGGGGTGGCACGGCAAACCCCACCCGGAGGAAGACCGAGTAGGAGGATCGCGCGGCCCGCGCTCAGGTCCTCGGGTAGGTCGTTGGCGACCGTCCGCAAGGGCGGTTCTAGAGAAATGGCTGTCACCGCTTCGGCGGCACCAGAACCCGGCTTACGGAGACCAGGCAACTTTTCGTTCTCGCTGAGCACGCGCCACGACCGGCGTGGGCTGCGGCAGACGCCGCGGCGATCCGTGCTCAGCGGGGCGACGCCCCGCCTCCGCGCGGTCTTGGGCGTCTTTCTTGCCACGCCGGCCGTGGCACGCACTCAGCGAGAACGGTCTACGCCCTCGCGGGGCGGAGTGTGGGGTTAGCGCGGGCGGCGGAGGAAGTCGCGGTAGCGCTCTAGGATGACTAGGGCGGAGATGCTGTCGGCGTGGTCCTTGCGACGCTTGGCTTTCATGCCGCCTTGTTTTAGGCGTTCGTGGGCTTCGTCGGTGGTGTGGCTTTCGTCGACGGTGGCTACTGGGATGGGGGTGGCTTGCTGGAGCAGGTCTACGAACTTCTGCGTGTGTTGGGCTCGTTCGCCCGGGGTGCCATCGAGTGTCAGCGGCAGGCCGACGACGATGCCTTGGGTGTCGCGGTCCAGCGCTTCAGCTAGGACCTGTTTGATGACTTCTTGTTGGTCGCGGCTGTCGATGCGGCCCAGTGGTACGGCGATGGTTCCGGTCCAGTCGGTGGCCGCAAGGCCGGTGCGCGCGTCGCCGAAGTCGACGGCGAGAATGCGGGACTTTGGAGTGAGTGGCTCGGTCACAGCAGGTCTTGGCGACCTTGTTCGCGGAGATGGTCGACCAACTTCTTGAGGTCGTTGGCCTTGTCCTTGGGGCAGACGAGAACAGCATCGCCAACCGCGGCTATGACTAAGTTGTCGACGCCGAAGACAGTGACAGTGCGTTTGCCCTCGGCGTAGATGATGTTGCCCTCGGCTTCGAGGGACTGCGCGTCGGCACCTTCGTGCAGCGAGAAGTGGTTGTTGTCGGGGGTGGCTTCGAGCACGCGGGCGAGCGCTGGGAAGCTGCCGACGTCATCCCAATGCGCGGTGCATTCGACGACGGCGATGTGGCTGGACTTCTCCATGACGGCGAAGTCGATCGAGGTCTTCGGCGCCTTTTTGAACGCGCGGATCAGTTGCGGCCGCTTGTTGGCCTTGATCGCCGCCAGCATGCGGGTCGTAGCAGTTGCCAATTGCGGGTCGTGCTCGGCGAACGCCTTTTGCATTGCGCCGATCTCGAATACGAAGATGCCGCTGTTCCACCAGAAGTTGCCGGAGTCGACGAACTGCTTGGCCGTCGCAGCATCTGGCTTCTCGCGGAAGCACTTGGAGGCGAACGCGCGGGGTAGCGCCTTGTCGGTGGGTTCTCCCAGCTCAATGTAGCCGTAGCCGGTCGCTGGAAACGTTGGCGGGATGCCGAATGTGACCAAGGTTTCGCCGTCGCTGGCGAGGGCCTGCGCGCGTGCGACCATGCGTTCGAACTCGGGCACTGGATCGATCACCTGGTCCGCCGGCAAGACGATCAACGTTGCATCGGGATCGCGCACAGCAATCGTCGCCATTGCGAACGCGATGCACGGTGCGGTGTCGCGCGGTTCGGGTTCGATCAGCACCTGTTCGATCGGGAAGTCGAGCAGCAGCTTGCCGACCGCCTTCTTCTGGGCGCGGTTGGTGACGATCCAGATGTTCTCTGGGGCGCAGATGCCGCTGAGCCGTTCGATGGCGGCCGCAATCATTGGCTTGCCGTCGGCAAGCGGCAACAGCTGCTTTGGCCGGATCTGCCTGCTGGCGGGCCAGAAACGAGTGCCAGATCCCCCTGCCATGATTACCGCGTGTACCGATGCCATGCGTCACAGCATCGGGTTCACGCTCTCGTTATCAATCAGTGATCAGTATCCGGGCGTCTTCGTCTTCTTGCGCGCGGGTGGCATCGGCAGGACTGGCGGTCGCTTTGGCGTGCTGCCGCCGACCAGTTGGGTGCTGGCGCGTAGGTCGCGCAGGTGGCCGTAGAGGCGGAAGCTGACCAGGTTCTGTGCGAGGTATTCGATCAGTGGCATGACCAACGGGTCGGCCGACTGCCCCAGCAGGTTGTCGAGCTCCATCTTGACGTCGAGGTAGCCGTCGAGGTTTAGCTGGCCCGCGCCCTTCGCCGCCAAGATGTCCGAGCGGACTTCGAGTTGGTCGAAGACCATCGCCTGATCGGTTAGGCGATAGGTCAAATCCAGCTGATTGAAGCGCGGTTGATCGGCCGCGGGCAGTTGCGCGTAGATCGTCTTGAACAACGGCACCTTGCCGAGGTCGGCACGCTCGACTTTAACCGTGCCTTTGGCAACGGCGCCGACGAAGTTGTTGCCGTCGAGGCGGTGCAGGGTGGTGCGGCCGCTGGCGCTGCCCGTATACGGCGGGTTTTCCCAGCCGCTTTGGCTCAGCAGCGAGAACAGTTCAATGCCATCGTAGGCGAGATCGGCGGCGAGTCGGCCTAAGGGAACGTTTGGTGCCGGCAGCAGGTAGGTCAGCGCGGCGAGGTTCGGGTCGGCGTTGCGCAGTTCGCCATCGTGGATGCGGGCCTTTAAAGTACTAAGGGTCAGGCGTTCGGCGTCGGCTGTGAACGCTGTTTCGAAGGCTTCGAACGAGTGCCCAAACAGCGAGAACGAACCGCGGCCCAGCGTTCCGATTAGTTGGCCTCCGTAGTCGGTTACCGAGCTTTCACTCAGCGTGACCAGGCCGTGTAGGTTGACCACCTTGATGCCATCGCCGCCGGTGCCGAACAGCATGTCGACCCCGTCGAGGCCGATACTGCCATTGAGGGTCGTCTCAAATGGGCTTTTGCTGTCGCCGGTTGGGATCGCGAATCGCAAGCGCAGGCCATCGACGTCTGCTTGGCCGCGCAGTTGCCGTTCGCGCACGGCCTGCCGCAGCGGTCCGGAGAAAAGGTTGGCGAGGCCGTTGTCGACGGGGAAATCCTTGGCGTGCACTTCGAACGAGATCTCGGTGCGACCATCTTCCTTTGGCAGTTGCCGCACGCGGCCATTGGCACAGTGCACGGTCGCCTTGCCGATTTCGCCGCGCAAATCACGGAACGTCAGTTCGCCGTTCTCGATGTGCAGTTCACCGGTCATGTGCTCAGCCGGCTTAGGCAACATCGGTGCTTCTGAACGCACATCGACAAGCTGTACCACGACGGCGAGGTTGTCGTCCTTGGAGATGCCGCTGCGCTCGCGCACCACCAGGTCAATGCGACCCGATGGCTTCAGCGACGACCACGTGGCGAAGTCGAGTGCGCCTAACTCGCCAAGGCTCTTGCCCAATTGTTCGCACAGTTCCAGGTCGCGCACGACGAACGCGAGGTCGCGCACGACGTTCTCTCCGGACTCAATGTGGCCAAGCAGTGCGAGCTGTGCCGGCTCGGCATTTGGGATTTCCAAGAGACCGCGCAGGGCATCAAAGTTGATGCGTGCCTGCGGCCCAGATCCCTGTACGAGAACTTGGCCATTCAGGCCGGTGGCGCGCCACGGCGCGACTGGCAGCAACAGGTCCACATCGTGCAGCGACAAGCGCACATCGTGGAATAGCGGGTTCTGCGACTGCGGTCGCCAGACCTTGATCTCGCCTGATAGGCGCCCGGTGGGGGCGGTCTTACGCCACTGATCTTCGAGTTCGGGCACGACCATCGCGACGCCCTTGAGCAGGTCCTCATCGAGAACCAATTGCTCGGCGGTGATCACCGCTTCGAAGCACTCGTTGACGGTGTGGTCTTGGCGCAGCGGAATGCGACCGCGCATCGTCAAACCGCCATCGCCGTGGCGACCGGTCAGGTCAAAGCGGGCATCGTTCTGGCGAACACGAATGCTGCCGCGCAGGCTGTCGAGGCTGTAGGGGAAGCCTTCCCAGCGCATCGCCGCATCGCGCGGCTTGATCTCGACGAAGAACCCGCCAGGTAGTTCGCTCTTTGGTCGCACCAGGACGTCCACTTCGGCGCGGCCACTTGGCGCGAGCTTCTTGTAGAGCTCACCGTCGTCTTGCAGCAGGGTCGCGAGAGCCTCCGCCAAGTCATCCGTGAACTTGATGCTGTCGCCGTGGATGTCGAGGCTGGTGTTTTCGCCGGACGGTCGGCGCAAATCGATGCGACCCTCGAGCTTCACTTTGCCGCCGCCTGCGACCGCCGGAATCGAGGCCTTAACATCCTCGAACAGCAGCCACTTGTCGCGCAACCGGACGCGGCCACTCGCTTGTTCCATTGCCATCGGGAACCCGATGCGATCCGCTTTGTCACCGAAGCCGCGGAACGTCATCTTGACGCCGCGCATGGTGAGATCCATCTCGGCAATGCCGTTTGGGCTGGTCGGGTTCTTCAGGTAGAGGGCGATGTCGCCGCGGCCCGCCGTAGGGCGTAGCGCTTTGACGAGTTCCTTGCCGATCGGGAACGCGCGCAGGGCGGCCAGTGAGTCGGCGTCGACGACGATGTTGCGCCCATCTGCTCGAAGGTCAAACGACAAGCCGCTGCCGCCATCGTCCTTGGTTGGGTTGTTGAAGCCGTTGAGGTTGGTGGTGATCGATAGCTGACCGGTGTCGTTGTTCTGTGCGATCGTGGCCCGCATGGAGCCTTCACCGCGGGTGTCGGCGAACAGCGTCAGGTTCGCGTGGCGCACGATTGCCGGCAGGTTCTCCTGATTGACATGTACGTCGGTGCATGTTGCCAGCAGTTGCAGCGATGGCTTTTGGTTGCTGGCCGACTTCGGTGGTATGGAGAACGTCAGGCTCAACGATTCGATTTCGCCACCGAGTTCGACTTCTTGGTTCTCGACGTGGGCGAGCCTTGCCAAGTAGGCGACGACTTGCTGGCTGCACTGCACGCCCGTGGTCGTGACCGTCAGCTGGGCGGCCCCGGTTTCGATGTCAACTTCGCCGTTCACGGTCAGGCGCGCGGCCGGTTCGGTCAGGCTCAGTTCGCCGCGGACCTGCAGTTTGTTAGGGTCGCTTGCGAGTGGTTCCACGATTACGTTGATTTGGTCGCAGGTCAGCGGCCGTTCGTTTTCGCAAAGATGCACGAGGGCCTTCCCGGAGCGGATTTCAACCACCGGGACATCCTGATGCTGGCTTTTGGGCGTCGTCGCGTCCTCTGGAGCAAACAGGTCGCTGAGCGTCGGCCATACCGGTCCGCACTCGAGGTTGAGGCCTTCGATGATGACGTGTCGTAATTGCACGCCGCTGCCGAATAAGTCGGGTTGCACATCGATATTTGCCGTCTCGATGTGCGCAAGTCTGCGGTCGGGGTAGGTCGGATCGACCACCTGGAAGTCGCGAATCTGCAAGCGACCGGCTTCGAGATTGATGCTCGTAGCGCCGATCTCGGTCGGCGCAGTGAATGCTCGTTTCAGCTGTCGGCGCACGAATTCGGTCGCTACATCCGAGTTTTGTAGCAAAGCCCAAGTTGTGATTCCGAGAACGGAAACGAGAGCTATCGACAGCATCAGGATGCGGCGCCAGTTCATGCGGCGTTCAGTCTAGCCGATGTTGGTAGTTGCTTGATACGTTGATGACGACGTTCCCGAACTCGTTGTTTCGGCCCGTTCTACGCCGTTTGCGGCAGATCCCGAGGATTGGGTCGAAACGGCCGAAAGGAAGCTGAATTCGAAGGTTCCACGCAAGCGTGCCTACCAAGCGAATGTTGTGCCACTGCCGATTGTCGAGTTCGCAAACGTCCAGAACGGGCTTCAAAACGCAGTTTCCCTATCGTTTTTGTTGTTGACAGTCGCGCGAATGCCGTCAAACTTCCGCCTGCTCGCTGGGGGGCACGGCACTTCGTCGTGACCGGGCGAGCAAGATCCTTAGAAAGCAGAGATTCAAATGGCTGCCAAGAAGAAGACAAAGAAGAAGGCCGCGAAGGCGAAGGGCCCGGTTGAGTTGATCATTTCGAAGTCGCGCACCAAGGGCGCGGTTAAGAAGTCGAACGTCTCCTCCGAGTTCTACGGCGCTCTCGACCAAGCTGTTCGCGGGATGATCGCGGGCGCAGAAGGCCGCGCTTCGGCCAACGGCCGCAAGACGCTCCGTCCGCAAGACCTGTAAGCTTCGGCTTACGAGTTGGATCAACTGGCCTAGCCAGGTGATCTGACAAGGCTGAAGGGAGTTCGCTCCCTGGTCAATCAGCTCGCAACGCGACCCGAACATCTCACTGAGGTGTTCGGGTCGTGTTCGTTTGTAGCTGAGCCTTGAGGATGCGCGCGCGCTACGCCTCGTCGCCTACGTGCTCGTCGCCTAGGTCTGGTCGCCGAGGTCGCTTTCGACCTTCAGCCGGGCAAACGCCGCTCGCTCTGCTTCGATCAGCTTGGTCCGGAGCTCTTCCGAAACCGCTTCCATCGTCGCGTCATCAGTGTCCTTGTCGATCGTCATTGGGTCGCCGTAGTGCACGATCACTCGCGCGAACAGCTTGGGGATGCACATGCGATCCCAGCTCTTGAAGCGCCACGCTCGGCTCATCGCAGTCGATACTGGGATGATCGGTACGCCCGTCGCGCGCGCTAGCCACGCTGCACCGGTATTGATGCTGTGCCGTGGCCCTCGCGGCCCATCGGGGGTGATCACCAGTTGGCCGTCCGCCGTCAGCAATTCGTGCATTTCCCGCATCGCCGTCGCGCCACGCTTGCTCATCGAGCCACGCACGACCCGGTAGCCGAACTTGTTGAGCGCGCGCTTCGCAAGCCCGCCGTCATCGCTGGGCGACACCAGCACCCCGATGTTGCGGCGGCAGTGGAGCTTGATCGGCATCAGCGCGAGCATGCGGCCGTGCCACATCGTGCAAACCCACGGCCGCTCGCTAGCCAGTAGCTCAAGGCCTGCGTCACCGGTGCGTTTGATGCGCCAAGTTCGTGCGATCAGCCACAAAATTAACGGGGCCAGGGACTCGACCAGTACGGTTCCGAGCCGTCGCCGAAAGCGCCGAAATCGGCTGCGACCGGCCTTATTCCTACCTTGGGCCTCGCGTTCGGCGGTCCATTTCGCGACCACTTCACGTCGAGCCTGCCTTTGCTCGCGTGCATCCACAGATAGCCAGCATGAAGGATGGCCGGTGTCGGCGTAGTAAGGAATGGCAGGTTTCTGCTACAAACTCGGCCACGTTTCCCGACCCAATCGCGCATGCAATCCCGTTCCTCGTCGGCAGTCGCCGCTACGCCCGATCAGTTGGCCGCAGTTGATGCGGCGATCTCCCGACTCGCCACCATGCGTGGCGCGTGCTTGCCAATGATGCACGCGATCCAAGCAGAACTTGGGTTCGTGCCTCATGAAGCAGTCCAACGCATCGCCGACTCGCTCAATCTGTCGCGCGCCGATGTGCATGGCGTGCTGACTTACTACCACGACTTCCGCTCGGAGGCTCCGGGTTGCCACGTGCTCAAGGTTTGCCGCGCCGAGTCGTGTCAGGCGATGGGTAGCGAGAAACTTGAGGACCACCTGTGTGAGAAGCACGGAGTCGCGATGGGGGAGACCTGCGCCGACGGCGAAGTGACGGTCGAGCCGGTCTATTGCCTCGGCAACTGCGCGCTATCACCAGCGGTGATGCTAGACGGCAAGGTCTACGGCCGGGTTAGTGCGGAGCGCTTGGATGCCCTGTTGCAGCGAGCCAAGAAGAGCACCGGAGGCCAGTCGTGAGCGTCACCATCTACGTGCCGTGCGACAGTGCAGCGTTGTCCCTCGGCGCCAATGAAGTCGCCGACGCTGTTGTTCGCGAAGCCGGTTCCCGCAACCTCGAAGTGCAATTGGTGCGCAATGGCTCGCGCGGCATGTTGTGGCTCGAGACGATGCTCGAAGTTGCGACCGATGCCGGCCGCATTGCTTATGGGCCGGTCACCGAAGGCGACGTCGCCAGTCTGTTCGACGCCGATGTGATGGCCGGCGGCGAGCACGCGCTGCGTCTCGGCAAGACCGACGACCTGCCGTGGATGCAAAAGCAGACGCGGTTGACGTTCGCGCGCGTTGGCGTGACGGATCCGGTCAGCCTCGACGACTACAGCGAACACGGTGGTCTGGTTGGCCTGAAGAAGGCGCTGACCATGGAACCTTCGGCCATCGTCGAAGCAGTGGTTGCGTCCGGTTTGCGCGGTCGCGGCGGTGCTGGCTTCCCAGCTGGCATTAAGTGGCGCACGGTGCTCGGTGCTGCAGCGGACCAGAAATACATTGCGTGCAACGCCGACGAAGGCGATTCGGGCACGTTCTCCGATCGCATGATCATGGAGGGCGATCCCTACGTGCTGCTCGAAGGCATGGTGATCGCCGGCCTCGCCGTTGACGCGACCGAGGGCTACATCTACCTGCGCTCTGAGTATCCCGATGCGTACGTCGTGCTGACGTCCGCGATTGAGCGGGCGCGCGCCGCTGGCTGGCTCGGCAGTGACGTGCTCGGTTCTGGCAAGGCGTTCGACGTGCATGTTCGTCTCGGTGCTGGCAGCTACGTCTGCGGCGAAGAGACGGCAATGCTCGAAAGCCTCGAAGGCAAGCGCGGCATCGTGCGCGCCAAGCCGCCGTTGCCGGCGTTGGAAGGTCTGTGGGGTAAACCGACCGTCGTCAATAACGTCATGACGCTGGCCGCCATACCGTACATTCTCGATCAAGGTGGCGAAGCCTACGCGGCCTACGGCACTGGCCGCAGTCTTGGCACGCTGCCCTACCAACTGGCTGGCAACATCAAGCAAGGCGGTTTGGTCGAGGTGCCACTCGGCGTCACTATTCGCGAACTGCTCTACGACTTCGGTGGTGGTTCGGCGACCGGTCGCCCGATTCGTGCGATCCAGGTTGGTGGCCCGTTGGGTGCCTATCTGCCTGAATCGAAGTTCGACACGCCGGCGGACTATGAATCCCTGTCAGCGGCCGGCGGGCTGTTGGGCCACGGCGGCATCGTTGCGTTCGACGACACCGTCGACATGTCGAAGATGGCGCGCTACGCGATGGAGTTCTGTGCGATCGAATCGTGCGGCAAGTGCACGCCGTGCCGGATCGGCAGCACCCGCGGCGTCGAAGTCGTCGACCGTTTGGTCGAAGGCAAGAACCGCAAGAAGGACGAGGCGCTGCTGCGCGACCTGTGTGACACGCTGACCAGTGCGTCGTTGTGTGCCATGGGCGGCTTGACCCCGCTGCCGGTTCTGAGCGCGCTCGACCACTTCCCGGAAGACTTCGCTAAGTCCGAGTAGCGGACCTTGTGGGGAGAGGGGCGGGCCCCACGGCAATGGTAGTGTCGGAGATCATCCTGCAACCCGCGCGCGGCATCCGGGGGTTCGGCCAGAAGCGCATCCGATAACCCGTCAAGGCATTGCCTGAGTGGGCGGTTGACGAATTGGGAGATCTTGTTGCCAGGCCACAGCAAGTGGTCGGGCAGCTTCGCTACTTGCCGGCAGCGTTCTTGAGTCGTTCGCGCCACTCCGTCTCTATCGTGCGCACTCGTTCGTGTGTTAACGGGGTTGCCCGCTGGCGCACTGTGCTCTTGCCATTCTTGACGGTTACATTCGGATCGAAGGCATTGATGTAGTCCGCTGGGGCACGACGGTCGTGGGCCATGAACCTCATCGTTGCAAACGTCGGCGCGATCTTCTCGACCTCGTGCTTTGACAGCGCGTCGTCGTCTTCCAGCGCGAACAGTAGGAGAAGAAACTCGGCGACATCGATGGTGTCCTTTTCGGCAGTGTTCGGCAGTGTTCCGAACGCCACGCGCAACTCTTCGCGAGTTGTGCGCGTGTCGCCGTTCGCATCGGCACGGGCCAGCAAGGTCACTAGGATTTCTTCGGGGATGACCCATGACCCGCGTTCGATCGGTGTGCGGGCCGCGACATAGTCGTTGAGTCCGAGGCGGTCGATGATGGCGTAGTCAGGCAGTGCCCAGCCTGCGTATCCGACTCCCGTGAAGACCGCGACGGGCCGATCGTTGGGGTCTACCTCGGTGCGTTGACGCGCCGGGAGTTGCCTTTTTTCGCCTTCGAGGAACATCGCGTGCAAGTGACGCCTGCCGCACAGCACCTGGATTTGCAGCCACGCCATTGTGCGGTCGTGCCAACGCCATGCCGGCTGTAGCCAACTCGGCATCTTGGGATGCAATGGTTGGTAGAAGACCGTGAATTTGGGCTCGGTTAAAGCAAGGTGAACCCAGCCAACAGTGCTCGCAAGCCCGAGGGACAGTGTGCAGACGATGGGCAGTAGTGAGCCGCTGCGGATACGCGTGGCCATGGCCGCAGCCGACAGTGCGCCCAGCGGGATCAACTGACTGAGCACGCGGAACCCAAAGGGATCGCCGCCGACGCGCAATGTGTAGTAGGCAGTGTGACCGAGCGTCGCCGTGACCGCGGCGACCGCGGGGATGTGACCCAGTAGCGGACGAATGCAAGCCAGGCGCTGCCGCATGATTTCGACCACGACCCATACCGCCGCGAGTGGCGCCCACAGCCAGCCAGCGTTCTCGAAGCAGAAGCAGGCGAGGTAGCGCACGCCCGCTTCTGGCCAGGGAGTAGAGACCTTTGCGTAGTAGGTGTTGGGCAGGAACTCGCCGTAGAACCAGCGGTGCCACAGCAGGTGTGTAGCGACGGCCAGTAGTGGCGTGAGTGCCAGCAATGCTGTTCGGAGTTTCAGATTACGTGCAACGACCGCCCATCCGGTCGCGCCGATGGTCGCTGCTACAAGGAGTAGGCCATCGGGCCTCGCCAGGGCTGCGAACGCGGCTGCCGTGGCCCATGCCACAAGCCATCGCGTTGTGCGTCGTTCTTGCCCGCGGAAGGCCATGACAACCCAAGTCACAAAGCAGAGGCCGAATAGCGAGGTGCCAAGGCCGCCGGTTGTCCACTGCAAGAACGTTCGATTGCTGACTACCGCGGCCAGTGTGCAAAGCACGGCCAGATGCGAAAGGCGTTTGCCGTGCCGGCCTTCGATGCGAAAGGCGGTGAACGCAACCACCGCAAACAATGCCAGTCCGTAGAGGATGGAGATCGCGTTCGCGGACTGCGGCGGTTCGACGCCGAACCAACTCAGGGCTGCCCAAAGTGATGCTGCCCACAAGAAGCTTGAGTAGCCTTCGACTGGTTTAAAAGGCGGTTGGTTCCAGACGAGGCCGAGCCCGTCGTGGGCGTTGGAGACATACCGAAAGGTGATGTACGCATCGTCAGTAATTAGCGCGAGTTGCAGCGCACCGATTACGAAGATCGCACCAAGCCCGACCAGCATGGCGGCGCGGATCATCCTGTCCTTTGACGAAGGCCGCAGCGCAGTGGTGCCTTTTTTCATATGCTTCGTGACACACTCAGTGCGTGAATACTAATCGCTGACGAGGCTGGCGACGTCCCAAGATGTGGTCAATGCGAGCAAATGAAGCGTTGGCCTGTGGCCGATAGCATGGGTGGTTCGCGACGTGTTTGTAGGTTAGGGCTGTCGTGAGTTCGATCGTGCCTTTCGTGGGCACTCGATTGGCGTGCCCACGAATTGCTGATCCTGGGGCGCGAATCCCGAACTTGCTCCGGCAGCCCACACGGCCGTCGATGGCTGCCAAATGGCCATTTACCGGCCGGTTTGGTTCGGTCAGGTGCCACGGCATCGCCTTCCCGACTTGACGCGATGGCCCGGACAAAGTGCACTGTATGACCCTCCAAGAGGGCCACCCCGCAATGTACTCCAACAAGGTCGTCGACTTCGGCACGCCAGTAAAGCGTTCCGATAACACCGTCACCGTTCACATCGACGGCAAGCCCGTCTGTGTGCCGGAAGGCACTTCCGTGATGCGCGCCGCCGTCGAGGCTGGCGTGCAGGTCCCCAAGCTGTGCGCGACCGATTCGCTCGAGTCGTTTGGTAGCTGCCGGCTGTGTCTGGTCGAGATCGACGGCCGCCGCGGTACGCCCGCTTCGTGCACGACGCCGTGCGACGATGGCATGCAGGTGACGACGCAGTCGAAGAAGCTCGCCAAGCTGCGACGCGGCGTGATGGAACTCTACATCTCCGACCACCCGCTCGATTGTCTGACTTGCCCCGCCAACGGTAACTGCGAACTGCAGGACATGGCCGGTGCGGTTGGCCTGCGCGATGTGCGCTACGGCTACGAAGGTGAGAACCACCTCGTGCAGGAGAAGGACGAGTCGAACCCGTATTTCACCTTCGACCCGACCAAGTGCATCGTCTGTTCACGGTGCGTGCGCGCTTGCGAAGAAACGCAGGGCACGTTCGCACTGACCGTCGAAGGTCGCGGCTTTGATTCGAAGATCGCTGCCGGCCCGACCAACTTCTTTGATTCCGAATGCGTGTCGTGCGGTGCCTGCGTGCAAGCGTGCCCGACATCGACGCTGATGGAGAAGTCGATCGTCGATGAAGGCCAACCCGACCACGCGGTCACGACCACCTGCGCCTACTGCGGTGTCGGTTGCTCGTTCCGCGCCGAGATGCAAGGCAGCGAAGTCGTTCGCATGGTGCCGCACAAGGACGGTAAGGCGAACCACGGTCACAGTTGCGTCAAGGGTCGCTTCGCGTGGGGGTATGCAACGCACCCCGATCGCGTCAAGCAGCCGATGATCCGCAAGAAGATCACCGACCCTTGGCGCGAAGTGTCGTGGGAAGAAGCCTTCGAATACGCGGCGTCCGAGATCAAGCGCATCCAAGCCAAGTATGGTCAGGCGTCGACCGGTGGCATCACCAGTTCGCGCTGCACCAACGAAGAGACGTTCCTGCTGCAGAAACTGGTTCGCGCCGGCTTCGGCAACAACAATGTCGATACCTGCGCGCGCGTCTGCCACTCGCCAACCGGCTACGGCCTCAAGACAACGCTCGGCGAATCGGCCGGCACGCAAGACTTTGACAGTGTCGACTTCACTGATTGCGTGATCGTGCTCGGTGCCAACCCGACCGATGGCCACCCGGTGTTCGCCTCGCGCTTGAAGAAGCGTCTGCGCGAAGGCGCGACGCTGATCGTCATCGACCCGCGCCAGATCGACCTAGTGCGCACGCCGCACGTCGAAGCCAGCTTCCACTTGCAGTTGCGTCCGGGCTCCAACGTCGCCGTGATGAACGCGCTTGCGCACGTTGTCGTGACCGAAGGCTTGGAGTCTAAGGGCTACATCGCCGAACGCTGCGACATGGAGGACTACGGCAAGTGGAAGGCGTTCATCAGTGAAGAACGCAATTCGCCGGAAGCGCTCGAAGAGCACACCGGTGTGCCCGCAGATCAGATCCGTGGTGCCGCGCGCTTGTTCGCCAAGGCGCCTAACGGCGCGCTCTACTACGGCCTCGGCGTCACTGAGCACAGTCAAGGTTCGACTGGCGTCATGACGATCGCAAACCTCGCGATGCTGACCGGCAACATCGGTCGCCCCGGCGTCGGCGTGAACCCGCTGCGCGGTCAAAACAACGTGCAAGGCGCGTGTGACATGGGGTCGTTCCCGCACGAACTACCTGGTTACCGCCACGTCTCCGATCCCGCCGTGCGCGAACTGTTCGGCAAGGAGTGGGGCGTCGATATCCAGCCCGAGCCGGGCCTGCGTATCCCGAACATGTTCGACGCCGCCGTCGACGGGTCGTTCAAGGCGCTCTACGTGCAAGGCGAAGACATCGCGCAGTCCGACCCCGACACGCAGCACGTGCAGAAGGCGCTCGAATCGCTCGAGTGTCTGATCGTTCAAGACATCTTCATGAACGAGACGGCGAAGTACGCCCACGTGATCTTCCCTGGCAGTTCGTTCCTCGAGAAGGACGGCACGTTTACCAACGCCGAGCGTCGCATTAGCAGAGTTCGCAAGGTCATGCCGCCGCTACCTGGTCTCGCCGACTGGGAAGTCACCGTTCGCTTCGCGGAAGCGCTCGGCTACCGCATGAACTACTCGCACCCGAGCGAGATCATGGATGAGATCGCGCGCCTGACGCCGACCTTCACCGGGGTCAGCTACACCAAGCTCGACAAACTCGGCAGCATCCAGTGGCCGTGCAACGAAGCCGCGCCGGAAGGCACGCCCTACATGCACGAGAACGAGTTCGTGCGCGGCAAGGGCAAGTTCGTGCTGACCGAGTTCCAAGCAACGCCCGAACGCACGACGCGCAAGTTCCCGCTGATCCTGACAACCGGCCGCATCCTTAGCCAATACAACGTCGGCGCGCAGACGCGCCGCACGCAAAACCAAGTCTGGCACGATGAGGACATCATCGAACTGCACCCGCACGACGCCGAGAACCGCGGCATCGAGCACGGCGACATGGTCTCGATGCAAAGCCGCAAGGGCGATACCACGATGCGCTGCATAGTCACCGATCGAATGCAGCCGGGCGTCGTCTTCACTACCTTCCACCACCCGGAGTCAGGCGCCAACGTTGTCACCACCGACAACTCCGACTGGGCGACCAACTGCCCCGAATACAAGGTCACGGCTGTCCAGATACGCAAGGTCGCGTCGGACAAGGGCGAGTGGCAGCAGCGCTTCGATGCATTCGCCCAGCAACAAGACCTATTAGCCCGCCAAGGCTTCGCCGAAGACTCCGAGCAAGGCAGCAAGTAACCATGGAAGCCGCAAAGCTCGTCGGCATGGCGAACCAGATCGCCTCGTTCTTCGCCACCGAACCCGATCGCCCAATCGCCGTCGCCGGCACCGCCAATCACATCCAGAAGTTCTGGGAACCGCGCATGCGCAAGGCGCTGCTCCAGGCGTTTGATGCGGGCGGTGACCACGGCCTGCATGAGTTGGTCGTCGCTGCGATCACTGAGCATCGCGCCGGTCTCGAACCGATCACTGCATGAGTGACGAGTTGCGTCGCGTCGGCCGATAGGTGGCCGGAGTCGCGCCGAGTCTGCTGGTTTCCGCGTCGCTGCCGTCTAGTTCGCAGCGATTGCGTCGAGTGTCTTCTGCCAGTCCGACAGGGCGCTCTGACCGTTCGGAGACAACTCGTAGTGACCTTGGCTGACGCGGTCGAACCAACCGTAGTGGTTGTCTTGCAGGATGCCTGCGGCGCGTTCTACCGCAGTTCTCGCGCGTAGGTCGCTCAACTTGAGCACGCCGGCGCTAGCCAGTTCTCGCGCGCATCGAAGTGCATCTTGGCGATAGGCCGTGACACGCTGCTTGGTGGCGGAGCCGCCCTGCTCGGGATCGCCGATACGTTCGCCAAACTCTTTGAGCAGGCGAGCGCGGCGGGTCGCGTTGGACCTCGGTCGATACGGAGCCGGGTCGAGCACAGCCGTAACCTTGTTGCGGGCCGAAACGGTCAGCAGGCCAAGGCCGAGTCTTCGCAGCAGGCTGGTAACCTGCTTGCTGCGCGAACGGAACGACGCGCTTTGGCCCTTGCCGACTCGAAAGGCGATGTAGACCGTGCTCGATGCGGATAGGCGATCGACTGCCTGCAAGATGAGCGCCAGGTTGAGCTGCGACTTCAGTTCTACGATCACTGGGCCCTCGTCATTGCGAACCGCGACGATGTCGCACTCGCCAATCTCTCCCTTGACGGCGTAACCCTGCTTCTCGAGGAACCGTTTGATGGGGGCGTAGAGGTCGACTTCAGCCATGGCGTGGCGGTGCATTCTAGCAGTGGGGCAGCCTCGATTCTTGTTAGCGGTTATCTGATCGTGGCCGGCCGAGTGGCATTGCCGCTCGGCTGGATGCGCGGCCAGTTGTCCCACCTCGACTTCGCCGGTGAAGTGCGATTGATACGGTTTCGGCGATAGCTGCACGGCCGGGCGAGTGCTTGAATAGCGGCGAGATGACCGACACGACTGAATTGGATTATGACGACGACGCGACCTTCGACGCTTGGTGCTCGGAACTGCGCACCGAGATCGAGGTTTACCTGAGTAGCGAAGGCTACGAGCACGGCCAGATCTTCGATTGGCCGGCCTGGAATGTCGCGCCGCACGTTGCGATGTGGGCCATCGAGAGTGCGACACAGCCCGGCTATGTGGGCGCGTGGGTGCTGTGCGGCAACTTGCCGATGGACTACATCGAGGGCGACAGCCTCGGGACCCCGCGCCAAGCGATGGCTGCCATCGCCGCTCGCTGGCAGGAACTCATCGACAACATGAAGTTGGGCAAGCCGACCGAAGGCGTGGTGATCGAGACGGGCACAGAGCCTGAGCAGATGATTGCGATGATGGAGAGCCGCGTCGGCGTGTTGCGTCAGTTGGTCGAAGACGCGGATGCCTGGATTGCAGACCCAGCCGGCGACGAGAACGAGTGACCGCCGAGCGGTCGCGCGTTCTCTAGAGGCGCCACGGCGACTGGTCGTTCGCGCGTTCCGCCTGTTGGCCACTTTTTAGCCGCGTGCCGAGTTCGCGCAGCGAGGCGTCGCGTTCGATCAACTCGCTGACCGCAAGCACGCTCGGTTGATCGGTGGCGCCGCCGTGTTCGCCGCCACACAAGAACTGCCAGTCGCCGTCGGCGTCGCGTACGGCGTAGAGCACGGTCTCGCCTTGTGCTACATGCCCGCAAACGAACGCCCGCAGGTTGGGTGTGTCGAGCGTGTTGTCACTTTGGTGCCCGGCCATACTGTGGTTCCACAGGTGCACCTGGTGCTGGTCGACGCCGGCGAGGCACTGTCTGGTGAATGCGTTATCCGCGATTGCGGCGATTGCGATGTTCGGCCGCGTAGTCGGGTTGGTTAGCTGGATGTGTGCTTCAAGGCCGAGCGTTTCGTAGCCGGGAATCGAGTTGGCGATGGTTGCGGCAAGCGGCGCTTCGTTCGTTTGCTCGTCGTCGTTCCACAGTTCTAGGATGCGTGCGAACGCCGCTTCCTCGACTTCGCCCCAGAGCCCCCAACTGATGCCGTTCGCCATACCCTGGACCTGGACCGGTAGCACGCAGCGCACGAACATGCGAGCCGGTTCGGTCGGTAGGTCGATGCGGCACAGGTCGTCGTCGGCGCGCGCATGTGCTTCGCGCTGATCCTCTGCGAGCGCCACGAAGGCATCGGGGCGGCGGAACATCGGGTCCAGCATTTCATGTTCGTCACCACACTGCTCACAAGTCGGCATGGCGGCATGGTAGCTCGGTGATCGGGCGCGTTCGAACAGCGATTCGAGCCCCTGCATTGCGTAAGTTGAATGCGTCCATGGTGAGCGCATGTGGCGAGTTCATGGGGTCAAGGCGGCGACGGTGTCATCGCGGCCAGCGAAGCACGTCAGGATCAGTGGCGTTTGGTCGCCGGGCTTGTTCGGCAGCACCAACAGTTCGCCGCTGGGCAGGAAGTAGGGCGATCCCATCAACTTCTCCGCCGATGTGACCATGATGATTTTACCGGTCTGCTGATCAGAGTCGTGCTGAGCCAGGGCCAGTTTTCCGTCGATCCAGTTTGGCAAGACGGCCTCTTTGTTGCCTGGGTTTCCGGCCGGTCGGTAGGCGCCGGCCGCCATCAATGATGGCGGCCTTGGCGAGGGCAATGAGGCAGCGGTGGGCCGTTGCGGGTATGGCGATTTCCGGCGTCATGTGGTTGAGGCGCGGTGCTTTGGGGCGGTCAAGCGGTCGTTGGACTCACGTTTTTCGGTATCGACGATGTGTCGTAGGTGCATTTATTGTAATGGTTAATGGCGTAATTCGAACGCGTTTCCACGCGCCATGCAGCAGCGCTCCGGGGCTCGCTTGGCCCCCGAACGACCCGGTTCCGCGGGCTCGGCGCAGAGCGATCGAGATCGATTGCTGGAAAGTGTGGCCGGGCGAACTCTTCCCCTCTGGATCCGCTGCCAGGTCGTGCCACGTGGAGGATGGCAGTCCGGCCTTTTCGCCGTGGTTGCGCCACGCCCCGTGACCGCAGATGGTTGGCGCACCCAAAGCGGCTTCACGGCTTAGCCTTGTGGGCGCTGGCTTCCACGCGTCCGGGGAGTTCGCCCGCTGGCATCCGGCCCCTTTGTGACCTATCCTACTTAGCCAAGCGCTTATCCGTCCACCGGGGGCGGAAGTCGCGATGGCAACCGGGCCACGGACTACGGCCAACGGCCGTGCTCCGCCGATGTAAATAGGGCTCCTCCGATCTCCTCGGAGGCGTGATCTCCTAGGAGGCCGACTACCCCGGTCCGATGGGTTTGGTTGGCGGCAAGAGAAGCAGATGACAGATAAAGAACCGAAGGAACCTCAAGAGGGCGAAGGCCCCCCGAAGAAGCCACGCGGCATGGGTGGGGTCATCCTCATCCTCGCCCTCTTGATGGCGCTATTCGTGGTCGTGTCGAGTTCGGGCCGCGATGGCCAGAACTCGGTGCACGCGTTCTATAGCCACTTGCTCAACAGTCGGTTGTCTGGCGTCACGATGTCTGGCGGTTCGGTCAGTGGCCACGTCAAGGAACAGGGCGATCGGCAGATCGAAGTCGTGCTGCGAGACTTTCTCGAGTTTGGCGGCATCGACTACGACCTATTGAGCACGTTGTCGGTTACCAGTCTCGACAAGGCGCTGTATCCCGATTCGTCTGTCGCGACGGGTCGATTCCTCGACGACGTTCGCGAGAACCGCGTGCGTGTTTGGCAGGCGTTCTTCGTCAACGAAGTCCCTTCCAAGGTGGCCGCCGCGACGCCGGAAGATGACGGAGTTCGCAAGCCTGGCGCCTACATGACGGCGTTGTTGCAGCGTGGTTCGTCACAGCACTACGTGCGTATCGATAGCCCGACGAGCGCTGGTTCGCCGACGTTGCAAGACGTTTGCGCTGAGTTGGATCTACTCGGTGTGCCGTTGCAATCGCGCACGCTGTCGCTCGGCGACTCGGACTTCCGGGTCAGCGAGCCGAACACCGCGCTGATCTACGTTCTCGGCACGATTGGCCCGTGGTTGCTAGTGCTGGCGATCGTTTGGTTCTTCATTATTCGTCAAATGCGCGCGCCTGGTGGGCCCGGTGGCGTGTTGAACTTTGGCCGTAGCCGCGCGTCGCTCTACACCAAGGAAAGCCGCACCAACGTGACGTTTGATGACGTTGCGGGCATGGAAGAGGCCAAGGCCGAAGTCCGCGAGATCATCGAGTTCCTCAAGAACCCGGGTAAGTTCGCGCGTCTCGGTGGCTCGATCCCACGCGGTGTGTTGCTGGTTGGTTCGCCGGGCACGGGCAAGACCTTGCTCGCGAAGGCCATTGCCGGTGAAGCCGAGGTGCCGTTCTTCTCGATTAGCGGCAGTGACTTTGTTGAGATGTTCGTTGGCGTTGGCGCGAGCCGCGTGCGCGACTTGTTCAAGCAAGCCCGCGAAGCGAGCCCCTGCATCGTGTTCCTCGATGAGATTGACGCTGTCGGTCGCAAACGCGGCACTGGTATGGGCGGCGGTCACGATGAGCGCGAGCAAACGCTCAACGCGATCCTCGTCGAGATGGATGGTTTCGATTCCGACAAGGGCGTCATTCTCGTCGGTGCGACCAATCGTCCCGACGTGCTCGACCCGGCGCTGTTGCGTCCCGGTCGCTTTGACCGTCAGGTCGTCATCGATCGTCCGGACGTCAAGGGCCGCGAAGCGATCCTGACCGTGCACGCACGCAAGGTGAAGCTCGCTGGCTACGTTGACATGAAGCGCATCGCCAAGGCGACGGCTGGGTTCTCTGGTGCCGAACTGGCTGCGGTGGTCAACGAAGCCGCGATCCTCGCGGCGATGAAGGACAAGGACTCGGTCGAGATGTCCGATCTCGAAGAGGCGCGCGATCGCGTGCGCTGGGGCCG
Source organism: uncultured bacterium (assembly GCA_937906475.1). Lineage (GTDB taxonomy): Bacteria > Planctomycetota > UBA1135 > UBA1135 > UBA2386. The sequence goes on from CALCZA010000113.1 coordinate 30,081, forward strand.
CGAGAAGAGAAGTCGCGCCATCGAGGAAGAGGACAAGAAGGTCACGGCGTACCACGAAGCTGGCCACACGATTGTTTCGATGATGACCCCGGATCAGGATCCGGTGCACAAGGTCACTATCGTTAGTCGTGGTCGAGCCCTCGGCGCGACGATGTCGTTGCCTGAGAAGGACGACTACAACCATTGGCACAAGAAACTGCTTGGCCGCATTGCCGTTTGTTACGGCGGTCGCGTTGCTGAGCAGTTGGTCTTCGGAGACGTTTCCGCCGGCGCCCAGAACGACATCGAACAAGCGACCAACCTGGCGCGCGTGATGGTGTGCGAGTTGGGTATGAGCGAGAAGGTTGGCCCGATCAAATACACGGCGGACGATGAGAATCCGTTCCTTGGCAAGGAGTTTCGGCTGTCGGGTGGTGTCTCGGAGCGCACGCTACAAGCGATCGATGACGAAGTGCGACGCATCGTTGACGAGCAATACGAAGCGGCGACTAAGTTGCTCACGGAGAAGCGCGATACGCTCGACAAGTTGGCCGCTGCGCTGCTGAAATATGAGACGCTTAGCGGCGATGAGGCCGGCGCGATCTTGCGTGGCGATAACCTTGAGGAGTTCAAGGCGGCGCAAGAGCGTCACCGCGAATCGGTCGAGCGCGAAGTCGCGCGCAAAGTCGCCAAGTCGGCACCGAAGCCTGAGACTGATGCAGATGCTTCTGCCAGTAACGAATCCTCTTCCGACGAGAGCCCCGACGTGGGCTTGTCGGGAGCCTGATCGAGAGGCCCGCTTTTAACCCATGATTCCATCCTTGTTCGCGCAACAGAACCCAGCTGAGGGCAACTTCAGCGGACTGTTTGAAGCGGGCAAGATGATCATCGAAGTCGGGATCTTCGCGGTCTTCATCTACGTCGTGCTGCGCTTCCTGCGCGCGACGCGCGGTTCGGGAGTCATTCGCGGACTGGCACTGGTGGTGACTACGTTTGTAGTCGCGTTCTTCATCCTGGCTGGGCCACTGCAATTGGACCGCTTGGAATGGTTGGTCGAACAGTTGGCGCCGTCCGTTGTGCTTGGCTTGGTGGTGGTGTTTCACCCCGAGATTCGACGCGCGATCGTGCACCTCGGTGATGCGCCGATCTTTGGTCGTTTCTTCCGACGTGATGCCAAGATCGTGCCGCGCCTGTTACGTGCAGTCGCGCGACTGAGCAAGGAGCGCATCGGTGCGTTGATCGCGATTGAACGTGAGGCATCGTTGTCCGAGTTGTCGGAGAACGGCATCACGATCGATGCCGAACTCAACTCGTACCTGATCGAATCGATCTTCTTCCCCAAGAGCGCACTGCATGATGGCGGTGTGGTCGTGCAGGGTGACCGCATCGTCGCGGCGTCTTGCCTGTTCCCGCTCAGCCAGAATCCAGACATCGACAAGCGACTCGGCACGCGTCACCGCGCGGCGCTCGGATTGTCCGAGGAGACCGATGCGCTGATCATTGTTGTCAGCGAAGAGACTGGCAACATCTCGACGGCGAGCACCGGCAAGTTGAACCACGGTTTGTCCCTCGAGAAGCTCGAGGGCGAACTAGACGCAGTCTTTGGTCGGAGTAGCTCCTCATGAGTGCTGATCGTCGCAAGCGCGGAGTGTGGGCGATTATCGTCGACGACCTGTTTCGAAAGATGGTCGCGATCGGCCTCGCGGTCTTGCTGTGGTTCTTTATCGAAAGCCGCATCATGGATTCGGAGACCTTCACGCTGCCATTGACGTGGGACAACCAGATGAAGGTGCAGGGCACCACGGGAGACCGCAGCGAGTTTGTCGTGTTCTTGCCGAGCGGTATCGCGAAGAGGCGTTTCCTCGATGGCGATACTGCTGTGACGACGATCGACGTCAAGATGTCGGGGCCGCGCTACAAGATCGAAGATCTGAAGAACAACCCGCTGCGACTCAAGGTGATGACCCTGCTGGGTCTTCAGTGGAATCGGAATCGCGAGATCAATGGCGATGGCGAAGTCGTCGACGGCAGTGGCTCGGACATCGAGGTTGTCGATATTTCCGCGGCCGATATCGAGCGCGATATCCGCTACGACAACATCACGATCGAGTTGATCCCGTCGCGGATTCGCGCCGAAGTAGAGATTCGCGACACGATCACATTCGAACTCACACCGTCGAGGGTCAAGTTTGAAACGAAGGGTGACCATCGCCGGATGCGCGAGGACAGCGCAACGTTCACCCCCAGCCAAATGACGCTCGTCGGGCCGGCGAAGGTTCTCCGCAGTTTGGAGAAGCGCAAGCAGGTGTTCCGCGCCGAACTGAGCTTTGGGTCGCTAGACAACAGTGCCACAAGTTCGCTGACCGTGATCGATGGGGTGAACCTCAAGGTCTTCCCCGAAGATGGCGCCGTGTCGCAGGTCACGGTCCCGTTGAAGCTCGAACGAAAAACCTACACGCTCAAATTGCCGCTTGTGGTGCGCGATAAACGGCTCGATCAAGTCACGAAATACGAGTCAGACGAGAAGATCGTGCCGGTAGGCGTCAGCTTCTCTGGCCGTCTCGGCTTGGTGATGGGAGGCAAAGATACGGATGCCAGGCAGCAGTGGGCGACGCAGAACCTTCGGCTTGAGGTTTACCTGAACGAACTCGCGACTGGGGCACCGCTTGGTCCGGAGTTGCAGTTGTCACCGTGGATCCTGCTCGACGGCCCCTTGTTGCATCGCTATCCGAACACCGAATACTTGCTCGAAGAGTCATTGACCGTCACTGTGCGAGCCAAGAAATGAGCAGCTTTGAACCAGTCATGTTTGGCACTGACGGCCTCCGCGGTCACGCCGGAGAAGCGCCGATAGAGCCGGAGACGCTGCGTCGCATCGGCTCGGCCCTAGGGGTCTTGTTGATGCGCGAAGGTGATGGTTCTCAGCGCCGCGTCCTGATCGGTAACGACGGTCGCGAATCGTCGTCGTGGATCCTCGATTGCCTAGTGCAAGGCTTGGTGGCTGCGGATGTCAGTGTCGCCGACATCGGTTTGGTGATGACCCCAGCACTGGCATTGTTGGTCAGACACGAGCCGTATTCCGCAGGCATCATGATCAGTGCGTCGCATAATCCAGCGCACGACAACGGCATCAAGATCTTTGCCGGGGATGGCGCCAAGTTGAGTGCTGAAGTGGAAGCAGAGATCGCGACGCTAGCCAACGAACTGCGACCGGACTCGCCGAAGGAACCGCGCATCAAGTCAGTATCGAAGTTGACGCTGCGCTACGAAGAGTTGCTCGGCGATCGCTTCCCGGACCTCGATCTGACGGGTCGCAAGGTCTGTATTGACGCGGCCAACGGTGGCGGCGCAATTATCGGCCCGCGCATGTTGCGCACCTTTGGCGCCGAGGTGATCGAGGTTGGCTGCGAGTCGGATGGCTTTAACATCAATGAAGGTGTTGGTGCGTTGCACCCCGAATATCTCGCGGAAATCGTCAAACAGAACGGCGCGTGCTTTGGCATCTGCCTCGATGGCGATGGCGACCGCGGCATCTTCGTCGACGAGAAGGGGCAGATTCACGACGGCGATGCCGTGTTGACGTTCTTTGGTTCTCGCATGCTGGCTGCGGGCACGTTGCCCGGCAACATTGTCGCGGCAACCGTGATGAGCAACCTCGGCATGCACCACGCTCTGAAGGATGCCGGTATTGAAGTTCATGTGACGCCAGTCGGCGACCGCCATGTGGTCGCCGCGATGCGCGAACACGGGTTCGCGCTCGGCGGTGAGCAATCCGGACACACGCTGTTTGCCGATCACGAATTGGTCGGTGATGGCCTCTACACCGGCCTGCGCTTGCTTGCCGACGTTGGCGATACTCCAATGTCGGAGGCGATGGCCGCCTTCGAGAGCTTCCCGCAGAAGCTGATCAACGTGGCCGTTCGTGACAAACCAGACCTCTCTACGATCCCGGTGATCGCTGCGAAGCAGAAGGAAGTAGAAGAACTGCTCGGCGATACAGGTCGCTTGTTGCTCCGCTACTCAGGTACCGAGCAGAAGTGTCGCGTGATGATCGAGGCGCAGGATCGCGAGTTGTGTGAGCGCCTGACCGATGAGTTCGCCGCACTGATTCAGGCGGAGCTTGGTGCGTGAGCACGCGGCTTGCGGTTAGCGGCAGCAACCTGACCGGAGACGTGCCGTTCTCGGCCGCTCTGTCGACGGCTGCTGGAACGTTCGTGGTGCGCTCGCCTGCCGGTGAGCGAGGCGACTTGACGCGCCTGTGCCAGATGCTGTGTGAGCAGCAAGGTCTGGCGCCGGAGCAGATCGAGGAAGTGATCGTCGATGTCGGTCCAGGTTCCTACACCGGTTTGCGGGTCGCCGTGACGTTCGTGCGCTTCCTGCAGTCGTTCGGCTCGATCCCAGTGCGAGCAGTGGACAGCCTGGCATTGCTGGCGCATCACGCGTGTGGCAACGCGGCGGATGGCACGCGCGTGCGGCCGTTGCTTGACGCACGTCGCGGCCGTTACCACACGGCTCGTTTCGAATATCGTGGCGGTGAACTTGTCGAAGTCGAGGCTGCCAACGCGACCAACACCGACCAGGTTCTCGCAAGCTTGGAGCCAGGTGAGCGCGTAGTCATGCCTGCTGCGTTTGCCGAGCAACTCGGCGAGCAACTGCGTGAACGCAACGTGGAGGTGATCGTCGCACGTGACCTCGGTGCCGATGCACTGTTCGCGCCGGGCCTGCCGCTGTTCTCTGCCAAGGCCGAAGATCTCGAACCCCGCTACTTGATGGCGACCTACGCCGAGGACTAGCGATGCGTGTGTTCCGTTCGATCTGGTTACTTCATCGTTGGCTAGGCATCACCGCAGGCCTGGTGCTGCTGATGACGGCAACGACCGGATTCCTGCTGCTGGTCAAGAAGGACTACGCGTGGATCCAGCCGGAGACCATGAAGTGTGCCGACGGCACGCTCGCAGACTTGCAGCCAATGCAGAAGGTCTATGAGGCGGTGTTGGCCCTCGACCTGCCGCAGTTCCAAGCCGAGGAAGACATTGCCCGCATCGACTTCCGGCCGGGCAAGCGGTTGCACAAGGTGATCAGTCGTCACGATGACTGCGAAGTTCAGGTCTGCGCGATCACGCTGCGAACTTCCGGTCCCAACGTGCGGCGCAGTGATTGGTTGGAGCGGTTGCACGACGGTTCGTGGTTTGGCGAATTTGCCCATGACCGCGTCATGCCTTTCGTGGCGATGATCCTGCTGTTCCTGGCGGCGAGCGGTTACGTGATGTGGTTCTATCCAAAGTGGAAGAAGATGCGTAAAGCGTCGTCCACTAAGGCATGAACGACGAAGCTTCGGCGGGTGACTCACCCCCGGGCAGAACTGCGGTTGTGATTGCTTGCTTGCCAACGGTGTTGGCAGCGGTGTTCCTGTTCTTGGCGGAATCAGCCGTCGACGTTGTCTTGTGCCTGGTGCTGTTGCTGCACGGACCGCTGACGTTGCGCTTGTCGGCGATTCGTCGTCGGCGCCAGTTGTTCGTCGAGATGCCGGCCATCCTGATTGGCACCCTTGGGATCGCGGCGTTGCTGGTCGTCAGCATGGCTTCGCTACTCGAAGCCGCGGTTCCGTGGGGCCAAGCAATCGGGTTCGGGCTCTACATGGGCATCTGGGTGCTGTCGCTTCGCATCATCTACCACGGCCTGCAGTGGGGGCTCGAGCGTACCTGCAAGAAGCCACTGCTGACGCGTGTCGTGGCCGCAGTGGTGATGATTGGCGTTGGCATGCCGCAGTTGTTCGTCGCGTTGCAGACGCGTCGCGTGGCGATCGGCAAGCAACCGAACGTCTACTTCGCCGAAGGTGCCCATCGGGAAGTGGAGTTTGAGAACGCCGACGGCTTGCTGCTGCGCGGCACGCTGTTGACGCAACCCGAGAACGAGTCGGCACAGCCGGCCGTTGAGCCGCCGTTGCCTAGACCGATCGTGATCGTCTGCCATGGCCTCGGTGCGAACCGGGCCAACTTTTTCGCCTACGCCCAGATGGCATGGATGCAGCAATGCCACGTGCTCGCCTTCGACTTTCGCGGTCATGGCCAGAGCGAAGGCGCGATCACCACACTTGGGGGACGGGAAGCGGGTGATGTCGTTGCGGCAAGTCAATGGATTCGCGCGCAACCGCAGTTCGCGAACAGCCCACTGGTGTTGATCGGTATCTCGATGGGCGGCGCGAGTGCCTTGCGTGCGGCCGCCGCGGCGCGCGCGGATGGTGTGTTTACCGAGAGTGCGTTCGCTGACTTGTCGATCATGCTGGAGGAACGCATGGCCGGGCTGGGACCGTTGCGTCACCTTGCTGCTGCCTCGGTTCGGTTCGCTGCTTGGCTGCAACTTGGTGTCGATCTCGAGGATGTTTCACCGCGCGACAGCCTCGCTGCGTTGCCTCTCAGCACGAAGGTCGTGTTGGTGCATGCGGGCGACGATGCGCTGATCCCGATCGCGCATGGCGAACGTCTGGCGGCGGCGAGAGTCGGCCAGAAGTTGCACGTCGTCGAAGGGGCAGGCCACGGTGGTTGCCTGCACGTTGGTTGGTCGCAGTTGGAGACGCTATTGAAGGGACTGCTTGAGTCCGTTCGCGCGCGCTAGCCAGGCGATCGCGCTGTCGCGATCTGCACTACTCTGCGAACACGAATGGCATCGACACCAAGGTGCCATTGTAGAGGAAGTGAATCAGCATTCCTGGTAGCAGGCTGTTGGCGCGTTCGCGCAGGTAACCGAGGTAGATGCCAATCCCGAGATGAATCGGTAGCACGGCCGGTTGCCCGTGCACCAAGGCGAACGCGACGGCGGTCACGAAGATGCCGAGGTGACGGCCCATCAGCGCCAGCAGTCGTCCCTGCAGCATGCCGCGGAAGATGACTTCTTCGAGCAGCGCCGGGGAGACGGCGATGACCAACAGGCTCGCGAATAGGCCGAGACGTTTGATGGTGTCGTCGGATCCGTCTTCCGTGCCGGATACCAGAGAGTCCAGGATCTCGGAGTATCCCATCGCAATCAATACCGACAACGCCGTGACCGGAATCACTTCTAACCAGTATCGGGGCGCTGCACCACGAATGCCAAGGCGGCCGAAGGGGCCGGCCCAGGCGAGAATGCCTGCGACACAGACACCGGATACTAAACTTGCGAACGGCAGCAGTAGTTCGAAGTCGTTGCCCGCTGCCAGCAGCCATGCGCCGAATTGCGGACCGAGCAAGGCCAGCATCAACAACGTGAACTCAATTAGAGTGCGGTTGGTCCAGCGCGTTTGGTTGCTGTGACTCGCGCGCTTCATCGCGCCGGGCGCCAGCGGTGCGTTGATGGGAATTTTCGCGTAGATGATGTCGCCGTCATCGCCTGGCAATTCCATCAGGCCGCGCTCGTTGTGGCGGGCATGTTTCGCTGAAAATGAAATGGGCAGATCAGATGGATCCAACGCAGTGATGGCGGCGTTTGCCTCGGCTTCGGCTAGTGCGTTGCCGGGGATCTGCAGCCATTGATTGCACGAACAACGCAGCTTGAAGCCACGCAGTCGGTCGTGGATGCGCCAGTGGGTGCGGCAGGCGACGCACGAAAGCTCAATGCATTCGTCCTCGGCGAGTTCACGACCATGTGGCCATGTGCGCACTGCTGGTTGCTCAAACGGATCGTTCACTTGCTCTTCTTGCCAGTGCTCAGCGATAGCGAGACGTGGTGCGCCGAACTGCTGCCCGTCAGCTTGACTTGGACCTTGCCATCTTCCTCGGTAAGCAAGAGGCGTAATTCGGTGCGGGCTTCGGCCAATACCTTGCCGTCTTCATTGGCGATCTGCACAAACAGTTCGCCGCCGTTGCCGATCAGTTCGCAGGCGGCGCCTTCCGTCAACGTCACGCTGTCTTCGCGCAGCGTCGCGAGTGCTTCCGGAGTTGCCGGGTAGGTCGACCCGCGCGTCAGGGTGACGTAGTAGTTGCCCCACGATCGTTCGAGTTTGACGTCGATCATCTGGCCAAACGGGCCGGTCTCGGTCAGTACTTGTTCCGCGCGCGCCGCCATCACGCGGTCGATCCAGCCCGATTGCCACGCGATCAGTAGGCCGACAATCAACAGCGCTGGCGCGAGCCAGATCAGTTCGCGGCGGCGCATGCCCAGCATGGCTTCGCCTTCGGCCGCCGGCATCGGGATCTCGTCTTGCGCGGTGCGCGGTCGGCGCCGGGTGACGGGTTCGATCTGATGACCGTTGACGATGAACAGCGTTTCGGCGACTTCGTGTTCGAAGACCAACTTGCAGCGCAGCGTGGTTTCGACACTGCCCTGCTGGGCGGCATCGACCACTGCTTGCAGGCGATCGAGGAAGTTGGATTGCGCGGCCGTATCGAATCGATCCGCCGGCACATGCGTTTCCGTCGGCAGGATGTTGAAGCGACCGCCGGTCACGTCGAGCCGGAACTCTCCGGCGCCGCACTTGCTCAGTTCTGCGACGGCGGTTTGCAGCGTGTTCTCATTGAGCACGCGACCATCGAGAATGCCTTCCACGAGCAAGGCGGTTGGCGTGTCGCTGCTCGGCACTGCGCCGCTCGGTGTTCCGCCTCTGGCTGGTAGTTCGGGTGGGCTCACGAGACGTCCCCGCGGAACTGCTCAAGGTCACCGGCGGGCATCCAATCGGCCATGCCATCGCGCCAGACCAGCGAGTCACCGTCGATCGCTTGTGCCGCGAGCAGGTGGCGAATCGTCTCTTCGGACACTGGTCCTTGGCGCTCGTTGTCGCGGGCGTAGAACCACTGGTCGGCATTGCTCAGTTGCGCCGCTGCCTCGGAGTTGGGCAACCCGGGTGGGGTGGACGTGTCGAGGCCGAGGGATTCATCGTGGGCACCGAGACGGCGTTCGACGTGGTTGTGTCGCTGATCGGACACTTGCCGCTCTTTTTGCAACTGCTCGCGCAGCTTGCGGGTCTCCATGCGTTGGCGTTTCTCGCGGTCTTCTTGCACCTTCATGTCGGGAAGCACGAGCACGATGATGAGGCCGATACAGTTCGTGAACACGCCGACGAAGAACCACCCGACAGCACTGCGGCCGCGACCTGCTGCAATGGCAGCACAGATGCCGCCAAACACAAGTGGGACCAATAATTGGATGAAAATGAATCCGTTGTCAGCAGCCGAAAGCATGGGGAGACCCTAAAATGAAAACCGGATGAGCCAGCCAAGCACGATGCATGCGCTGGTGAGGGCATAGCCGATGCGGCGGAGTCGGCGATGACCCGGGTATTCGCGCCCGTGGCGAAGTATGTCAAAATGAACGGCAAACGTTGCCGGTAATAAAATGGCGATGCCAATGCCGCCTGGATGCATCGTAAACGATTCGGAGAAGTTCCCTTGCAGGGCGCTGGATGTGCTACGCACGAGCCCGCAGCCGGGGCACGCGATCGGGCCCAGGCATTGAGCGAGTGGGCATTCTGGGCCGCGCATGCCGAACCACGTCGCGGCTTCAGGGCGGACCGTCGCCGTCCAGCCGACCGCCATGGCCGCAGCTGAGCCAGTCAGCCACAACCACGACCAACGCAGGCTGCGTGGTTTGGCTAGCTGTTCCTGATGATTCCCAGGCGCGTTCACTAGGGCATCACATGAGATCTTGGGGCTGGGTGCAAGTACAGGCCTCATGTGACCACCGAGCCAACAACTCGTGGCCGCGGCATTGGATGCGATCGCTTCGGGGGAATTGGCGGCGGGGGACCAATTGCCGTTGGTGCGGCAGTGCAACTCAGCTCAGTGCAGCTCAGCTCTTCTGGTTTTTGATCGCCGCGTGCACGAAGTCGCGGAACAGCGGGTGCGCCGTCAGCGGTTGCGTCTTGTACTCGGGGTGGTACTGCACACCGACGAACCACGGGTGGTTCGGATCCTCGACGATCTCGACAAGGTCCAGCTTCGGGTTGGTGCCGGCCATGACCAGGCCCTTCTCACGCAGCCGGTCGCGATACTCGTTGTTGAGTTCGAAGCGGTGGCGGTGACGCTCGCTGATCGTTTTCGAGCCGTAGGCGCGGTGGCTGTTGGTGCCTTCTTGCAGCGTGCAATCGAACGCACCCAGGCGCATCGTGCCGCCCTTGTCGTGGGTTGCCTTCTGCTCTTCCATCAACGAGATTACCGGGTTCTTGGCATCGGCGTCGTATTCGGTCGTCGTTGCGTCTGTCAGGCCCAATTCGCTGCGTGCGTATTGCACCACTGCGGCCTGCATGCCGTAGCAGATACCGAAGAACGGAATCTTGTGCTTCCGCGCGTACGCGATGCTGGCGATCTTGCCTTCAAAGCCGCGCTCACCGAACCCGCCTGGCACCAGGATGCCGTCGACGTCCTTGAGCAACTCATCGGCGCCTTCGTCGGCAAGTTGCTCGGCCGAGACCTTGTGCAGGTTGACCTTGCAGCGGTTGGCGATGCCGGCGTGGCTCAGCGATTCGTAGATCGACTTGTAGGCATCGTGTAGCGCGATGTATTTGCCGCAGACGGCAATCGTCACTTCGTGCTCGGGAGCCTTGACGACTTCGAGCAACTGCTCCCAGTCGGCGACTACGAGTTTCTTGGTCGGCTTCAGCTCGAGGTGCTTGAGGATGCGTTGGTCGAGACCGGAGTCGATCAGCATCAGCGGCACTTCGTAGATCGAGAAGTCGACGTCCTTCTCTTCGATGACCGCTTCGGGACGCACGTTGCAGAACAGCGAGATCTTGTTCGCCATCTCTTTGTCCATCGCCACCTCGGTGCGGCAGACGAGCACGTGCGGCTGGATGCCGATCTCACGCAGTTTGCCGACCGACTGCTGCGTCGGCTTGCTCTTGAGTTCGCCCGAAGCACGCAGATACGGCAGCAGCGTCAGGTGGATGAACATGCAGTCGTGCTCACCAACCTCGAGGCTGAACTGACGAATCGCTTCGAGGAACGGCAAGCTCTCGATGTCACCAACGGTACCGCCAATCTCGGTGATCGCGATGTCCGGGGCCGGTTCGCCCTCACACGGTGCTGCACCGGCGCGGATCGCCATCTTGATCTCGTCGGTGATGTGCGGGACGACCTGCACCGTCTTGCCGAGGTAGTCGCCGCGCCGCTCCTTCTGGATCACCGACTTGTAGATCTTGCCGGTCGTGAAGTTGGAGTCCTTATTGATGCGTGCGCTCGTGAACCGCTCGTAGTGGCCGAGGTCGAGGTCCGCTTCGGTGCCGTCATCGGTGACGTAGACCTCACCGTGTTGGAACGGCGACATCGTGCCGGGGTCGACGTTGATATACGGGTCGAGCTTCTGCATCGACACTTTCAGTCCGTGGCGCTCCAGGATCCAGCCGATCGCTGCTGAGGTCAGACCTTTGCCGAGCGAGGAAACAACGCCGCCGGTAACGAACAGGAACTTGGTCATAGGGTGCAGTACATTTGCTCGAGCCAATCAGGCGGTAGCGGTCAGGCGTTGCAGGTAGGAGTCGTAGTCTTCGCGCGTCTCGATACCCCAAGGGTTACCTTGGGCATCAAGCACGTGCATTTGGATGTCGTTTTCGAGGAAGCGCAGTTGCTCGAGACTTTCGGTTTCGGCGAGTCCGCTACTCGGCAGGCCGGGAATGCGCAGCAGGGTGTCGCGCGCGAATCCGTAAACGCCGATGTGACGAAGGATCGGGAAGGCCTGACCTCTCATCGATGATCCAGCCGGCATCGAAGACCGATCTGTGGCCAGGGCTCCGTGCGGAATTGCTTGGCGGCTAAAATACAGCGCCTTGCCATTACCGCCGCGCACGACCTTGACGACGTTCGGGTTGCGAACCGTCGTCTGGTCGGTCAGTTCGGCGCACAGTGTGTTGCACTGCGATTCGCCGTCGAGCAGTTGCGCGACCAGCGACTCCAGGTCGGATGGCGCAACTTCGGGCCAGTCGCCTTGGATGTCGAGGACGGCGCCGCAATCGATCTGCTGCGCGGCTTCGGCGCAGCGCTCGCTACCGGTGCGGCAGGCCTTGCTGGTGCGAACGACTTCATAGCCGCTTCGCTTGGCCGCCGCTTCGACGTCGTCATCGTCGGTCGCGACGCAAACGAGGTCGATGTTCTGCGCCTTCTTCGCTTGGTCGCACGTGTGCAGGAACAGCTCTTGACCGCTTTCCTTCAGCAAGGCTTTGCCAGGTAGGCGTTGGCTGCCGACGCGCACGGGAATGATGGCCAGTGCCTGGATGTTGGCGGGCCGGCTCACCTCTGTCTCTCCTGACGACCGCCGCTGGCTTCGCCTTCCTTGAGCTTCTGCAGCTCTTTTTGGCGGCGTAGCAGTTCCTTCTCTGTCAAGAACGTTGGATACCTGCCGTCGGCGCTGCTCGGGCCCGTGTGGTAGGCCGTGCTGCCGTTATAGAGCGACAGGAAGTAGGTGCGTGCCTTGTTGAACGCTTGTTCGCGCGGATCGACAAAGCTGCCGCGGCGAACCCAGTACCAAGTCTTGCCGTTTTGCTCGAGCCGCAACACGTCGCGCGCGTTGCCGGGCACGCTCGGGATGCTCAATTCGAACAGCTTGTCGGCCGTGAAGACGTCGAGCAGCGCCTGCAGTTGGGCGTCGGGAACGACCTTGCTGAGCTGGTCCGCCGCGCCGCTGTAGATCTCGTTCGGATTACCGCTGCTGTCGTTGCGCAGCGTGAGCTTGGGGCCCTTTCGCGAGATCAGCGCAAACACCGAGGTTTCCCCGGGTTCAACGACCAGGCTTCGGGGGAGCGCGCTGCATCCTGCGAGCACTGTGGCGAGCACTGTGGCGCAGATTAGCAGCGAAATCCGGACCGAGAGAGGGGCAACCATTCCGGACCCCGAGCTTATCGAGGCGCGTGACAAAGACCACTTCGCCTTTCAAAGGATCCGGTCAAAGGCGTCGACGTTTGTGTCTCGCGGCGGTTTCGGAAGGCGCTTCGCGCGAGCCGTCCGCTGTTGATAATCACATCGAACTTTCCACAACACCTTGCTTCGGTAGTCACCGCCAATCCATGCCGCCCATGCTCAATAACGCAAGTGGTGGTTTCCCAGGCGGTAGAGCTTGGCGACGACCTGCACCTGGTGCTTCTTGCCCTTCAGGTCGACTTGCCAGTTCGCGACATACAGATTGATGCGGCGGGACTTGTCGTTGGTCACCATCGAGAAGCAGACCAGTGGTCCCGCGTCGCGCGTGATTTCGATCTGTTTTTCAGCCTGCACGGCGCTGTCGAGGTTCGTCAGCAGCACGGGGATAGTCGGATTCGGCCCGTTGGCAGGGGACGTCGAAGCCATTGGAGCACGGCGTGATACGTGCCGTCGCAGTCGGCTCCGGTGGTGCCGTAACCTCGTTGTTAATAGCCATTCAGCTAGCATCGCTATTGGGTCGAATGTTGTTCTGGGCGGATTCTCGCCTGTCGCTCGCCTTAGCCTTATCGCAGTCATGCCACCCCGCCCCTTCCGCAAAGTTCTCTGTGCTAACCGCGGTGAAATTGCGATCCGGGTGTTCCGCGCTTGTGCCGAACTCGGCATTCGCACGGTGGCCGTGTTTAGCGAGGAAGACCAGACCAATCAGCATCGCTATAAGGCGGACGAGAGTTATCTGGTCGGGAAGGGCAAGGGCGCGGTCGCTGCATACCTCAGCGGCGATGAGATCATCGAGATCGCGAAGAAAGCCGATGTCGATGCGATTCACCCCGGCTATGGGTTCTTGTCGGAGAACGACGAGTTCGCCGCCGCGGTTCGGGCCGCAGGTATTGCGTTTATCGGTCCGAATGCAGACGTCATCAAGGGACTCGGGGACAAGGTCGAGGCTCGCAAGATGGCCGAGCAGTTGTCGGTGCCGTGTGTGCCTGGCATGGAGTTGCCGGTTGATGAGCAGCAGGCGTTCGTGGCTGCCGAGAAGTTCTTCGAAGAGCACGGCACGACGATCTTTAAGGCGGCGCACGGTGGTGGTGGGCGTGGCATGCGTGTCGTCAAACACAAAAAAGACGTTGCGACTCTGCTGCAACAGGCGCGAAGTGAGTCGCAGGCGGCGTTCGGCAGTCCGGTAGTTTTCGTCGAGAAGTTCCTGCTCAAGGTGCGCCACATCGAAGTGCAGGTGATCGGTGACCTCTACGGCAACGTCGTGCACTTGTGCGAGCGCGATTGCTCAGTGCAACGTCGCCACCAGAAGGTCGTCGAGATTGCGCCGGCGCCGAACTTGTTGCAAAAAACGCGCGACGCTCTGTATGCGGATTCGTTGCGCCTTGCCAAGCATGCCGGCTACCACAATGCGGGCACGTTCGAGTTCTTAGTCGCCGACGAACAGCACTACTTCATCGAAGTGAACCCGCGCTTGCAGGTTGAGCACACGGTGACCGAGCAGATCACCGGCATCGACTTGGTGCAGGCGCAACTGCGCGTCGAACAAGGTTATGCCCTCGATAGCGACATCGTTGGTCTTGGCGATCAGGACGCGATCAAGCCACTCGGCTACGCGATCCAGTGCCGGATCACGACCGAGGATCCGCAAAACGACTTTCTGCCGGATACTGGCACGATCATGGCCTACCGCTCACCGGGCGGCTTTGGTTTGCGCCTCGATGGTGGCGACAGCATGGCTGGCATGACTGTCGGCGGGCACTACGACTCATTGCTGGTGAAGTGCATCACGTTCGCCAAGACGCTGGAGAAGGCGGCGCAAAAGGGTGTGCGGGCACTACGCGAATTTCGAATCCGCGGTGTGAAGACCAACCTCGCGTTCTTGAGCAACGTGCTAAGCCACGAGAGTTTCCTGAAGGGGGTGACTTGGACCCGCTTCCTTGATGAGACCCCGGAACTGTTCGAGATTAAGCCAGGTCGTGACCGAGCTAGCAAGCTGCTGAATTACCTGGCTGACGTGATCATTAACGGCCACCCGACCGTGCCCGCACAGTTGCGGTTGTCGTCGGCGAAGATGATTACACCGACGCTGCCGGTCGTTCCCAGTGGTAAGCCGCCATCGGGCACTGCGCAAATACTTGATGAAGGTGGGCCGGCTGCAGTGGTCGAGTGGATCAAACGACAGAGCAAGCCGTTGTTGACCGATACGACGATGCGTGATGCGCACCAGTCGTTGTTGGCAACGCGCATGCGCACCAAGGACATGGTGGCGGTCGCACCAGCGATGGCGCATGTCGCACACGAACTGTTCTCGTTCGAGACGTGGGGTGGCGCGACCTTCGATGTCGCGTATAGGTTCCTCAACGAGGATCCATGGGAGCGTTTGATCAAGCTCAAGAGCGCGATCCCGAACGTGCTGCACCAGATGCTGCTGCGTGGCGCCAACGCAGTTGGCTACACCAGCTATCCGCAGAACGTTGTCGAAGGGTTCATCGATCAGGCCGCCGAGTGTGGCGTCGATGTGTTCCGAATCTTCGACAGCCTCAACGATCTCGACTCGATGCAGGTGTCGGTGCAGCGCGTTATCAAGACGGGCAAGATCGCCGAAGTGGCGGTCTGCTACACCGGCGATGTCGATAACCCGGCGCGGACGAAATACTCGCTCGATTACTACATCGAACTGGCCAAGCGCATTGAAGACCTTGGCGCGCACATTCTGTGCGTTAAGGATATGGCTGGCTTGTTGCGCCCGCAGGCCGCACGCACGTTGATCTCCAAGCTGCGCGAAGTGACTGATCTGCCGATCCACTTGCACATGCACGATACGTCAGGCAATGGCGTCGCTACCTATATGGCGGCGATCGAGTGCGGCGTGCACATCGTCGACACGGCGTTGTCATCGATGGCTGGCTTGACGTCGCAACCGAGCATGAACGCGTTGATCGCCGCGCTGCGCGGCCACGAACGCGAGACCAAGCTGACCAACCGTGACATGCAACCGCTGGCCGATTACTGGGAAGGCGTGCGCGAGTTCTATGAGCCGTTCGAGTGCGGTCTCAGGAGCAGCACCAGTGAGGTCTACTACCACGAGATCCCTGGCGGCCAATACTCCAACCTGCGACCGCAGGTGGCATCGCTCGGCCTGATTGATCGTTGGTCGGACGTCCGCCATGCATTCGCCGTCGTCAACCAACTCGTCGGCGACATCCCGAAGGTCACGCCGTCGTCAAAGATGGTCGGCGACTTCGCGATCTTCCTGGTGCAGAACGACTTGCTTGAGATGCGCGGCAACCTGGCAACCTCGGTCGAAGCGACCAAGCAGAAGGTGTTGATGGAGTCTAAGCACGTCGACTTCCCGCAGAGCGTCGTGACGTACTTTCAGGGCTACCTCGGCCAGCCGCCGGGCGGCTTCCCCGCGGACCTTCGCGCGGCGGTGCTCAAGGGTGAACCGGTGCTGTCGGGTCGGCCGAGTGACGGCATGGAGCCATTCGACTTTGAGGCCGCCAAGGAACACTGCGCAGCTCGCATGAATCGAGCGCCGCAGAATCGCGACATCGTCAGCTACGCGCTCTATCCGCGGGTGCTCGATGACTACTTCGCGTTCCGCAATCGCTGCAGCGATGTGTCGCTGTTGCCCACGCCGGTCTACTTCTACGGCCTCGATATAGGCCAGGAAGTCTGGGTCGAACTCGAACGCGGCAAGGCGCTGTTGGTTTCGTTGGACGCGCGCAGTGAACCGGATGACGAAGGCATGGTGACGGTCTACTTCAAGCTCAACGGCCAGAACCGTCAGGTTGTCGTGCTAGACCGTTCGCTCGAGGGCGAAGTGGTGACGCGCCGCCGTGCCGATGCGAATAAGCCAAGCGATGTTGGATCGCCGATGCCCGGCAGCGTGATTGCGCTGCACGTTGCCGAAGGTGCTGAGGTCGCAGAGGGTGATCCGGTCTTGACGCTCGAGGCGATGAAGATGGAGACCATCGTGCGGGCCACTTGCAGCGGCACCATTCGAGAACTGTGCACCGATGTTGGTGCTGCCGTGCAGGCAGATGACCTACTGGTCGTCATCGAAGCCCAATAGAAAGAGGCCCGCAGGTCGAATTGTCGCGGCAGGCCCTTCGTGAGTGGGTGATTCGTCCGGCGAGAATCGTGCGGCCGAGCAAGTCGCGTTGCAGGCCTTCAGGAGTCGGCCTATTCCGGTTGGTCCGGCGCGTTTGGCGGTCGTTGCACCGCTCGCGCACCACCTGCCATCAGGCGGCCAAGGATTGCTGGCGAAGCCTGGATCTCCATCAGGCAGCCGTCCTCGGTATAGAACTCCGACAGCACAGTTGCTCGTGTACGGATCTCTGCGTGCAGCGCGCCAGCAGTGTGTGGCAGTAGTAACTCGACGCGGTTCTCCACGGCGGCGAGGTGGTTCTGGATCGAAGTCATCACTACGGGCAGGCCTTCACCATCCTGAACCGAAACGGCGATTGCGTGCGGGTCGATGCGCCACAGAGGCGCAAGGGTCGCGCGGTCTTCGACGAGGTCGAGTTTGTTCAGCACCGTGAGGCGCGGCAGATTGTCGGCCTTGAGCGTGCTGAGTACCTCGTCGACCGCGGTTAGTTGCTCGGCGGCTTCACTGGAACTACCGTCGACGAGCACTAGCAGAAGGTCCGCGTGCAGCGCTTCTTCGAGGGTGGCGTGGAAGCTGGCAACCAGTTGGTGCGGTAGTTTGCGTAGGAACCCGACGGTGTCAGTCAGCAGAACGGTCCGTCCACCTGGCAGGCGCCACGGCCTGGTACGGGTGTCGAGCGTCGAGAATAGCTTGTTCTCTGCGAGCACCCCGGCGTCGGTTAGGCGGTTCATCAACGATGACTTGCCGGCGTTGGTGTAGCCAACCAGTGCCACCGTGAACAAGTCGGGGCGAGCCTGCACGGCGCGCACCTTGTGTTGTTCGATACGTTTTAGGCCGCGGTTGACCGAGGCAATGCGCGTGCGCAGCAAGTTGCGGTCGACGTCGATCTGCTTCTCACCAGCACCACCGCGGATGCCAATACCGCCGCGTTGCCGTTCGAGGTGGGTCCAACGTCGTCGCAGTCGCGGCATTTCGTATTGCAGCGACGCGAGTTCGACTTGCATGCGAGCCTGCGGCGTGCGCGCGTGTGTGCCGAAAATCTGCAGGATCAACTCGCTGCGGTCCATGACGGGAACACCGACGGTGTTCTCGATGTTGCGCATCTGGTTGGGGGTCAGCGAGTCATCGCAGATCACGCAACCGCTGTGCGCCAGTTTGACGACTTCGGCTAGTTCGGCGAGCTTGCCGGCACCGAGGTAGCCGTGCGCGTCGGGGATGCGGCGGTGCTGCACCATGCAGCCTGCGGGCACGAAGTCAGCTGTCTCCGCAAGTTGCTGCAGTTCGGACAGTGCTTCGGCCGCCGTGCGCGGATCGCCCGTCGGCATGATGCCGAACAGGATTGCTTCGGTGGCGTGGCCCTGGCGAGTGTCCAGGGTGCGGTCGTGAGGTTGTTCGCCCAAGAATTGGTTGCGCGCCCAGATTTGCCCGGCGCAGTTTGGCTAAGCGTGGGTGCGGTCGGTCGGTTGTGACAGCGGTCCGTGGTTACTGCTTATTGCACCATCATCGGCGCGTTCTAGGAAGATGCGACGGCAGAAACGTTCGTCGTCACGCTGGTTGGCGTCGGTTCGGAAGTGCGTGCCGCGCGACTCCTCGCGCTGCAGGCCAGCCTCGGTGACGAGTGCGGCGACGGTCAGCATGTTGGCCAATTCGCAGGCGGCGCGGTTGGCTAGTTGGCCGCGAGTTAGATATTGGTGCCAGAATGCAATGCGGGCGCGTGCGTCGGCCATGCCTTCGGCTTCGCGACGCAGGCCAACCTGACGCCACATCAGTGACTTTAGGGCGTAAAGCAGGTCGTCGTGTAGCAGGCGTGGTGGGTCGGCGGCGAGTATCGGACCCGCGAGTTGACGCGGCAATCCGATTCGTGAGCGGGTGCGTTCTGCTTCCTGGGCTTCGCGGGCAGCGGCGCGACCACACTCACGGCCGATGACCGAGCCTTCGAGTAGCGAGTTGGACGCGAGTCGGTTCGCACCGTGAAGCCCCGAAGCCGCTGCTTCACCGACCGCAAACAAGCCTGGCACGTTGGTGAGGCCCTCGGCGTTGGTGGCGGCGCCGCCGAGGAAGTAGTGGGCACCGGGACGCACCGGGATGGCATCCTTGGCTAGGTCCAGGTCGAACGTTGAGCAGATGCGCGCGATCGAGGGGAATAGTTCGTGCGGGTTGCCACGCACGCTACTCATGTCGAGGTAGACGTGCGTGTCGTTGGTGGCGACCATGCGTTCGAGGATCGCCCGGCTGACCACATCGCGCGGCGCGAGGTCGGCCATCGGGTGCATGCCCTCCATGACGCGGTCGCCGTTGCGGTCACGCAACACAGCGCCTGCACCGCGCACGACTTCGCTGATCAAAAAGCGCGAAGCACCGGCAATGTAGAGCGTGGTTGGGTGGAACTGCATGAACTCGCAGTCGGCGAGGCGCGCACCGGCGCGGAAGCACAACGCCTGACCGTCGCCGCTGGCGCCGGTCGGGTTGGTGGTCTCGCGATAGATCTGGCCGGTGCCGCCGGTCGCGACGACGATCGATGATGCTTCGATGGCGACTTCCATCGCTTCGTTGCGGCCGTTCTGCAGGCCCGCGGCGCCGACGCAGCGGCCGTCGCGCAGGATCAGGTCACGCACGAACACATGCGGGCGGATCGTGATGCGTGGGTGGGCCCGCAGCGCGTTGATCAAGGCACGCTGGATCTCGCGGCCAGTGGCGGCACCGTTTGAGTGCGCGACACGTGGGTGGGTGTGGCCGCCTTCGCGCGAAAGCTGCAGGGTGCCGTGCGCGTCACCGCTGTCGAGGTCGTGGCGGTCGAAGGCTGTGCCGAGTCCTTCGAGCCACGAGATTGCATCGGCGCCCCGTTCGACGACCGAGCGAACGATGTCTTCTTCGGCGATGCCGGCACCGACCCGCAGCGTGTCTTCGACGTGCTGCTCGATGCTGTCTTCTGGCAGTTGCACGACGGCGATGCCGCCTTGCGCCCAGGCGGTGTTGGTCTCGTCGAGTTCGTCCTTGGTGACGAGCAGCACCTCGGCGCCTTCATCAGCAGCAGCGAGGGCGGTCGCGGCGCCGGCGATGCCGGAGCCGATTACCAGCACGTCAGTTCGTAGGAGCGCGGTTGTGCGCAGGTCGAACGGGGCTAGTAGTCCCGTGAATCGTGGCGTTGCGAGTTGGGGGTTCATAACGCGATGCCACCGAAGTGGCGTCTGGAGGCGGTGGGGGCCTGGGAGGCCCGGCTCACCTTATCGTAGCTTAGCCCTGCCAGAGCGCAGCCCCGAAAGTCGGGGCCAGAGCCAGAGTCAGAGCCAGAACCAGAGTCAGAGCCAGAACGTCAGCTCTTTTCGGCCGCGGCCGCAGCCGCGGCCGCTTCTTCCTTGGCGCGGATGTCGGCTTCGTTGTCGAAGTTGCCTTCGACGCTCGCATCGCGCGGGCCTTCCGGCACTTCGACTGCTTCGCCCTTGTCCATCCAGATCAGGATTGGCGCGGCGATGTACATCGTCGAGTAGACACCCGAGAGCATGCCGACCGTCATGGCGAAGGCGAACGCTTCGAGGTCCGAGCCACTGTCGTAGTTCACAATCAGCTGCGCGATGACCACGAACAACGTCAGCACCGTCGTCAAGACTGTGCGGGACAGCGTCTGGTTAAGCGAACGGTTGATCAGCGAGCGGAACGACTCGTTGACGTTGTTGCGCGCATTCTCGATCCGGTTCTCGCGGATCCGGTCGAACACGACAATCGTATCGTTCACCGAATACCCGATAATCGTTAGGAAGCACGCGATCATCGCTAGCCCGATTTCAGCACTGACCAGCCCCATGTTGTTGAACATGACCACGATCACGAGCGTGACTAGCACGTCGTGGATCAGCGCGACAACGGCCGCGAGACCATACTTGTATTCGTGGAAGCGAACGCGCAGGTAGAACACGATCAGCGCCCAAGCGAGGATCAGTGCGCCGATCGCGGCATTGCGCAGGTCGTTGACCAAGCGGCCTTGGATTTCCTGGGCTTCCGGGAAGGGGTCGGACAACACGATGGGGTTCTTGTCGTCGTCTTCCAGGTCAGCGATCTGCTCGCTGACGATCTCGGCAAGCTGCCACTGCTTGGTCGTCGCCTGGGTGGTCCATTCGACGCGGAAGTTCTGGGCGCTCGTTGTCTCCTGGTCGGCCACCGCTTCTTCGGACATTGGTTTGTCGAGCAACGGCACGATCAAGCTATCGCTGAGGCCGCTACCCAGCAGGTTTTGCAGGCGCTTGAGGTCGATCTTGTCCGCGAAGTGCACGATGAGTTGCGCGTATTGCAAGCTCTCCGGGTTGGTGTCGTGCTCGGTCAGCTTGCCGCCGCTGAACGCTCGCTCGACGAGTTTGCCGGCGAAGATACGGCGCAGTTGGCCGAGGTAGGGCGGTTCGTAAATGGCGGGCGACGCGCCTTCCGCTCCTTGCTTGCGCAGTTCACGCCAGGCCTTGCGGCCCTTGTCGATTTCTTCGCGCTGCTTGGCGTTCAGTTTGAGGCGAACGTTGAACTCGTTGCCAGCGTCGCCGTAGGTGTTGACGCCCGTCGTCGGGTAGTCGGCATTGAACGCTTGGTCGTCATTGAGCAACTTGCGAACTGCTTCGTCCGTCAGCTTCTCGTTGCAGACCATGCGCAGGTTGGCGCCACCGGTGAAGTCGATGCTGAGCACCTTCTCCGACGGCACCGTCGTCGCGTAGGCAATGCCGGCGATGATGACGATGGCGCTGAATGCGACGCACAACTTGATCTTGCCGACGAAGTCGACGTTGCGGTTCTCGAACAGCGTGTTGGGCTTCCAACCTTCGAGCTTCTTGTTCGTCAGCGCCCAGTGGAAGAGCAAGCGCGAGACGAAGAACTGCGTGAAGACCGTCGTGACGATACCGACCATCAGCGTCACGGCGAAGCCGCGCACCGGACCGACACCGACGTTGAACAACACCAGGCCGACCAGGAAGGTCGTGATGTTGGAGTCGAGAATGGCCGACATCGCGCGTTCAAAGCCAGCGCGCACTGCCTGCAGCAGTTCCTTGCCCTTGTTGAGCTCTTCGCGAATGCGCTCGTAGATGAGCACGTTGGCGTCGACGGCCATACCGAGGGTCAGCACGATGCCGCCCAGACCCGGCAGGGTGATGGTCGCCTGCATGAACAGCATGCCCGCGTAGAGCAGGAACACGTTCAGTAACAAGGATACGCAGGCGATCATGCCGGCGAGCTTGTAGAAGGCGAGCATGAACAGGAAGACCAGGACGCCACCGCCGACGATCGACCACAGGCCACGCATGATGGCTTGGTCGCCCAGTTGGGCGCCGATCGTGACTTGGCTCAGCAGTTCCGGCTCGATGCGAAGCGAACCGGTGCGAAGCACCTTGACGAGCTCTTCGACCTCTGAGAGGGTGAAGTCGCCAGTGATGATGCCGTTGCGATTGATCTTGCTCTGGAAGGTCGGAGCCGACTTGACGTAGCCGTTGAGGATGATCGCGCTTGACTTGCCCTTGTGCTCCGACGACCAGTCGGCGTATTCGGCGGTCAGCGAGCCGATCATGCGGTAGCTGACGCCGGGGCCGCCGTTATCGCCGACGCCAACACCAACACCACTCGGGTCGAGATCTTCACCGCTGAAGGATCGCTCCTTCCTGTTGATCGCGATGAACTCGATCAGGCGCTGCTCCTTGATCGCAAGCTTCTGAACCTCTTCCGGAATCAGACCACCATTGTATTGCAGCGGGTCATACGCAGCGACGGCTTGGCTCGAGAGTCCCGACTGCGGGAGCGAGTCGGGCCTGTCCCAAAGGGTGCGGTCCTTCGGATTCGAGCGAATCTCGCGCGGGTACCAGTGCAGCTTGCCATGGGCAATCGGGCCGTTAGTGGTGCTCTCGTTGTATCGACGGATGTTCTTCGGATCCTTGTCGATCAGTTCCTTGTTTGCCGGGACCTTGAGCCACGTCTCGAGACGGGTGCGCTCAGCCGGCAGCTGGAACGTGGTGTTGTCCTTGGTGTAGTCGTCATAGGCCACCATGCGCATCTCGAGTCGGCCTAGGTTGCCGATTCGTTCGAGCACGCGCTTGAGCTCGTTGGGGTTCTTGAACTCTCCCAACTCGATCAGGATGCCGGTATCGCCGCTCTGCGTGATCAGCGGATCGAGGGTCCCGTTCGGGTCGATCCGTTCGCGCATGACGGTGACCGTCTGCGCCATGATCTCGGTGGCGGAGGCTGCTTCCTTTTGGATGAGCCCATCGAGAGTGTCCTTCGGGACGTTGTAGAGCAGCTGGGTGCCGCCCTTCAGGTCTGGACCGAGGGTGGGGTCCAGCGACACCCAGCAGGTGGCGCCCGCGATGATCGCGACCAGGACAAGGAGGAACTGACGGTTGGCGTTCTCGAGCATGACGGGCGAGGCCGCGAAAGGACTGTCGGGGGTGTAGTAGGTGCCTGTGGGTGACGGCCCGCTTGGGGTGTCACGTTTGGGCGGCAAGCAAGTCTTCTCACGGAGACTTGCTCACCATGAGATAGTGGCTGGCATCAGTTGTCTGCTGCCGGCGGCAGCAGGCTGACTGGCAGCCTTTTGGTTACAGCTGCAGGTTCTTATTCGACCGAGGCGGCATCGGTGCTCGCCTTGGTGTCCGAAAGGCCGCTGCCAGCACCGCTACGCGGCCACTTCTTCGGACCTAGGTTGCGGGTCAAACGTGTCTTTTTGCCTTCGCGCTCACGCAGGTAGTAGAGCTTGGCGCGGCGGATGATGCCTCGGCCCTTGACCGTGACGTCGGCGACGCGCGAGCTGTGCAGGGCGAACGTGCGCTCGACACCTTCGCCAGCGACGATGCGGCGAACCTTGAACGTCTTGCTGATGCCGTGGCCGTGGAATGCGATGACCGTGCCGGAGAACAACTGCACGCGCTCCTTCTCACCTTCCTTAATTAGGTAGTGCACGTCGACGGTATCGCCGGCACCGAAGTCGGGGAGCGAGGATTTCATGTGCTCGAGTTCGAGCTGACGCATGATGTTCATTATTCTGTCTCTTAGTAGTTTGACGGCGTGCTTTGCGGCTCGGTCGTCGGGCTTTGGGTAGCCGGGCTTCGGATAGTTGTATGAGCTAGGTGTTGTCTGAGTTGGCTGGACGTTGCTCCGCAGAACGTTTCTGCGCGGTCAACAATTCAGCCTGCTCCTGACGCCAGCGTGCGACTTTGGCGTGGTCGCCCGACAACAATACGTCGGGAACGGCCATGCCGCGAAACTCACGCGGACGAGTGTACTGCGGGTAATCGAGCCATTCGGTTTCGAACGACTCGAGTTGGGCGGACTCGGCACAGCCAAGCACCCCAGGGATCAGCCTTACCGCGGCTTCGAGAACGGCCATGGCTGGGAGTTCACCGCCGGCCAACACAAAGTTGCCTAGCGATATTTCCTCGTAGCCACCAGCAGAGCTGGTTAGACCGTCCCGGATGCGTTCGTCATAACCTTCGTAGCGACCGCACAAGAACATCACCCGCTCCATGCGGCTGAGTTCCCGCGCGCGCGCCTGGTCGAAGGTTCGACCGCGGGGGCAGAGCAGGATCTTGTGGAACGGGCCGTGAGCCTGTTCCACGTCATCTATAGTTGCAAAGATCGGTTCCGGTTTGAGCACCATGCCAGGTCCACCACCAAACGGTCGATCGTCGACCGTTCGATGAGGGTCCAGAGCGTTGTTTCGGAAGTCGACTAAGTCGAGCCGAAGCTTGCCCTGGGCCTGAGCTATCCCGAGGATGCTCTCGTCCAAGTAAGGCCGGATGGCCTCCGGAAAGAGTGTCAGAATGGCGCAGTGCAAGGTGCCCCTACCGTAAAGAAGGGGTAAGGACGATACGGTTGGGTCTAGGGGCGGTCAAGGCCGGCGAGCGCCGGGCGACAACCGCTTTTTCATGGGCGGCCTGTAACTGGCACCGTTGAGACCGGATAGTGGCTGCCCGAAGCTGCGGTAGCGGTGGCTCGATTGCGACCCGCACACCAATAGACCACCCCTCCAATTCCAATGTTCACCGGCCTCGTCCAAGCCCTGGGATCTGTCACTGCCCGCACTGAGGTGCCTGGCGGTCTTCGTCTGCTGGTCGATATTTCCGGCCTCCCGGGCACGTTTCGCATTGGTGACTCGATTGCCCTGTCCGGGGCATGCTGCACCATTGTGACCCAGGAATCCGGTGTCGCCGAATTCTTCCTCACTCAGGAAACACTCGATTGCACGTGGTTGGGCCGGGCAGAGATCGGCCAGGTGCTTAATTTGGAAGGGGCGCTACGGGCGGGCGAACCGCTCGGTGGACATATTGTCCAGGGCCACGTTGACGGGGTTGGCGAGGTCACCGGGGCCATCGACCCGCAAGGCGGGGGCGAACTGTGGGCGCGCATCCCTGATTCCCTGCAGAAATACTGCGTAGAAAAAGGCTCGGTGACCCTCGATGGGGTGTCGTTGACGATTGCCGGCCAGAAGGCAGGTGCGGTTCGCATCGCGATCATCCCACATACGGCGCAGCAGACTTCGCTTGGCGGCCGGGCGGTTGGCGAACCAGTTCACGTCGAGGTCGATGTGCTGGCCAAGTATGTCGAGAGCATGCTGTCGCAGCGCGGCCTGACATAGGGGCGGGGCTTGGCGACGAGGATCGCTGCATGCCCGAGAGCATCGCTTCGGTTGCCGACAGGAAGGCGGCGCACGGCTACGATGTCGGGCACGTGCCCGATTCGAGCGAACATCCACTGGTGCTGTTTGATGGTGATTGCAACCTGTGTCACAGGTCGGTGCAGTTCCTCTTGCAGCGGGATCGCGTCGGGCGCTTTCGGTTTGCGTCGCTGCAGTCGCAGGCAGGGCGTGATGCGATCGCCGCGGTGGCGCATGGTGATCTGCCGGACAGCATCATGCTGATTCGCGGCGGCAAGCTGAAAGTGAAGTCGACGGCTGCGCTGGCGATCGCACGCGGGTTGCGGTTTCCGTGGCCGCTGGTCTCGGTGTTCTGGCTCGTGCCCTATCCGCTGCGAAACCTTGTCTACGACTGGGTCGCGCGCAACCGCATTCGTTGGTTTGGCAAGCGCGAAGAGTGTTGGGTGCCGACGCCAGAGTTGCGGGCCCGCTTCCTCGACGCTGACGAACGGTAGGCTGGCAACGTGCTGAGTTGGCGCGCAGCCTGCGGCACGTCCTAGAACGCGCCGAATAAGACCTGCACGAAATTGCTGATCGGTGCCGCTTCGCGAGCATCTTCGATCGCGCGGGAAACCTGCGTCAGGATGCGACGGAAGCGAACCGCCAGGTCTTCTTCGTTGATCAGTGCCCCGAGCAGACCCTTACGCTGAGTGAGTTGCGCGCTGACTATGTTGAGGTTGGCGATCGTCTCCTTCAAGTGCTTGGCCATCTCCGGATCGCTAGAGATTGCGCCGAGTGCGCCAGCGTTGGGGTCGTTGGCCTTCTTCAGCACCGTGTTCAGGTTCTCGACGATCGATGCGAACTCGCCAGCAAGTTTGTCGTCGGTCAGGATGCGGCCGAGCATGCCTTTGCCATCGCGCGAGTCGGCAATCAACCGGTCGACGTTGTCGAGGATGCCCTGCAGGTTACGCGCCGCATCCTTGTCGTTGAGCAAAACGCCGAGTGGCCCATCGGTTCGTAGCAGGTTGTCGCTGACCATGCGCACATTGGCGAGCAGCGCCATCGTGTCTTCGGCCGTCTGCTTGTTCATGATCAAGGTGCCGAGCGCGCCTTCGGCGTTGGTAACCGCTTCGAAGATGCGGTTGGCGTTGTTGAACGTGCTGAGCAAGCTGTCGTAGAGTTCGCGGCTGGTCGCAATGCGACCGATCGACGTCTCCGGATCGTTCATGTTGCGGAAGAAGTCGCCGATCTCATTGAGCGAGGAGTTTAGCGATTCGCCAACCGCGCCTTTGCCATCGGCGATGTTGCCGAGCTTGTCGAACGCACTGCCCGCGACCTTGCCCAGTAGATCTTCGCCGGCGGCGAGCGCTTTGCCCTTGCCCGGGTCGATGTAGATCTGTTTGCCGCCGAGCACGCCGTCGTCGCGCACTTCGATCAGGTGGCCGTCTTTGAGCGGGATCTTCTCGCGCAGCAACAACTGCATCCTCACTGGCGTGTCGACGCGGTCGTATTGGATGTCGATGGCGCCGACTTTGCCGATCTTCTTGCCGAGCACCATTACGTTGGTGCCAACGTCACAGCTGCCCGCTTGCGGGAAGTAGACGTCGATCTTCTCACTCAGTGACAAGTCGGTCAGGTTGACGGTTGCCCAGAGCAGAAAGCCCAGCGTGCCGAAGAAGACGAAGCCGAGCAGGGTGTCGCGTTTGATGCGGTCCATGTGGATGTGTTGATCGGGAGTGCGGGTTGCTGTTAGTCGGAGCCCATGCCCATGAAGGCGCGGGCTAGTGGGTGGTCGCTGTTGGTTATCTCGTCGACGCTGCCTTCGATGCCAATGCCGCCACCTTCGAGGATGCCGATGCGATCGCCACACTGCGTCGCACAGGCGCGCGAATGCGTGACGATCAATCCGGTCACCGATAGGGTGTCGCGGACTTCGGCGATCAGTTCGTGGATCTGATGGCTGATGATTGGATCGAGGCCGGCGTTTGGTTCGTCGTAGAGCACGTACTCGGGGTTGGTCACCAGCGCGCGCGCCAAGCCAGCACGCAGCTTCATGCCGCCGGAGATGTCCGGTGGACCCTGCTTCGCGGCGTGGTCCATGCCGACCAGTTTGAGCACTTCGTGCACGCGGTCATCGACTTCGGACTTTGAGATGCGACTGTGTTCTCTGAGCGGCAGGGCCACGTTGTCACCGACCGACAGCCAGTTGATCAGGGCACCGTTTTGGAACAGGTAGCCCATGCGTTTACGCAACGCCATCAGTTGCTTCTGATCCATCGCCGGCACGTCTTGGCCGTCGACATAGACGTTGCCCTGGTCTGGCTTGAAGATGCCGATGACGTGCTTGAGGGTGACGCTCTTGCCAGTGCCGGATGGACCCATCAGCACGTAGTTCACGCCCTTCGGAATCTTGACGCTCAGGCCCTTCAAGATGTCTCGGTCGCCCAGCCGCTTATGCACGTTTTGCAGTTCGATCATCGCTTAGGCCAGGAAGTAGAAGAACCACGTGATCACGAAGCCGAGCACGATGATCAGCAACACCGAGTTGCGCACCGCGGTCTGCACCGCGAGTCCAACACCGAGTGCGCCGCCGCGAGCCTTCAAGCCCGCCGCGCAGCTGACGCTTGCGATGGCGATGCCGAAGATGAACGACTTGAGCAGGCCGACGTAGACTTCCTTCGGCAGTAGCATGCCGGACGAAGTCAGCGATTCGATTGCGCCGACCCAATAGAGGTCGGGGCTGACGCCGAGATTCTGTTCGGCGATGACGCTGCCGCCGTAGATGCCGATCAGGTTGGATAGCACGGTCAGGATCGGGCACATCAATGCGAGGGCGACGACGCGAGGTAGTACCAAGTAGTCGATGGGATCGATCGACATGACTTCGAGTGCATCGATTTCATCCGACACCTTCATGGTGCCTAGTTCAGCCGCAATCGCGGAGCCGACCGTTGCCGCCAGGATGACACCGGTGATGAACGGGCCCATCTCACGGCACATCGACAGTGCCGTGATGGTGCCGAGCACGCTGGTGTTACCGAACTTGCGCAGTTCGATGCCGGTCTGCATCGCGAGGATGGCTCCGGCGAACGCGGCAACCACGAGCGTCACTGGCAGTGCCCGCACGCCAGCATTGAATCCGTTGTCGAGCAGGAAGCGCAGTCGCCGCGGTAACCGGGGCAAGCAGAGCAACGTGCGCAGCATCAAGTTGACGACGTAGCCCGCACCTTGCGATCGTTCGGCGAAGAAGCGGGTTGTGCTTGCTAGCGGATTCATTACTTGCCACCCCCCAAGGGGATTGGCAAGAACTGGAACAGGCGCAGCGTGCGTTCGCCACCCTCGTCTTGTTCGTAGTTGAACAGGAACGGCATGCTCGCCGTGGTGCCGTCCTGGCGCGAGCGATGCGTGTAGACGCGGCCAACGACATCGACCGCATGATCATCCTTGCTGCGCTGCACGCCACGTGCGAGTTCCCAAAGGAAGCCGTAGGCCTCGTGCAGGCCGTAGGTCAGACCCTTGTGGCCGAACAACGGCGACAACAGGCTCCAGTCGGCCGTCACGGTCTCACCGTTCTTGTCCGTTAGTTCGTCCTGATGATAGAGCGGCCACAGCGACAGGTAGCGTTCCTTCGAGCCGTCCTCGTTGTCCTTGGCGATGCGCGAAAAGAACGGCACGATAGTTTGTTGTTCGTGCGTGCCTTCCGGATCGCTGTAGTGACGCCACCAGATGAATGGCCACAGTGCGGTCCACGAATCTTGGTCGTCACTAACGACGCGACTGAAGAACGGCCAGACCCACCAGGCGGTGACGTTGTCTTCGAGCGCGTTGTGGTAGTAGCGGTAGATCGGCCACAGCACGTTGAGCGCGACAAACTGATCGCGCATCGTCGTCGAACTGAAGAACGGCCATAGCGCGGTCCAGCCGTTGACCGCCGGACCGTTGCGCCAACCGAAGAACGGCCACATGAAGAACGAACTCACCGGTCCGGACTTCGCGTCGAGGTTTTCATCGCTCCACGAGAAGAATGGCCACAGGGCAAATCGTCGGTCGCTCTGGCCTTCTTCGATGTCGTGGCCGTAGAACGGCAGTACGCGAAACCAGCTGTGCGTTCCTTCGGCGCAGTCACTCCAACCGATCAGCGGCCACAGCGCGAGTTGGTGGTAGTGATCGTTCTTCTCGAGCCCAACCCACAGCGGAAACAGCACCGTGCGGAAGCGCCGGTAGCTGAGGAACTCGGGGATGTCGGCGTAGAACGGCAACACCGCGAAGTAGTTCTCGTCGTCCTCTGCGTTCGACCCGCCCCAAATGAACGGGAACAGCAGATACCAATCGTTGTCCCACTTGCCGTTTTCGTCCTCTGCCGTGCGCCAACTCCACAGCGGGAACAGGCGCGCGTGGGTCTGCTTCTCGTAGGACTGCACGCGCCCAAACGGCCACAAGAACTGATGATCGACGGACGCGTCTTCGGGCAGTTCGGGCGATGGTTGGGTGACCCGCCGGTAGAGCGGCCGGATGCGGAAGTCATCGCCGCCGTCGGCGGTCTGCTCGTAGTGCAGGATCGGCCACGCCGCGTCCCACTCCAGCATGTTGCCTTCGGCATCCATGCGGTGGAACCAGACCGGAGTCAGATTCAGCTCGCGGGGCATCAGCGAGCACGAGCTAGTCAGTATGACTAGCAGGAAGGCGACTAGGTATCGGCTCGGGCGCACCATGCGGGTGTCAGGAGGATGCCAGAGATGGGAGGGGGCCGCACGTGAGAAACGGCGCGCGGCGTCGGTGATGCTGGCGATTCGGCAAACGGTGAGCGGTAGCGCAGGTCGTGTGTGGGTGTGGCGGGGGAATCTTGGTGTTGTGCCGATGCGCTTCCGGTTGTGGGCCTACGGCCTAGTGGCGTCAGTCTCTCCTGCGATGCGACCCTGACGAACATGGCCGAGGTGGCATGCCAACAGGTCTGCCAGGCCCGTGTGAGGGCAATCTGTTCGGTCGACAAGGGCCGCCGTGGCATCAGCGGGCAACGAAGCCGCACACGAACAGTTCGCACCACGCCGCTGCCACGCTACAACGTGTGCATGGTTCGAACTTTGTCCGGTATCCAGCCGACCGGCAATCTGCACATCGGCAATTACCTCGGCGCCTTGGTCAACTGGGTCAAGCTGCAGGAAGAATACGACGCATACTTCTGCGTCGTCGACATGCACGCGCTGACCCAGCGCCCCGACCCCGAGGTGCTGCGTCAGGCCGTTCGCGAACTTGCGATCGGCGTGCTGGCAAGCGGCGTCGACCCAGAGCGCGCGACGCTGTTCGTGCAGTCTCAGGTGCCGCAGCATGCCGAATTAGCGTGGGTGATGATGTGTTTGACGCCGCTCGGCGACCTGAACCGCATGACGCAGTTCAAGGACAAGAGCACCCAGCAGCCGGACAATATCAACGCGGGACTGTTTACCTATCCGGTGCTGCAGACGGCCGATATCGCGCTGTATCGCCCCGAAGCGGTGCCTGTAGGCGAGGACCAGGACCAGCACCTTGAACTCGCGCGCGAGACCATTCGTCGCTTCAACTTTACCTACGGCGGTGACGTGTTCCCTGAGCCGAAGACCGTCAAGAGCCTGGCGCCGCGCGTCATGGGGCTCGATGGTCAGAGCAAGATGTCGAAGTCGAAGAACAACGAGATTGGCTTGTTCGAGACCGAAGCCGAGACTTGGAAGAAGCTCAAAGGTGCGAAGACGGATCCGGCGCGTGAGCGCCGCAGTGATCCGGGGACGCCTGAAGTCTGCAACATCTACAGCTACCACGGCTTCTTCTCGACGGACGAGCAGCGTGCGGAATTGGCCGAAGGCTGCCGCAAGGCGACGCTTGGCTGTGTGGACTGCAAGAAGATGCTCGGCACTAATATGGAGTCCGTGAAAGGCCCGATCCGCGAACGTGCGGCAGATCTTCGCAGCAAGCCGGGCGAACTCGATCAGATTTTGGCCGCCGGAGCCGAGAAGGCGCGCCGTACTGCGGAAGAGACCATGGTCATGGTTCGGGATCGAATTGGTTTGGCAGGAGGTAAGTAATGATGAATGCGACGAGGCGGACCGCAGTAGTTGCGATGGTTGTGTTGGGCATGGGCTTGTCGGGATGCGGCGGTGCGCCGGCGACTTCCGAACAGCGGCGAATGGCTGAACGTCAGTTAGTGCTGCCGTTTCTGCAGAACACCGAAGTTGCGTGTGCTGAACTCGAGGTCGACATCACGCCGAACTTCCACCTGCACATTGGCGTTCCTGGCACCCACCCGCGCCTGCATCGCTTCGACAAAGAGGACAAGCAGGCGCTGGTTGAGAAAACTTGGCGCAACATCCTGGGCAGCCGGCCGGGCTGGTTCACCGTGACCATCTCCGAACCGAAGGACGAAACCGATGTGTCGGGCACGCCGACGCCGCGCACGACCTACACCGTCACGCACCAGTTCACGCTGCGTACTCACGAGCGGGCGGCAATGACGTTGTCCGCTCGCGCGACCGGGCCGGTCGTTATTGTGCGCGAAGCTGGCGGTAAGCCTCGCGATGCTCAGGAGTTTGCGATCGTCAACGGTGTCGTGAAGAAGTGATGCGCCGCCGTCTGTATTCCCTGAGCCTGTATCCGTTGGTGCTTCTGTCGGCATCGTGCGAGGCGTTGCAGGGCGGGGGTAGCGCTACCGAGACCAGCTATTCGGAGTGTGCCGACGCCGAAGCTCTGGCGGCGTGGAGTCGTGCGAAGCTGCTCGTCGGGTTGGCGCGGGATGAGGAGGCCTTGCCGCTGCTAGAACTCGTGACGAGCAAGTGCCCCGAGTTGTTGCGTGCCCACATGGCCTACCAAGACGCTGCGAAGCGCTTAGGTGGCGAGCACCATCAGGCGATGGTCGACTTTTACGTAAAGGCTCCGGAACGCGCGCCAGGCGACCGTTCGCCCGTGCCTGCCTATTTGCGCGCGCGTCTGGCTGAAACCGCGTATGCGCAATCGAATGCGCTCGATCAGATCTTGGCCAGTCACCCGACGTTTGCGTGGGGTTACTTGTCACGAGGCCGCGTCAATCGTGGCCAAGGCCGCCTTTCTGAGGCGCTGCAGAACTACGATAAGGCGATTGCGAACGATGCTGGGTTGCTGGAGGCGCGTCTTGAGCGTGCCCAGGTGCTGACCGAACTCGGCCGCGATGAAGAGTCTGCCGTTGAGTACAAGACCTACGTTCGTCAGACGCCGAGCGATTCGGTTGCGGTGCGCGAGTACATCACGCTGCTGCTCTATCGGTTGGGGCGAATTGATGAGGCGTTGCTGTATCTCGACCTACTGGAACAGCGTGGGGAGAAGTCGTTGTCGCTGCGTATGGATCGAGCCGCAGCGCTATGGCGCGCCAATCAATCGCAGGCCGCTGTGGAGATCTACCTAGAGATCCTGGCCGCTGAGCCAGCGAATGCCCGCGCCGCGCTGAACATCGGATTGCTTTACTACGAGATCGTGCCGCAGGATGAGGCAGCCAAGCTGCGGTTCTGGCCGAAGGCGCGGGCGGCGTTCGAGTTATTCCTGCAGGGTAGCGTGCCGATTGATGGGCATGAGCAGTTTGAGCGATCGTGGGCGGTGCCATATCGCTTGCGGCGCATCGGCGAGTTGCTCGGCCCGTCGCCGGCTGGAGCCAAGCTCCAAGACTTGTCCTGGCCCGCCAACTAGCCAACTCGTTCGGCTGCCTAGTCTTCGCCGGGCGCTACTAGCTCTTTGCAGAGTTGCGGGCATCGTCCGCGACTCCGAACTGTGCGAGTTGTGGCAGCAAGCGGTTCCAGTCTGCGATCGCCAGCGCGTCTTCGCGGCGGCCCGGTTGCACCAACCGGAAGCGCGGCGAGTCAATTTTGGCGATCGTGATCTGGCCACCGTGGTGTTGGACTAGCAGGTTGCGTAGATCGAGGTTGCGATCGCGAAATCCGCGCTCGTGAAGGGCGACCACGAAGGCTCCGATCGCTGCTGCTAGATCACGCTGCGTGCTCGCGTCGGAGGTCGGGAGAATTTGGTCCGCGGCTTCGCCATCGAATGCTGTTGTGATGAGGGTGGCCCGCCGGAGAAATCCTAGTCGTCGCGATTCGAAGCATGCGAGAGGCTCAGGAGCTGCGAAGCCGTGGGTGCGGAGCCACGTGAGCGCGGCCCACTCTCGAGCCGCCCGCGAGCGCCGCCATGGCGCCGTCCACTTGGCCCAGTTGCCGAATCTTTCGCCCCAAGATGTGTACTCATAAGTTTTTATGAACAATTCAGACGCGTTTGCGGAGACTCGCCTAACCCAGGAACTGCGGTGGTCGACCACTATTTCGCCGGTGTCACGGTCGCTTAGGGCCACCGAGTCAGGTAACTCGGTGGCAAGGGACGCCCAATTCGCAGAAGCGAATACTAGCGTTGGAGGTTGGTGGACTCTTGCTGACACAGTGCTCGCAACAGTATATTCTAACGTGACTTGATGCATCACGCGCCACCGCGGCGGTGTGCGTGCTTACTACCCCCGCCCAGGAGTCGCAGTTGAAAACCGTCACAAAGAAGGAGTTGGTCCATCGCATTGCGGAACAGACCGGCGTTACCAAGGTCGTGGCTAAAGACGTTATCCAAGCGTTCTTGAACTCGATCATCGAAGAACTCGCAGATGGCAATCGATTGGAGTTCCGCGAGTTCGGCGTTTTTGAGTCGCGTGAACGCGCGGCACGATTGGCGCAGAACCCACGAACCCTTGAGAAAGTCCCGGTGCCTGCAAAGCGCATCGTGAAGTTCAAGGTGGGCCGTCTGATGCGCAAGAAGGTGTCGGGAGAAGACGTCGGCGATCTAAGTCTCGACGATGACGACTCGACGAAAAAGGCACCCGTAATTCAGCCCGTGGCAACCGGCAACGCCGGTGAAGTCACCGAGATGTCGTAACACCAAAGGCAACCGATTGACTGCCTGCTTCGCGCAACCATCCTGGGCGGGTGTGCGCGAAGTCGGTCTGGACAATCAGCAACGCTTGGACGTTGCTCTTTGCCTGCTAGGTGATTGCTCGCGCAATTGCCTGGTCGAGGTCGGCGATCAAGTCCTCGCCGTCTTCAACACCAACTGAGAGTCGGATCAAGCCGTCTTCGAGTCCAGCGGCTCGCCGCTCTTTTGCTGGGATCGTAGCATGCGTCATCGACGCGGGGTGATCGACCAGACTCTCGACGCCGCCGAGGCTTTCGGCCAGTGAGAACACTCCGAATGAGCTGCATACCTGCTTGGCTTGTTCGACGCTTGCCTTGAGTTCGACGGACACCATGCCGCCGCCCTTGCGCATCTGGCGCTTGACCAACTCGTGCTGTGGGTGGCTCTCGAGTCCGGGGTAAATGACCCGGGCGACCTTGTCGTGTGCCGACAGGTGCTCGGCGACGCGCATGGCGTTCTCGCAATGGCGGTCCATGCGCACATGTAGCGTTTTGGTGCCGCGTAGGACCAGGAATGCGTCCATTGGGCCTGGCGTGCCGCCGCAGGTGTTTTGGAAGTGCATGAGTTTCTCATGCAGTTCCTGGTCGTTACTGAGCAGCGCGCCGCCGACAACATCACTGTGACCGCCGAGGTATTTCGTGGTTGAGTGCGCGACGATGTCACAACCGAGCGCGAGTGGTGTTTGCAGGTATGGCGTGGCGAACGTGTTGTCCGCCATCGTCAGCACGCCCTTCTTCTTAGCGATGTCAGCAATCGCTTCGAGGTCGCAGCAACGCAGCAGTGGGTTGGTTGGCGTTTCGAGCATCACCAACTTGGTGTTTGGCTGGAATGCCGCCTCGAGTTGCTTCAGGTCCGTCATGTCGACGAACGTCGTCTTCAATCCGAACTTCGTGTAGAGCGTTTGCAGCAGTCGGTAGGTGCCACCGTAGAGGTCGTTGCCGGCGATGACGTGATCGCCAGACTGCAGCAGGTTGAGCACGCAGTGGATGGCGGCCATGCCACTCGCGAAGCACAGGCCGTGCTTGCCGCCTTCGAGCGCGGCAAGATTGCCTTCTAGCGCCGTGCGGGTTGGGTTGTGTGACCGTGAGTAGTCGTAGCCCTGGTTGACGCCAGGGGCTTCCTGCACATACGTGCTGGTCATGTAAACAGGCGTCATGATGGCGCCAGTTGTGGGGTCGGGGGATTGGCCGGCGTGGATTGCGTTCGTGCCGAAGCCAGGGGTGCGGTCGCTGTTCATTCGGCGCGCGAGTTTACAAGTCAGCGCGATTCGGCAACATGGCACACATCAATGTCTGAGTCTTCTTCCTCATTTGATGGCGACGCGCTCGAGTTCCAAGTCGTTCGATCGTTGCTGACCAAGCGTCTGATCACGCCGCTCGGCCGTACCGCTGTGGACGGGTTACAGGCGTGCGCAACGGCCGAAGAGGCTGTTGAGCAACTCGAAGCGACCGCCGCGATGGCGCAGCGAATCATCGACCAAAGCCTGTTGCCGTTGAGCGGGGCGGTCGAGGTGAGGTCCTGGCTCGGCCGATTTTTTGCCGGTGAGCACTCTTTTCTTGCTCGAGATGCGGCCGACCTGAAACGGGTCCTGCGCACTGCCGATCGCTGTCGGTTGTGGTGCGGGGCGGGGGAGGCAGCATTGAGCCGCGTCGCGCAGGGTGTTCCGGACCTTGCGCACTTGGTGGAGGAGCTGGAACGGGTCATCGACGACCGCGGCGAGGTGATGGACTCGGCGTCGTCGAAGCTTGCCCAGATCCGCCGTAACATCGAGCAGCACAAACGGGCCGTCGACAACGCGATGGCCGGCGTTTTGACCAATGCGGACATCCGCCGCTGCCTGCAGGCTCCGGAACCTTCGTGGCGCCACGGCCGGCCCGTGTTGCAGGTCAAGGTCGATAACCGCGGCCGGGTTCGCGGCGTGCTGCACGACCGCAGCGCCTCGGGCGCCACGCTGTTTGTCGAGCCAGACGCCGTGGTCGAGGTCGCCAATCGCCTGTCAGATGAGCAGGCGGCCGAAAGCCGAGAGATCAACGTCGTGCTCGCCGGCGCGGCGCGCGGCCTGCGGCGGTTTGCGGTCGAGATCGAGGCATGCGTCGAGTTTGTTGCGCGCGCCGATCTGCTGCAGGCGAAGGCGCGGTTGGTGACCGAGGATGGTTATGTCGTGCCGAAAGTAGCCAAGAACGGCCGAATGCGACTGCGTGGTGCGCGCCACCCGTTGCTGCTGCAGATGCATGACAAAGCGGATATCGTGCCGCTCGACATTGCTCTCGGCGATCCGCATCACCTGGTGGTCGTGACCGGCCCGAACACCGGCGGCAAGACCGTGGTCTTGAAGACGGTAGGGTTGCTGTCGCTGATGGCGATTAGCGGCGTGCCGATCCCCGCCGATGTCGGCGCCGAGGTGCCGTTCCTCCGCTCCATCCATGCCGATATCGGCGATGAACAGGCGATTGCGCAGAACTTATCGACGTTTAGCTCACACGTGCAGCGCATTGCTCGCTGCGTGTCAGAGGCCGCGCCCGACACGCTGGTGTTGCTTGATGAACTCGGCGCTGGCACCGATCCCGAAGAAGGCGCTGTGCTTGGCTACGCCGTGCTTGAAGCGCTGGTCAAAGCCAACGTGTTCGCGGTCGTGACCACACACCTCGGCCGGTTGAAGGACTTCGCCTACCAACATCAGGGTGCGGAGAATGGCTCGATGGCATTCGACGGCGAGACGCTGCGGCCGCTCTACCGGTTAGATCTCGGGATTCCTGGAAACAGCCATGCGCTCGATATTGCGTCTCGCGTGGGCATGCCGAAGAGCATCGTCGCTCGAGCTCGGGAGTTGCTCGGCAAGCGGGACCAGACCTTGGACAATTTGATCCAACGGGTTCAGGTCGCCCGCCGCGATGCCGAGGCCGACCGCCAGGCCACCGCCGACCGTTCGCGTCAGGTCACCCAGCAGCACACGGACCTCGAAGAGCGCCTCGCCCAAGCGGTTCGAAAGGAGAACTGGCTGCAAGAAGAGGCCGACGGTGTTGTCGAGGCTGAGCTTCGAAGGGCGCATGCCTCTATGGATAAGTCGCTAACGGCTTTGACGCAGGCTCCGGGTCAGCACGGGGAGCGCGCCCGCGAGCTAAAGAAGGTCGTTGATGGCCTATTGAAGGATGCGGCCCTGCACCGGCGCCGTATGGCTTTCTGCCACGGTTTGAAGAAGGGCGATCAGGTATTTCTTCCGCGGTGGGGCCGCCTGTGCAAGGTCCACAAGATCGACAAGGTGCGTGAGATCGCGTTTGTCGATTACGGCAAGGTTCGCATGGAAGTGCCCTACGAGGACGTTTCTTGGCTGCAACCGCTGGATCCGACCAAGTAAGCGTCTGTTGCCGGAGCGGGTTGGCTGCTAGTGTTCCGATCCATGACGGTGTTGATCGCCGATAATGACCGGGCCGTTGGCGGCTTGCTGGCTGAGGTCTTGGCCCAATCTGGCCTCACTACATGTAGCGCGTTCGACGGCCAGGAAGCCAGTCGCATGGCTCGATGTGCGGAGGTCCGGGTGTTGGTCTGCGACCTCGACATGCCTGGCATGTCCGGCTTGGAAGTGCTTGAGTCGTTACGGGATCTGCCTCATCCGCCTAAGTCCGTGGTCATCTCGGGTTACCTTGACGAGAAGATTGAGCAGTACTTGCGCGCGCTGCCATTTGTTCAAGAGGTGATGCGGAAGCCCTTTGACCTGTTGGTCTTTGCTGCAGTCGTGCGGCGGCTTGCTGATGCGGAGCCAAAGTTGAGCGGTGGCGGCCAGATCGCGGCCGAGCACTAGCAAAACTGCGGACGTGGCCGTGTTAGCGGAGTTGGGATGCCGCATTCGAGGCCGTCTGTGACCTGTGCCGAGAGCCGGGCGGGCAACTTGCTGCGATGAGCGCAAAAAATGCTCCTTGCCAAGCTTGCACAACTTATGGGCGTCGGTATCGTGCTCCGTCCTTTCCGCAGTAGCTACCCTGCTAGCGTGGCTCAATTGGTAGAGCACCTGATTTGTAATCTGGAGGTTATGGGTTCAAGTCCCATCGCTAGCTCCAGCCGATACAGGGCCGTCGTTGAGTTTCGTGCCTAGGGCAGACCGCCGGGGGAAGGAACGTTCAGACAACGCACGGGCGAATACCAAAGCGGCCAACTGGGTCAGACTGTAAATCTGATGGCTATGCCTTCGCAGGTTCGAATCCTGCTTCGCCCACCAAACTCTCGCTGTCCATCGGGCCAGAGAGACTGTCTGCACGACTGATAACTAGGGATTGCTCGCTGCGATGGCCGCTCGGCCAACAATGCGTGCAGTCGCCCGTCACTGCGGGTGTAGCTCAATGGTAGAGCACCAGCCTTCCAAGCTGGGTGTTGTGGGTTCGAGTCCCATCACCCGCTCCAGTTTTTGCTGGTGCTTGTTGTTGATCGCAAAGCAGTGATGGGTGCCAGGCCTATCTATGCCATCGCCCGTCGATGCCATTGCCCGTCATGCCATCGCCCATCTGGGGCGGCGCCTGCAGGGCTGGACCTTGCCGGGCTTGACCCGGCACCACTGTTCTTTCCTTCATTTTCGATTTCTGTAAGCTGCTATAGCTCAGTGGTAGAGCACCTCCTTGGTAAGGAGGAGGTCCTGGGTTCGAGTCCCAGTAGCAGCTCCATCTCCCATTCAATCTTCGGCTGTTCGTTACAGTCTCAGAGCGAATACCCACAACTGACTCTCCCCCCGACCCAGACATATGGCCAAGGAAACCTTCTCCAGAACTAAGCCCCACGTCAACGTGGGGACGATCGGGCACGTTGCCCACGGCAAGACCACGACCACCGCGGCCATTACCTACACGCTCGCAGCGGTTGGTCTGGCCAAGTACAAGGAATACGCGGCGGTCGCCAAGGGCGGCACGGTCCGTGACCCGAGTCGTGTTGTGACGATCTCGTCCGCGCACGTTGAGTACGAGACGAAGAACCGTCACTACGCTCACGTCGATTGCCCCGGCCACGCCGACTACATCAAGAACATGATCACCGGTGCGGCCCAAATGGACGGCGCCATCCTGGTCGTGGCTGCTGACGATGGTCCGATGCCGCAGACGAAGGAGCACGTGCTGCTCGCTCGTCAGGTTGGCGTTCCGGCAATCGTTTGCTACCTCAACAAGTGTGACCTCGTCGATGACGATGAACTTCTCGACCTCGTCGAGATGGAAATCCGCGAGTTGCTGGACAAGTACGAATACCCCGGCGATGACGCCAAGGTTATTCGTGGCGCCTCGTTCGCTGCTCTTCAGACGGCGGACCCCGGCCCAGACAACCCGGACAGCAAGTGCATCTTCGAGCTGATGGAGGCCATCGACGAAGCCGTTCCGGAACCGGAACGCGACGTCGACAAGCCGTTCCTGATGCCGGTTGAGGACGTGTTCTCGATCGAAGGTCGCGGCACCGTCGCTACCGGTCGTATCGAGCGTGGCATCATCAACGTCGGCGACGCCGTTGAGATCGTTGGCATTCGCGATACCCGCCCGACCACCGTCACTGGTGTCGAGATGTTCCAGAAGACGCTCGATCAAGGCCAGGCTGGCGACAACGTCGGCCTCCTGCTTCGCGGCATGAAAAAGGAAGACATCGAGCGCGGCATGGTTCTCGCCATTCCGAAGTCGGTTACCCCGCACACCAAGTTTAAGGCTTCGGTCTACGCCCTCAGCAAGGACGAAGGTGGTCGCCACACGCCGTTCATGAGCGGTTACCGCCCGCAGTTCTACTTCCGCACGACGGACGTGACTGGCACGGCGGACCTGGTTGGCGCTGAGATGTGCATGCCGGGTGACAACGTCGAGATCGCCGTTGAGTTGATCATGCCGATCGCGATGGACCAGCACATGCGGTTCGCCATCCGTGAAGGTGGCCGCACCGTTGGTGCCGGCCGCATCACCGAGATCGTCGAGTAGCGTCAGCTACCCGAGCCGTTCGCGGGAGATCCGTTCGCGGAAAAGCGGGGCGCTGCCTTCATCGGTGGCAACCCAAAACGGGTCAGCGAGAGCTGGGCTGGTCTTCTTGAGACCGTTGTCCTAACCTCGTCGGCCCGACAAAGCTGCGGGGTGGGCCTTGGTCCGCCTCGTTCGCTAGGCAGAGGGCAATAGCACAATTGGTAGTGCAGTTGATTCCAAATCAACAGGTTCTGGGTTCGAGTCCTAGTTGCCCTGCCACTTCGAATACGGCGGCATTAGCCAGTGCATCGGTCATTATGACCCGTTCATTGGCGCGTGACGCATCTTTGGCCGTGGCACTTTGGTGTTGCGGCCATTAGGGTTTTTCGGCTGGTCCATTTTTCGGGCCGGCCGTGAGCAATTATTGAGTTTGGCTGACTGCAGCGCGGCGAAGTCCATCCGGACGGGTCCGACCACCAGCAAGGAATGTAGACCCAGTGAGCTATCGCAAGAACGACGGCCGTTACGCTCGGATGTTCGCCTTTTGGGCGTTGTTCCTATTGGTTGCCTTCGGCTGCTTCCATGGTGGGGGACTCTCCGACCTGGTCGCCGCTTGGATCGGGGACTCCGACCAAACGTACGTCGATCCGTTCCCAATCCTCGGAACCCTTAAGACCTCGACCTGCATTGCGCTCGGCGCTTGGTTGGTCATCGGCTTCTGCATCTCGCGTATCCTCAACCGTAAGCGCATCGCGAACGCTCTGATTGATACCGAAGCAGAGATGAAGAAGGTCACTTGGCCGACGTGGACGGAGACGTGGCACGGCACGATCGCGGTTGCCGCGATGGTGGTGGTGATGTTCATCTATCTGTTCGTTGTCGACCTTGGCTTGGCCAAGGCGATGATGTTGCTGTTGGGCGGAGGCCAGGCCTGATGGGTAAGCAGGAATGGTATTTCCTTCGTGTGCAAGTCGGGCGTGAAGACACCATCCGCCAGAGCATGATCCGCCGCCTGAAGCAGGCTGGCATCGAGGCTCTCGTCCCACAGATCGTCGTTCCCACGGAGACCATCGCCGATCATCGCGCCGGCAAGAAGATCGTCAAGCGCAAGAAACTCTACCCCGGCTACTTGATGGTCGAGATGGAGCTGAGCGATGACGTTTGGTTCATTCTGCGTGAGACCCCAGGCTTCGGCGACTTTGTCGGCGGCCAATCTCAGCCGACTCCGGCCAATCTGGATGACGTCGAGAAGGTCCTTGCCCACATGGACTCGAGCAAGGAGCAGCCGAAGGTTGCCGTGCGGTTCCAGAAGGGCGACCGGGTCAAGATCAAGACGGGCGCCTTTGAGAACACCGATGCGGTGGTCGAAGAGGTCCATGCTGAAAAGGGCACGCTCGACGTCTCGGTCAACTTCTTCGGCCGTCCGACGCCGATGTCGCTCGGCTACTGGGAAGTCGAGTCGATCTAGCCGGCCGGCTGGCGGAGTTGCGTCGACCTAGCCGATCGGCTTGCGAAGTTGACTCGATCAAGCCTGCTGGGGCCCGTAATCGCCGATCGCAACCTCGTTCGTGTGGCTGATTTCGACCGCGATACGATTTAGCCCTTCCGAGAGGTTGATTCCTCTCGGTGAGTCTGGTTACATCGTCGCCCCCGAATTGGGCTCAACTCCCAATTCAC
This sequence comes from uncultured bacterium, assembly GCA_937906475.1. Taxonomy (GTDB): domain Bacteria; phylum Planctomycetota; class UBA1135; order UBA1135; family UBA2386. Next base: position 72,108 of record CALCZA010000113.1, read on the forward strand.
CCTCCCGCGAATCCGGTTGCCCGGTGAGCGGAACCCGGGACTCCCACCCCGGATCGTTTCGACGATGCTTCGTGGGTTCTCTTGCACAGCGGGAGGTCGTGGTAGTCACGGCCACTGGACCGCGGAGATAGAGTTATGGCCAAAGAAGTAACCGCAACCGTAAAGCTGCAATGCCCTGCTGGCGCTGCAACGCCGGCGCCACCAGTTGGCCCGGCATTGGGTCAGCACGGCATCAACATCGGGCAGTTCGTTAAGCAGTTTAACGACGAGACCCGTGCGCAAGCCGGCTTGATCATCCCCGTCGTCATCTCGGTCTACAAGGACCGCAGCTTCTCGCTTGAGTTCAAGTCGCCACCGGCTTCGGTCCTTCTTAAGAAGGCCGCCAAGCTGGAGTCGGCCGCGAACAACCCAGGTAGTGAAGTGGCCGGCAAGGTCACTCGCGCCCAGGTCAAAGAGATCGCGGAGATCAAGATCAAGGACCTCAACTCGATCGACGTCGAGGGCGCTATGCGCATGGTGGAGGGCACTGCTCGTGCCTGCGGTATCGACGTTGTTGACTAGCCCAGCTAGCGACGACCCGACTTCATAACATTCATGATGTCCTGACCGGCGGCTTCGGCCACGCGGGCACGGCATCCAGGCCAGAACAAACAGGATCAACTCATGGCTCGCCATCGCAGCCGTCGCTATCAGGAAGGTGCCTCCAAGGTGGAGCGCAGCAAGCGCTACCCGGTCGAGGAGGGCATTACGCTGCTCAAGTCGATCACGGGCCCTAAGTTCGATGAATCGATCGAGTTGGTCGTGCGCATCGGCATTGACCCGAAGAAGACGGACCAATTGGTTCGCGGCTCGGTCAGCCTGCCGAACGGCACTGGCAAGTCGATTAAGATCGCGGTCTTCGCTGACGGCGACAAGGCTCAAGAGGCTTTGGACGCTGGTGCCGACTACGTTGGTGCTGCCGACCTGGCCGAGAAGATCGAGAAGGGCTTTACCGACTTCGACATGACCATCGCGTCCCCGGACATGATGCGCTTCGTCGGCAAGCTCGGTAAGGTGCTTGGCCCGCAAGGCAAAATGCCTTCGCCGAAGGCTGGCACCGTGACGCCGAACGTCGCGCAAGCAGTCAAAGAGTTTAAGGCCGGCAAGATCGAGTTCCGGACCGATTCGGGTGCCAACGTGCACTGTGCGATCGGCAAGAAGTCGTTCGGCGCCGCCGAGCTCGCCCAGAACCTGACCGCCTTTGTTGACCACCTCCGCACCTTGCGCCCGTCGCAAGCCAAGGGTGAGTTCATCAAGAAGGTCGTTGTCTCCTCTTCCATGGGTCCGGGCCTAGCGCTCGCGGTCGAGTAAGGAGCTAACCAATGCCGAACCTAGTCAATCAGATTCTCCTCAGCGAGCTGCAGTCAGACTTCCAGAACATGGGGTCCTGCGTCGTCGTGGACGTCGGCGCGGTCAATCCACAACAGGACATCGAGATCCGTGCCCAGTTGCGCGAAGTCGGTGTCCGCTACCGAGTCGTCCGTAGTCGTCTCGCCAAGAAGGCGTTCGGCGCGATCGGCCTCGATATGAGCGAGGCCCTCAAGGGCCGTTGCGGTATCGCAGTCGCTGAAGAGGAAGGTGCCATTGGCGCCGCCAAGGTCCTCCGCGACTGGATCAAGAAGAACAAGGACAGTCCGATCGCCATCAAGGGCGGCGTCATTGAAGGCATTGCCTTCGTTGGTGCAGCCGCTGCTGAGATCGCCGAACTGGCCGACCGAAACACGATCAATACCCAGATGGTTTGCGCCATCAGTGGTCCCGCTCGCGGGCTCGCGGGTGTCGTCAACGCCGTGGCAGGTGGTCTTGCCCGGTGCCTTCAAGCCAAGGTCGACAAGGGCGAATAGCTTCGCGATCGCAAGCTAAGAACCCGAGGTGAGAGTGTGCGTAGTCGCGCTTGAGCCAGTCGAACCCCATTTCTTTACCCACTCCTCCCTGCACTCTGACTTTCCAGAGGATTCCAATGTCCGATACTGAAACCGTGACCCTCGAAGCTGATCTCGAGGAAATCTTCACTAAGATTGACGCGCTGAGCCTTGGCAAGGCCGCCCAACTGGTCAAGGCCATGGAAGACCGCTGGGGCGTTTCCGCCGCAGCACCGGTCGCCATGGCTGGCGGTGGTGGTGGTGGTGAAGCCGCTGCTGTTGAAGAGAAGACTGAGTTCAACGTCATTCTCAAGGAAACCGGCGCCCAAAAGATCAACGTGATCAAGGCTGTCCGCGAAATCACCGGCCTTGGCCTCAAGGAAGCCAAGGGCCTCGTCGACGAAGCTCCGAAGGCTGTCAAGGAAGGCACCACGAAGGACGACGCCGAAGAGGTCAAGAAGAAGCTCGAAGCAGCCGGCGCTACCGTCGAGCTTACTTAGTGCTTTTTGCGGAGTGGTCCATCGACCGTGCCTCCGACTCCCAAGTAATGGGATTCGGTCCACAGCACGGCTTGGCATGCGGTCGCCTCAGCGCCCCCAGCCCTGTTCGCACTTTTTGTTTGCGGCTGGGTGACCGGGGTGTCTACGCTTCCGTGAGCTGGATGGATCACTTTTTGCACGCGGATGCTTGTTAGTCGCTGGCCCGTTTCGCGTCTCGATCCCGCCTTCCCGTTCTGGGAAGCGTTGTCGAATCATGGTGCGCACGGTGTTGGTGATCTAATGGTTGAGAGTGCAATCGGGTTGGCCGTTTCGGTGGATGCAGATCAGGTGTTGGTTGGCTCCGTAGTGCCCGCAAACTCTCAAAGGGTTGCAGGTTCGACGAGGCGGCGAGACCTACTGGCTAGTGGCTTCGCCTCTAGCGAGTCTGGATTCAGCGATAAGGCTGCGTCTGTTGATGAGTATGTGCAGCCGGCCCCGCGAGGTTCGTCTTTGGTTGCTTCGTTCAGGTTACTTCAATCTAGTCCCAGGAATGGCTTCGCCATGACTTCGGGAGCAAAGGTCCCGTGCTTGGGGCCGTCAGGTGGAACCGCATGGAGACTGTAGTCTACGGACGTTTCCGGTCTGTTGCCGAGATTCCCGACCTCGTCGAAATGCAGACGAAGTCGTACGATCAATTCCTTCAGCCCGAGATTGCCCCAAACCAGCGCAAGACCGATGGTCTTGAGGCGTTGTTGAGTGAGGTCTTCCCGATCTACTCGTATGACAAGACGCTCTGCTTGGAGTATGTCAGCTACGAGCTCGGCCGCCCACGCTATACGGTAGAAGAATGCCGTAAGCTGCGGGTGACCTACGGCTACCCGTTCAAGATTCGGGTTCGCCTGGTCAAGCCGGAGCCGGTCGAGGAAGACATCTATCTCGGCGAGATTCCGATCATGATCGGCGGCGGCGAGTTCATCGTGAACGGCAGTGAGCGCGTCACGGTCAGCCAGCTGCACCGCTCCCCGGGCGTCGACTTCTCAGTCGAACTGCACACCGGTGAGAAGAAGCTGCACTCGTGCTGGATCATTCCAGAGCGGGGTAGCTGGATCGAGCTCAACGTCACCAAGAAGGACGCGGTCGCGATCCGCATCGACCAGTCGGGCAAGTTCTCGTGCACCACGCTATTGCGTGCGATGGACGCGAAGTACTCGGCCGATGCTGCGATCCTCCGCGAGTTCTACGAAGTGGAGAAGGTCGTTCGCAAGAAGACCGATCCCGAAGCGAAGTTCGCCAAGGCTCTGGTCGGCACCTACGCCGTCGGCGATATCGTCGATGCCGCGAGTGGCGACCCGTTCGTGCGCAGTGGTGAGGAAATCACCGAAGAAGCTGCCCGTGCGATCGCCGGTAGTGAGTTGCGTGAAATCGAGATCCTGCGCGATCCCGAGGACTTCCTGCTGCTCAACACGCTGCGCGAAGACACCACCAACAGCCACGAAGAAGCGCTACTCAAGATCTACCAGCGCCTGCGTCCGGGTAACCCGCGGCAGCTGGAGAAGGCACGCGAGCTCTTCCACGAGAAGTTCTTCGACGAAACCCGCTACCGCCTCGGTCGCGTTGGTCGCTTCCGTCTGAACCGTAAGTTCGACGTCGACCCGTCCAACAACCAGCAGACGCTGTCGGCAATCGACTTCGTCCGCGCGATCAAATACATCCTTGGCCTGCGCACAGGCGAAGGCGACACCGACGACATTGACCACCTCGGTAACCGCCGCGTGCGGACCATCCAAGAGCTGGCCGGTGACGAGTTCCGCAAGGGCTTCCTGAAGCTCCGCCGCACGGCGCAAGAGCGGATGAACCTCGAGAACGTCGATACGGTTACGCCGCGTAACCTGATCAACTCGAAGACCTTCAGCTCGGCGATCGAATACTTCTTCGCTCGCGGTGAGTTGAGCCAGGTCGTTGACCAGACCAACCCGCTGTCGCAGTTGACGCACGAACGTCGTCTGTCCGCGCTCGGCCCGGGCGGTCTTAATCGGAAGCGCGCTGGCTTCGAAGTTCGTGACGTTCACGTCTCGCACTACGGTCGCCTCTGCCCGATTGAAACGCCGGAAGGCACGAACATCGGTCTGATCTCCAGTCTCGCGATCTACTCGTCGCTCGACGATTACGGCTTCTTGACGACGCCTTATATCGTTTGCAAGAACGGCAAGGTCACCGACGAGGTTGTGCGTCTGCGCGCCGACCAGGAGAACAACTCGGTGTTGGCTCCGGCTGACACACCGACCGAGAAGAACGGTAAGTTGATCGGTGACGATCAGGGCTACGTCATCGCCCGCGTCAAGGGCGACCCGTCGCTCGTGGCTGCCAAGAATGTCGAATACATGGATGTCTCCACCAAGCAGGTGGTTGGCGTCTCGGCCTCGCTGATTCCGTTCTTGGAGCACGACGATGCGAACCGCGCATTGATGGGCTCCAACATGCAGAGGCAGGCCGTGCCGTTGTTGATCAGCGATGCTCCGATCGTTGGCACTGGCATGGAAGAGATCGTCGCTGGCAACTCCAGCATGGTCGTGCGAGCCAAGAAGGCCGGCACGGTCACCGCGGTTGATGCCACGCGCATCGTCGTCGACGACGAGGTTTACAAGCTGCGCAAGTATGAGGCTCTCAACGAGCGCACCTGCCAGAACCAAACGCCGATCATCCAACTCGGTGACAAGGTCAAGGCCGGCCAAGTCATGGCCGACGGTGCCGCGACCGACAACGGTGTGCTTGCTCTCGGCAAGAACGTCACCGTCGCCTTCATGCCTTGGGATGGCTACAACTACGAAGACGCCATCCTGCTCAGCGAGAACCTCGTCCGGAATGACGTCTATACGTCGATCCACATTGACGAGTTCGAGGTCGAGATTCGCGAGACCAAGCTCGGCAAGGAAGAGTTCTCGCGCGACATCCCGAACGTTAGCGAGAAGGCTCTTCGTCACATGGACGAGGGCGGCATCGTGCGCGTTGGCACCCGCGTCAAGCCCGGCGACATCCTCGTCGGCAAGGTCGCGCCAAAGAGCAAGAGCGAGCTGACTCCGGAAGAGAAGTTGCTGCATGCGATCTTTGGTCGCGCCGGCGAAGACGTGAAAAACGCCTCGCTTGAGGTCCCGACCGGGGTCGAAGGCATCGTCATCGGCGCCGAGAAATACAGCCGCAAGGTCAACCTCACGGAAGTCGAGCGGACGCGTAACCTCGAAGAGATCAAGAACGCCGAGATCGAGTTCTTGAAGCAGTTCCGTAGCAGCACCAAGCGTCTCCTTGAGAGCGCCAAGGGCTTGCTGGGCGACGCGGTCACTTCGCTCGACGGCAAGCCGTTGGGTATCAATGACCAAATGCTGATCCTGGATCTTCGCACGATCCGCGATCGCGTTCGTCAGGTTGCTGAAGAGCACAAGGACGCCAATACCAAGGCGAGCCTGCTGCAAATCCTGCAGGAGTTCGGTGAGCGCATCGAAGAGTCGGAAGCCGAGAAGAACAAGCTCGTCAACCGTCTCTCGCGTGGTGACGAACTGCCGCAAGGCGTGCTTGAGATGGTCAAGGTCTATGTTGCCACCAAGCGCCGCATCTCGGTCGGCGACAAGATGGCTGGCCGGCACGGTAACAAGGGCGTTATCTCCAAGATCAACCCGATCGAGGACATGCCGTTCCTGGCCGACGGAACACCGGTCGACATTGTGCTCAACCCGCTGGGCGTGCCGTCACGCATGAACGTCGGGCAGATCCTGGAAACGCACCTCGGCTGGGCTGCCAAGAAGCTCGGTTGGCGCGTGCAGACACCGGTCTTCGATGGAGCCAGTATGGAGGATATTGAATCCGCACTGACCAAGGCTGGCTTCGCAACCGACGGCAAGTCCGAGTTGTTCGATGGTCGCACCGGCGAAGCGTTTACCCAACGCGTCACGGTCGGCACGCTCTACATGCTGAAGCTGCACCACCTCGTCGACGACAAGGTGCATGCACGTGCCACTGGTCCATATTCGCTCATCACCCAGCAGCCGCTTGGCGGTAAGGCTCGCTTCGGCGGCCAGCGCTTTGGTGAGATGGAAGTGTGGGCGCTTGAGGCTTACGGCGCTGCCAACATCCTCCAAGAGCTCTTGACGGTTAAGTCCGACGATGTCGACGGCCGCACCAAGATCTACGAGGCAATGGTCAAGAACGAGAACATCCTCGAGCCCGGCACGCCGGTTTCGTTCGGTGTGCTCTGCAACGAGATCAAGGGCCTCGGCCTGAACATCGAACTGCACAAGCGCGGAGCTGCTGAGGACTTGATGGGGGGCTAACGCCCTCTGTTTGATGGGGGGCTCACGCCCTCTGGCTCGCAGCAGCCGCAACGTCTGCAATACACCCTCTCCGAATATTTCCCTTGCCCACAAGCGTGACGACGCGAGTGAGCAACTAGCACCTACGAGAACAAGGCGCGCCCGATGGTCGAACCCATCTACGACAAGATCAACGACTACGCTTCGGTGACTATCCGACTGGCCTCACCTGAGGACATTCGCGATTGGTCATTTGGCGAAGTTAAGAAGCCGGAGACGATCAACTACCGGACCTACCGTCCGGAGCGTGACGGTCTTTTCTGTGAGCGGATCTTCGGTCCTGAAAAGGACTGGGAATGCTCCTGCGGCAAATACAAGGGCATCAAGCACAAGAACATCACCTGCGATAAGTGCGGTGTGATGATCACGCATAGCCGTGTGCGCCGAAAGCGCATGGGGCACATCAACCTTGCTGCGCCAGTTGCTCATATCTGGTTCTTCAAGGCGATGCCCTCGCGTCTCGGCACGCTGCTCGGTCTCAAGACCGCCAGCCTCGAGAAGGTCATTTACTTCCAGGACTACATCGTCACTGACGCTGGCGACACGCCGCTCAAGGCGCTGCAGTTGCTGTCGGAAGACGAATACCGCCAGTCGCGCCAGAAGTATGGCATGGCCTTCCAGGCCGGCATGGGAGCCGAATCCGTGCGCGAATTGCTGCGCGCGCTCGACCTGCCGCTGCTGAGCGAGACGCTGCGCGAAGACCTCAAGCGCACCGAGTCGAAGCAGAAGATCAAGGACATCATCAAGCGCCTCAAGACCGTTGAGATGCTGCGTGACTCCGGCAACAAGTCGGAGTGGATGGTCCTCGACGCAATCCCGGTGATCCCACCGGATCTGCGTCCACTCGTGCCGCTCGACAGTGGCAACTTCGCGACGTCCGACCTCAACGACCTCTACCGTCGTCTGATCAACCGGAACAACCGTCTCAAGAAGCTGCTCGACCTCAACGCTCCGGAAGTCATCATCCGGAACGAGAAGCGCATGCTGCAGCAGTCGGTTGACGCGTTGTTTGATAACAACCGCTGCCGCCGCCCAGTGCTCGGCTCGTCAAACCGCCCGCTCAAGTCCCTGACGGACATGATCAAGGGCAAGCAAGGTCGCTTCCGCGAGAACTTGCTCGGTAAGCGCGTCGACTACTCGGCTCGTTCGGTCATCGTTGTTGGTCCGGACCTTCGTCTGCACCAGTGTGGCATTCCGAAGGTTGTCGCTCTTGAGCTGTTCCAGCCGTTCATCATTCGCCGCCTGAAGGAACTCGGCCACGCCGATACCATCAAGTCGGCGAAGAAGATGCTGGAGCGCAAGGATGAGGAAGTCTGGGACATCCTCGAAGAGGTGATTCAGGATCACCCCGTCCTGCTTAACCGCGCACCGACCCTTCACCGGATTGGTATCCAAGCGTTCGAGCCGGTTCTGGTCGAAGGCAACGCCATCCGCGTGCACCCGCTCGTCTGCTCGGCCTTTAACGCCGACTTCGATGGCGACCAGATGGCAGTTCACTTGCCGCTGTCGTTCGAAGCACAGATCGAAGCCTGCACGTTGATGTTGTCGATCAACAACATCTTCTCGCCGGCGCACGGCGGCCCGATCATTGCCCCTAACCAGGATATCGTCCTCGGTTGCTACTGGCAGAGCCTGCAGCGCCCGGGCGAACTCGGCGAAGGCAAGACGTTCGCGACGCGTGACGAAGTGTGGATGTCGTACTCGAGCGACAAGATCCATATCCATGCTCGGATCAAGGTGCAGTTCCCCGCTGGTGTGGAGATCCGCAACCAAGGCGACACGGTTACCACCGACGGCGTGACGCTCGTCGAAACCACGCCTGGTCGCATCATGTTCAACGAGATCCTCGAAGAGGGGATGCCGTACTACAACCACGACCTCGACAAGAAGGCGTTGTCGAACATCATTGCTGACTGCCACTTGTTGATGGACCGCGACGCCACGCTGCGTCTGTTGGACCGCCTCAAGGAAACGGGCTTCAAGGCGGCGACGCGTGCTGGCTTGTCCTTCGGTAAGGATGACATGATCATCCCGCCGAGTAAGGAAGTCATCATTAAGAAGACTGCCGACGAAGTGGAGAAGATCCACATGGCGCACGCCCGCGGTATCATCACCGAGGGCGAGCGTTACCTGAAGGTCATCGATGCCTGGACGCACGCTCGCGAGAAGATCGGCGAGGACATGCTCAGCGAGTTGCGTAACGACACCCGTGACGGGCGTCTCTACGTGAACCCGGTGTATTGCATGGTCATGTCGAAGGCTCGTGGTTCCGTCGAGCAGATTCGTCAGCTCGCCGGCATGCGTGGTCTGATGGCGAAGCCGTCCGGCAAGATCATTGAGCAGCCGATTAAGGCCAACTTCCTCGAAGGTCTGCGGGTGCTCGAATACTTCTCGTCGACGCACGGTGCTCGTAAGGGCCTGGCCGACACGGCACTCAAGACTGCCGACTCTGGTTACCTGACGCGGAAGCTCGCCGACGTTGCCCAGAACATCGTCGTCTCGATCATCGATTGTGGCACGGAGAACGGCGTCGATAAGGGCACCGTCTACCAGGGCGACAAGGTCGCCGTGACCTTCGTGGACGCGGTTCGCGGTCGCGTGGCTCTCTACTCGATTGTCGACCCGATGACCGATGAAGTCATCATCGATAAGAACGAGCTAATCACCGTCGACATCGCCAAGAGGATCGAACTGGTCGTCAGCAGCGAGACGATTCGCGTTCGCTCACCGCTCACTTGTGAAGCGGGCAAGGGTGCTTGCGCCAAGTGCTACGGCATGGACCTGTCGCGCAGTTCGATGGCTGAGCCGGGCCTCGCGATCGGCATCATCGGCGCCCAGTCGATTGGTGAGCCGGGCACGCAGTTGACGATGCGGACGTTCCACATCGGTGGCACGGCATCGAAGAAGGTCGAGGACTCCGAAGTGCGCAACAAGCGCGCTGGTCGCGTCCAGTTCGCCAACCTCGAGACCGTTGAAGTCGAAATCGACAGCGACAAGGGTGGCAAGCAAATCATCGCGCTGAAGCGCCGTGGTGAGATCCTCATCGTCGACCAGAAAGATCGTGAACTCGAGCGTCACGCCGTGCCGCTCGGCGCGATCGTCAACGTCATCGAAGGCGACGAGATCAAGGAACACCAGCCGCTTTGCTCGTGGGACCCTCACCACAATCCGATTCTCGCCGAAGTCAGTGGCACGGTTCGCTACGAGGACATCCTCGAAGGTAAAACGTTCCGCATCGAGCGTGACGCGGACACCAAGGTCCAGCGCAAGGTGATGATTGAGCACAAGGGTGATTTGCACCCGCACCTCATCATCGAAGATGCAGGTGGCAACCGTCTGGCGATCACGCCGGTTCCGGAGAAGGCTTACATCGAAGTCGAGAATGGCCAAGAGGTCGTTGCCGGTATGTTGCTCGCCAAGACGCCGCGTGAAGTGCAAGGAACGCAGGACATCACCGGTGGTCTGCCGCGTGTTACCGAGCTGTTCGAAGCGCGTCGTCCTAAGGACCCGGCAGTGCTCGCTGAGATCGACGGCATCGTTGAGCTTGGCGACAAGCGCCGCGGCAAGCGCACGATCCTCGTCAAGGGCGAGGATGGTGGTGTTGAGCGTGAGCACCTTGTGCCGCAGGGTAAGAACCTGCGCGTGCACCGTGGTGACCACGTCAAGGCTGGTGAAGCCCTCGTCGATGGTCCGCTCGTGCCGCACGACATGCTCGCCATTCAGGGTGAGAAGGCGGTTCAGAACTACTTGCTCCGCGAAGTCCAGACGGTTTACCGCGCCCAGGGCGTGGCGATCGACGACAAGCACATCGAGATCATTCTGGCGCAGATGATGCGCAAGATTCAGGTCGAGGATCCGGGTGACAGTGAGTTCCTGCCCGGCGCCGTCGTCGATAAGTTCCGCTTCCGCGAAGCCAACCAGAACCTGCGTCAGCAGCGCAAGAAGCCGGCAACGGCCTCGCCGCTGTTGCTCGGGATCACCAAGGCGTCGCTGCAGTCGGACTCGTTCATCAGCGCGGCGTCCTTCCAAGAGACCACCAAGGTCCTGACCGAAGCGGCACTAGCCGGCAAGCAGGACGACCTGGTCGGCCTCAAGGAAAACGTCATCCTTGGTCACCTCGTGCCGACCGGCACCGGTTTCCGGGATTACCAAAAGACGCGCGTGCTCAAGAACGTCGACCTCCAGGCTGCGGCCGAAGAGATTGGCCGCCTGAGCAAGCAGGGCTTCCTCGACGAGGGTGGCCCGGTGATTCGCCTCGACGGAATCGACGAAGACCCGGTCGAAGCCAACCCGTTGGATGGCATGCCGGCAATGGCCTCGCCAGTTGTGGCTGCTCCGCCAGTCGAGCTTGCTCCGCCGGTTGAGGCTGCTCCGCCAGTTGTGGTTGCTCCGCCGGTTGAGGTGGCTCCGCCAGTTGAGGTGGCACCGCTTGCTTCCGAGGCTTCAGCAGCGCCGCAAGCTCCCGCTGCACCAACTCCGCCGGTCTCCGACGCTTCGTCGGATCTCGGCTCGGTTGATGCTGGGAGCGGTCCGGACACCACGCCGCGTGCACCGAGTGACGACACCCCTGACACCCCGCCGACCGACGGCGTTCCGGGTGGCGATAGCCCGGTGGGCGACTCGTCGACGGGTGCCGGCCAGGGGGCTGACTAAGCCCGCAATCGCGAGTTTGACGTGGCTCCCGACAGGATGGGGCCGCGGCGGGCTTGCTTTCGAGAATGCATTCCGTATCCTCTCCCCCCCTCATTCCCGGCTGGACTCAGTCTAGCCGCTGCCTGTCGCGTCCAATTTTGAAGGGCGCCTCGATAACCGGACTGTCGAATACACTGTAATGCCTACGATCAATCAACTCGTCCGCAAGGGACGCAAGACGATCAAAGAAAAGAGCAAGTCGCCGATTCTGGACAGCTGCCCGCACAAGCGTGGTGTCTGCCTCCAGGTCAAGACTATGACCCCGAAGAAGCCGAACTCAGCTCTTCGCAAGATTGCTCGCGTGCGTCTCAGCAACGGTAAGGAGACCACCGTTTACATTCCGGGTGAGGGTCACAACCTGCAGGAGCACTCGATTGTGCTCATTCGCGGTGGCCGTGTCCGTGACCTTCCGGGTGTGCGCTACCACGTTCTTCGTGGTTGCCTCGATGCCTCTGGTGTCGAAAGCCGTCGTCGTAGCCGCAGCAAGTACGGCGCCAAGCGTCCGAAGAGCAAGTAAGCAAGTAGGCCGTCGCTCACGACGCACGCCGACCAAACCTAATACCGCACTGAACTGATGCCACGTTCCTACAAGTCCACTGAAGTCCACCTGAAGGGTGACCCCCGCTACAACAGCAAGTTGGCCAGCAAGATCATCAACAAGATCATGTTGGACGGGAAAAAGACCACCGCGCAGATCCTTTTCTACAGTGCGATCGACCTCGTCGTCAGCAAGGTGGAAGGTGCTGAACCGGTTGACGTCTTCACCAAGGCGATCGACAACATCAAGCCGCGCGTCGAAGTTCGTTCGAAGCGTGTTGGTGGTGCGACCTACCAGGTCCCGCGCGAAGTGACCAAGCGCCGTCAGCAAAGCCTCGCCATCCGCTGGATGGTCGACGCGGCCCGCGCCAAGCGCGGCAAGCCGATGGCCAAGTGCCTCGCCGAAGAACTGTTTGACGCCTTCAACAACCAGGGCGCCGCAGTGACCAAGAAGGAAAACGTGCACAAGATGGCCGAGGCGAACAGCGCTTACAGTCACTTCGCTTGGTAGGCACTTCGCCTGGTAGTCACTTCGCCTGGTAGGCACTTCGCCTGGTAGTCACTTCGCCTGGTAGGCACTTAGCCTGCTAAGCGAAGCCAATCCGAACACTGCGTCTGGCAGTGCCCTTCACCCCGCCGCGAGCGGGGTGTTTTGGTTTTGGAGACCCCCTTGGCATGGATGCTGGGTGACTCCGGGCGGACTCCGGGCGGACGCCGGGGGGGCCGGCGATTACTGATTCTGGGCGAAATCGGAGCGGCCTAAGGGAATACGCCGATGAACAGATCGTCAGACGATGGCTTGAATCCGTTGCGGTTCGTTTCAGCTTGTCCAGCTTTCCGCTAGCGTGAGCACCCGCCGATGAGACTCATACCCCCACTCCTCTATGTCCTGGCTCTCGGCTTGTTTGCTTGGGCTGGATTGACGGTCTACAACTCGCTTGATCTGTGGAAGGGTGACGCCCGTACGGCGGCGACCTACAAGGGGCGCGACGACGCAGTCAAGTTGATCGCGATTGGCAAGGGCAAGGGCCCGCAGACCAGCGCCTGGAACTACGCCGCCTCGAGTTGGTGGCCGCAACTGAAGCAGGTAAACCTGATCGGCAAGTTGCCCGAGCGCAAGCCAACCGGCGCAGAGTTGGCAAACGCGTCCGAACTCGTTGAGGCCGTCGTCGACCTCACGCCGCTCGAGGAGATCTTCGAATTGGTGTCATTGGTTTACGATGGCGAAGACCGTGGCAAGGGCGGCAGATCCCACGTCATCATTCGTTACACGGAGCAAGCTGCAGTCGACCCGCCGCAATGGTGGATTCGCGAAAACACGGCTCCGACGCCGACGTCGACGGCACGCGCCGGCCGTGGTCCGCGTGACCTGGCGGCGGCACCCGCGACGGCAACGACCAGGACTAGTCGCGGTCGTGGTCGCAGTCGGAACGCCAGACCAGTCGCTCCGCAGCAACCGTCGGCGATGCCTACGACAATCGCTGGCCTTGATGTTCTGCAGAAAATCTGGGTCGACGACGGCGGAGACATTCGTCGCTCGGCAAAACTGTGGGGCAAATACAGCCACATCCGCTTGGTGCGTGTCGATGCGAGTGCCGGGTCGGCATTCTTCACGCGCGCCATTCCGGTCAAGGAAGGCGAACCGAAGGTCGAGCCCAAGGAAGAGGAACTCCTCAAGACGACTGCCGATATCCCGCAGTCGGTGTTGCTGTCGTTGCGTCGCTTGCAGGGTCGCGAGGGCGACTCCGAGTCGGCCACCGTCAAGCCGGTCGCCAAGCCGAACCAGTGGCGTGAAGTCGAAAACACAACTCGCTACGGCAACCAGTTCCACATCGGTCGCAAGGACGAGACGAGCTTCCGCGATCCGGATCAGTTCTTTTCAAGCGTTCACGTCGACACCTATGTCAGCAAGACGAGCAGCATGCGCGGCTTGTCGGTACGCAACATCAAGTCAGACGTAGCCCAGAAGTTTGGTGTGCAGACCGGTGACGTCTTGCTTGAGGTCAACAACCGCAAGGTGTCCTCGAAGGCGCAGGCCGTCAACATGGTCAAGAAGGACTACAAGCGCGGCGTGCGTTCGTACGCGACGAAGTGGTTGTCCAACGGCCAGGAAGTCACGCGCGTCTATCTGGCGCCCAACAAGAAGTAGGCGCAGGAGCTTGCTGGTGACTGCGCCGCAGCAATTGCTGACGATTGATTGCGGCAACAGCACGATCCGTTGTCGCCGCACTGATGCGGCGATCTGGTCGACGGATAGCATGCGCCCGGACTTCACGGCTCTAGCGTCCTTCGTCGGCTCGCAGCCAACTCGTGCGCTCGCCGTCAGTGTCGTTGCCTCGGCATTGGCTGCTATCCGTCAGGCCTTGCCGAACGTGGCAATCGCGGTTGCCGACGTTGACGTGAAGTGCCCGTTGCAGCTCGCATATACCACCAAGGCGACACTCGGCGCCGATCGTTGGCTTGGTGCATTTGCCGCCTATCGGCGCTTTGGTGCTGCCATCACAATCGACTGTGGCACCGCCACAACCGTCAATGTGGTGGATGCTGCCGGTGTCTTCCATGGTGGCGCGATTGCGCCGGGGCTCGCCGCGTTCGTGGCTGGGCTCGCGGCGAAGGCTAGGGCGCTACCTGAGCCGAACCTCGATGCCATTCCTGTCATCCCGGCGAACAGCACTCAGGAATGCGTCGATGCTGGCGTCTTGCTCGGATGGGCGGGATTGGTGGAACGGTTGGTACGCGATGCTCGCAGCCACTGCCCCGATGCCAAGCTAGTCGTGACCGGCGGCAATGCCGAGCGGCTGCGTCGACTGGGCGTCGCCACGCTCGATGACGATGCCTGCGTGTTCGTCCCCGAACTGCTACACGATGGCTTGGCGGAGCTAGCGGCGATGCCCCAGGTGTAGCTCTGATGAATCTGCTCTCGCCACCAGGACTAGCTGGCATAGCCATTCTTGGCGTGGCTGCAGCCGAACGTGAACTCATTCTGGCGGCGCTGGAGACCCCCGCGGGCAAGCCGTGCCAGTTGGTTGCTGGGCAGCCACCCATGCGGGCCGTTCTGCGGCTCGATGGGCAGGTGGTCGACGACGTGTTGGTCGTTTCACGCGCTAACCAGCAGTTGGAGTTGCACGTGCACGGGGCCCCAGCCGTGCTCGATCAACTGGATCAACGCTTTGGCGTTGTCGTCGTAGCTCCGGGCTGCCCGGCCGAACGGCTGCTGCGTGAGGCGTTGTCGACCGCTCAATTCTCGCTGGCGCTCGAGCAGCTTTCGTTCGACTTCGATGGCGAATTGGCCGCGCTGCGCGCGTCGCCGGATCGCAGCGTTGGCATCGCTGCGGCGCGCGAGCGAAGCCGCGTAGCGCAAGCGCTCGTTGACCCCGCGCGAGTGGTTCTCGTCGGCCAGCAGAACGCTGGCAAGTCATCACTCTTCAACCAACTACTATTTCGGGAACGTGCTTTAACTGGCGATACGCCTGGTCTGACCCGCGATGCGGTTGCCGAGGTTACGACCTTGGCGGGCTATCCGTATGAGCTTGTCGACACGGCTGGCGAAGGCCCGGCGGCGTCGGAATTGGACCAGTTAGCAATCGCGAGCGGTCGTTCCTGGCGTCGCGGCGCCCTGGTGGTCCTCGTTATCGATGGCTCGATTGGGCCGACCGGCAGCGACCGCGCGCTGATGGCAGAAAGTTCGTTGGTCGTGCGTAGCAAGGTCGACTTGCCGCAGGCACCCTGGCCAGCGGATGTGGCCTGTGACCTCGATGTGTCGACGCAAGCCGGGACCGCGGAGCAGGTCCGGACGACGCTCGGTAGCTTGCTGGCCAGTTATCGCCGGTTGCCCGAGGCCCGTTTGCCGGTAACCGGTTTGCCGGAAACCCAGGCCGAATCCGCGCCCGCTGGCCCCGCTGGCGAGCAAGTGGGGGGCGTTGGCGGCTTTGCCGCGCTCGACGAAGTTCAGCGCAGGCAGTTGTTCGCACTCGATGCTGATTGCCCCGCGGACCCTCCCTCGGCATGATCACCAGCGTCGATGGCAGAACACGTCAAACGTGACCTTGTTTCCATCGAGGACCTGAGCACTGCCGAGATCCTCGAACTCTTCCATCACGCCGACGAATTCAAGGCGAACTTGCACGCGTGGTCGGACCTGTGCCGCGGCGCGATCATGGCGACGCTGTTCTTCGAGCCGAGCACGCGAACGCGCCTGAGTTTTGAGTCGGCCATGCTGCGTCTAGGTGGCGGAGTCATCAGTGCAGCCGAGTCCGGTTCGACGAGTCGCGTCAAGGGCGAGTCCCTGGCCGACACGGTGCGCGTCGTTGGTGGCAGCTACGCCGACATCCTGGTCGTCCGCCATCCCGAGGACGGCGCCGCGCGGGTCGCCGCGCGCTATGCGACGGTGCCGGTGATCAATGGCGGCGATGGTGCGCACGAGCACCCGACACAAACGCTGTGCGATCTCTACACGCTGTGGAAGGAGAAGGGTCGACTGCAAGGACTCGAAGTCGTGCTCTGTGGCGACCTTCGTTATTCGCGCACGATTCATTCGTTCTGCTACGCGCTGGCGCGATTCGGCGCGAACATCGTCACGATGCCTTATCCGGGCTTCGAGTTGCCTGACTACGTGTTGCACCGATTGCGCCGCGATTTCGGCGTGCAAGCGGCAACCGCGTCCGTTGAGGATCTACCGGGATTGGCTGGTAGCAGTAACGCTGCGGCCTATCTGACGTCGAGCAAGCCACACCAGTTGGCGCTGTTCACGAAGCTCGGCAACGTCGAAGTGTCGCGCATCGATGCGATCTACATGACGCGTGCGCAGCGCGAACGTCATGAGGGCCAGGACACCAGCGACTACCCTCGCGTGACGCCTTCGACACTCAGTGCCGCGTCCACTAAGGACGCGCGCATCATGCATCCGTTGCCGCGCGTCGACGAGATCAGCTACGACCTCGATGATGATCCGCGTTCGATCTACTTCCGTCAGGCAGAACTCGGTGTGCCGATGCGCATGGCGCTGATGGCCTACTTGATGGGCAAGATCCAATTGCGCGCCAAACAGCCAGACCTGTTGTCAGTCATGCCTGGCTCGGTCATGGCGGGGTCGGTGGGGGCCGCGGGTTTGCGTTGTCGCAACGAACGCTGCATCACTAACAACGAAGGCGTTCGCTATCTGAAGCGTGACTTCCGTGTATGCGACCAGGAGTCGCCGCCGACGTTGTCATGTGGTTTCTGTACGCGAGAAATCGAAGCGCGCTTCGTCGGCAACGGCACCAGCCGCATCGTGTACCGCTACAGCGCGGCCGAAGTGCGCCGTATCAAGCCTGCCAATCGGGTCTATTTTGAGTCGGAAGCCCAGGCCGACGCGGCCGGCTTCGCTTGGCAGAAGAGCTAGCTCAAGAGCGACATTCGCAGGACCGCGACCAACTTCTTTAAAAGTTGATCGAGCGGAATCGCACTGGGAAAGCACGCGACGCGCTCGCTCGGTGCGGCCGATTAAACTGAGGCGAAATCACAAACCCCGGTGGCGTCGGGGTTTGGGGATGCTTGCAGCTGTCCGATCTAACGGCATGATGTTTGTTATCCCTGTAGTGAGACATCAGGTTCTTCCGGAGCTTACCCCGGCACCCGGCAACACCCGATGTAGCATATTCAGGGCCCCTCTCGCCTCCGCTGTCGCGGCGGAAGAATGGGTTCTTCCGAGACGGACTCTTCCGAAACCGTCCAGCATTCAGATTGCCATCGTCCTCATTCCTCTTGGTGTGACGCGGCGGTGATCGACCTAATTTTACGATGTCGCCACAATCCCCTTCGTTGCTTTCCATGAGGGCAAACAACTCAC
Source organism: uncultured bacterium (assembly GCA_937906475.1). GTDB lineage: Bacteria > Planctomycetota > UBA1135 > UBA1135 > UBA2386. The sequence goes on from CALCZA010000113.1 coordinate 89,905, forward strand.
AGGTGGCAGGCTGCCAGCCATTCGTAGGGATTTCAGAACTCCAGGGTCAGCCGACCCGACGTCCAATGATGATCATCCGACGCGCTTTCGCTTCCGTGTTTGTGGTTCCGCTCGCACTGCTCGCCTTTGCCGGGTGTAGCGGTGGTGGTGGTGCAACCACGGCCAACGCAACTGCTGGCGGCACTGTGCAGCCGGAGTTGTCGATGGTCGAATACGGCCGCTTGGCCGATGTCTACGGCTTGCGAGTGACACCCGAAGGCACAACGATCGCGCTGTTCCAGGGGGACGTGGTTATTGGCGGCAACATCCAGGACCAGCGTCCGACGGAGTCTACTCTTGGCGATGGCGAGGTCCTTTACGACTTCATTGCCGCTGACCCCGACACGCTGCAACCGCGACTGTTCATTCCGCGCGACGTGACGAGTGAGGCGTTTGTCGAAGCATTCGCAGCGCTCGACGACGAGTTGCGCTCGGTCTCGCCGATGTTGTTCGGGGAGGGTGGCGTTGGTATTCCTTACTCCGTCGTGCCGCGTAACGCAGCGATCCGGCTGAGTTTCTCCGCTCCGCTCGGCATCGATGACACGTTCTTCGTGGAGCGTGGCGAGAGCGGGCAAGTGATCGCGCTTCGCAACACCGAAGCAGTGCAGTTGCTGCGCATTGTTGACGACCCGACCCAGCCGAATGGCTTTGTTCCGATGCCCGTGCGCATCGTCGTTGGCGACACCCAGTTGATTCTTGATCCGGTCCTGCTCGGCACGGAAGGCCTGCAATACCAGACCAGCAACAACGCGGCCGGCTTGCCGGCTTCGCCCGATCAAGTGGGCGCCAATATCCGCATTGCGGTTGCCCTCGATGGCCCGCTTGCGATTCCAGGACTGCGCGCCAAAGTGAGCGGCGGCATCACTGGTCTAAACAACAGTAGCCGCAACTCGCTCGTTCGTGACTTCCGCTCGGGTAACCAAGCCGATGATTCGGCGGACATCGCCAGCGGCTTCGTTCGCGACCCGTTGCCGTTGCGGATCGTCGGCCAGATTCCGACGTATCTCGAGCGTGTTGAAAGCGTCAACGCTTTCACGCAGGAAGTGACCATCTACAAGAATGGCCTCTCGCACGAGATCGATCGCGGTGACGTGCTCCGTTTCGTTTCGGACAGTTCGGGTGTGCCGTTTGGCAGCGCCGAAGTTGTTGTCGACCCCGAGGATGACCGCGACAGCCCGCTGGTGCAGCACGTGCGTGTGCGCATCCGTCGCATCCCCGGTCTGGAAGACATCGACCCGAGCAATCAGTCCGGCTACCCGTCGTCGCTGACCGAACGTGAATCCTGGTTGGTGCAGAACGCGCCGCGCGCCGTGGTGCTTGCCGAGTACACCGCAGGAGGCCTTGCTGGCCGCGATGATCCGCGCAACTTCCTTGCCTTCACGCCGCAACCCCTCGAATTGAACGGCTACCGGCCGCAGCAAAACGAGTTCGTCTCGCCTTTCGCTGGCTCGATTGTTCGCTTCACGAAGCCGGTCGACATGGACACGGTCAAGTGGGCCGATACGTTCTTCTTCGCGATGCGCGACCTCAGCACTGAGGACAGCATCGAGGACTTCATCGCCAATCGTCCGTGGGAAAATAACGGCAACACTGGTCAAGGCATGAACCCGGCGACGTTCGACCTCGCCAAGTACCGCACGCCCTACCTGATCACGTCGCGCGTCTTCGATGAAGATGGTTCGCAAACGTCGCTGCGCCTGCAGCCGACGACGGGCTTCTATCTCGATAACACGATGCGTAACGCGCCGTCGGGCGTCGACTACAGCTACTTCTTGCACCTGATCTCGGATTCGCCCGATGGCGGCATTCGCGACTTGGCCGGCAACCCGCTTGACCTGCAAGGCTCGACCGCCGACCGCAGCAACAGCGTGGTGATCCCGTTCACCGTCGACACCCGCATGAACGGCAACGAACCGGTCTTCGCGGATAACTTGGCGATCTCGATTGTGCGTCGTTTTGCGTCGCGCGACGAAGACGCCAATCCGAGCTACTTCCTGCCTTCCGAAGTCCAGCCGGCCACGGTGGCTTCGATCGCTGCGGCTTACCCGCTGGAAGACTTGTTCGGTGGCTTCATCTACCTGGATGGCAAGCTGCTGGCTCGTCCAACGATTCGTGTTCGTGTCACGGCCGACAACCTCAACCAATCGCCGATCCAACAGCAACCGCCGGTGCCCAACCAGGCCAACCCGCTCGCCTGGTGCCCGCAGTATGTGGTCAGTGGAGCCAACGAATTGCAGGTCGGCACCAACAGCGCCAACAACCTGGTCACGGCCGGTATCCAGAACCCGCTCAACCCCTATGGCTGCCGTCTGCAGACGTTGTGGCGCGAAGTGGACCTGAGCCTGTCGCGCACCGACCCGTTCGACTTCAACCTCGATATCGAGCAGATGTATTGGGCTCCCTACATTGGGACCAACCTGTCGTACGATGAGTTTGACCGCGTATCGCTGTGGCTCGGCCACTCAGAATACCGCCCGGTCCCATGTGTCGGTGACTTTAGCTCGCTGCCGTCACTGCCAGACTCGGGTCTGCGCTCCCAGTTTGAAGGTAACTTCGCTTGGAACCCCCAGCCGACTGGCTCGGGCACCACGGCAGAAAGCCAGGCGCCGCGCGCCGTGGCCTATGTCGATTCGACGATGACGATTGATCCGTCGAAGGTTGTGCTCGAGGTCAATGGCATCAACCGCTTCCTGCCGCTACCTGAGTTTCAGGAACCCTACTTCGTTTACCGCGATGAAACGGTGGTCGAGCAGGGTGGTCTCTCGGACAATAGCATTGGCTCCGACCTCAGTGGCGGCGTCTACGCTCCATACATCCTGTCACCGTTCAGCATGGGGCAAGGGCGTCGCTGGGTTGATCCGGCAGGCCAGGCTGGCAGCGTGCGCTTCGTTAACTCGTTCTGGAACGACGCTCGCAACCGTCAACTCGCGAGCCCGAACGCCGGCGATAACTTCACCGGCGGTCTCGTCGGCAGCATCGCGCTGCCGCTGCTCGCCGACTTCTGGACCTACTGCGATTCGTCGGAGTTGCCAGCCGGTGGTGGTTACGTCGCACTGGGCACGAACGGTTGGCAGACGGCCGTGACAGTCCAGTCCTCGCCGCAGCCTTCATTCCGTGCTCTCACCGCGGGTCGTGCGGCGACGCAGTTTAATGCCGCGCTTTGCCGTTCGCCAGGTGACCCGCAGTGGAACACCGCATCGGGTGGCTTTACGCCGACCGGTGGTGGCACGGCGGCTCGCGACAACACGTTCTACTGGATCATGATGGACGTGCTGAAGCGCCAGACGGTCATTACGAATGGCTTTGTCGACCTCTACAACCCGCACCGTGTTCCGGAAGGCTTCGCCGATCCGCGTCTCGGTCCGTTCTACCTGGTCAATGGTCAGCCGAACGCGCCGCAGGGTGTGCTGCCGGCGCTCGCGTACGAGTTTGACCCACCGCTGTCGCGACTGCCGTCCGGCACGTCGCTGGTGCCGCAGTTCCGCGGTGCGAGTGCCGTCGATCCGTCGCCGTTCTATTGGAACGCCTGGATGAGCACGACGTCGGCGCTGTTTCCGCAGCCGAACCCGCCGGCCAACCCTGGCTTCGACGCAAGCATGCGCGACCAACTGAAGCCGACGGCAGACAACTTCGCGCTCGACCCCTACAAGGCTGGCGACGCTCACATACGTAAGTGGGATTCCCGCTCGATTCCGGGTTCCTCGCAAGCGCGCAACTGGTGGACGCATCTCTACAACCGCACGGTCACGAGCTACGTCGAGGACCCGAACGAATTGATGGATCCGGCCTACACGCTGCAGTTCGCGGGCCCGAACGAAACGTTCAACCCGAAGGACATCCGCTACGTCAATTGGCGCTTCATCACCAGTAACAACACGACGGCCAATCCCCCGGTTGCGCCTTCCATCGACACCTTCTCGTTGTCGTTCCGCTGGCAGCAGTAGTCAGATTCACATATTCGCTCGACGAGAGTATTAGCTCACCGAGCGAGTCGGCCAGCGGCCGCAAGCTGCTGGCCATGTTCGTCCGCTAGATTCTCAAAACGAAACCCCCGCCTGTTCGCGACTCCCCCCCTCGCGAGCAGGTCGTTTGTCCAATCCCCTACTCCCCCAAGGCTACGGCCTCTCCCCCCGCAACTTCCCCCGCATTAGCGTCTCATCGCGCTGTGCGTATGATCCCCATGCCATCGACTTTCAGTCGCAAGTTGGTCTCCGTAAGGATGTCCGCTCGTAGGCTATGGATTCGGTGGTGTGGCTTGCGGCCGGCATTGCCTTTGGAACCCCTCTCCCAGATCCGTATGGCGTCATCCTTCAACCAACTGGCAACTTACCAGTCGGGCGCAGGCCGTCGTCAGATAGCCCCCCGACCGCGAGGCTTGCTCGACATCCGTCGGCAGTTTCGCTCAGCAGTGGGCCAGTTAAATAGCGCCATGACTCGATTGTCCTCCGCCTGGTTGTTCTCCCTGGCCGTTCTGGTTGTGTTTGCTTCTTGCTCAGGCAGCGGTAGCTCGGCCGGTGGTTCTGGAACGGGGGGCGACTTTATTGTCCTCAGCACTGAGCCCAGTGACAACGGCCAGTTGTTCCTGAACGATCCAATTAGCATCGACTTCAGCAACCCGGTCGATCTCGATTCGGTTGACCTGACGACTTTCAGCTTCCAGGTCTTCGATCAAATCGGCGCCACGGTTGCCGAACCGGTCGCTGGCTACTTCCAGTTGGCCGCCAGCCCAGGGGATGCTGAGGTTGGTCGCCGCCTGCAATTCGTGCCGGTGTTGCCGACTAATGACCTCTATACCAACGGTGGCTTCCGTCCGGGCCGCACCTACCAGGTGCAACTCGTCGGTGGCAACATCGTCAATGGCACGGTGATCCGCGATGTGGGGGGCAAGGCGCTTAGCCTCCCGCGCAGTTTCCAATTCTCAACGGCCGAAGGCTCGACGCCGGGCATGTTGTTCAGCAACACGCTTGCTGGTGGTCCCCGCCGCGTTGGTTTCGAAATCACGCCAACGCCGGACACGACAGGCGTGGTGCTCAACAAGCTTGGTGGCCCGCCGGTTGAGATTCGCTTGCTGTTCGATCAACCGTTGAACCCGTCGAGCGCCAACGTGCCGGTGGCGATCGAGACGGACCCGCTGCTGCGCAACAGCAACAGTCGCGGTCGCGTGTTCATCGAATACGACGACCCGATCTTTGGTGATAACTGGTGGATCCCCGCCGATATCGAACTTGAGTTCAATGGTGTCAGCGGCTCGGTCTTGGTGTTGCGTCCACTCGGTGTGCTGCCGAACAACGCGGAGGTCCGCGTGGTCATGGAGCGCACGCTCGAAGATATCTCCGGTGAGTCCAACGTCGCCAACGTCGCGTTCGAACGTGTCTTCGGCACGTTCCAGACGAAGCGCGCCTACGAGCAGCAATTCGACGGCATGGTCGACAGTTTCTTGGCATCGTCCAACGTCGATATGGCCGCCGCATTCTCTGAGCCTGCCGCTGAGGTTGGCCCTGGCTTCCTCAAGGCTGGCTTCAACTTTGAAGGCACCGTCACTGGTGCTGAGTTTGAACCGACGGCGCCTGAGACGGTGCTTAACACGGACTTCACGCTCGTTACTCCGAAGGTCGGCTCGCCCTACAACGTTTCGGGCGGCGTCTTTAACTTCAATGAGGTGACCATCCCGGTCGGCAAGATCGTTCGTGGTGTCGGCACGAACCCGATGGTTTGGTTGGTGTCGGGAAGCTTTGATGTCGCTGGCACGCTGTCCGTTCGCGGTGGCGACGGCCGAGCCGTCAACTCGTCGGGCAACGCCAACGTCGCCAAGCCAGGCGGCTTCGGTGCTTGTGGTGGTGGTGACGGTGGCGATGGCTCGCCCAGCACGGTCGCTCGTGACCTCGCCGGTGGCACAGGCAACGGCCCTCAGCAGGTTGCAGGCTTAGGTGGCAGTGGCGGCACCCTGTCCTGCACGGCTGGTTGTGGCCGCGGTGCTGGTGGTGGCGGCGGCTCGCTCGCCACACAGGGTGACCCGAACTATAAGCAGAAGATCGCCCCGGCTGGCACGCTCGGTGGTGCATCCCCCAACCCCTTTGCGGTCTTCCAACAGCAAACCGGCACCGGTGGTAACGGCTGCCTTGGCGCGGCTGGCACCGTGACCCGCAACCTTGAAGGTGCGGTCGCTGGCCCGACGGTCTTCGTCGATGCCCGCACCGACAACGACTACTGGGGCGTCGGCGTTCGCTTCGACACCAACCTTCGCATCAGCGGTGAGCTCGCGCTTCCGATCGGTGGCGGTGGTGGTGGTGGTGGCGGCGACCTCTCCTACAACGGTGATTGTGGCGTCGACGATCCGAACTTCGAGAACGACAGTTCTGGTGGTGGCGGTGGTGGCGGTGGTGGCGTGCTGATCGTCAAGGCGCTCGGCCCGATCATTATCCGCGAGTCTGGCACGATCACGGCCGATGGCGGCAGCGGTGGTGGTGGTGAGCCGTCGAGCTCCTCGGCCGCTGGTGGCGGTGGTGGCGGTGGTGCTGGTGGCATGGTCGTGCTGATGTCAGCCGACAGCATTGAGATCAACGCTCGTGGTGGCACCTACACCCAAAACGACTATGACTTCTCGATCTCTGCTGATGGTGGCGTTTGCGTCACTGGCACGCAGCCGCCGGTTGTCCAGGGCAAATACCCCGCCAGTGGTACGAACATCACCGCCTCGTTTAGAGATGTCTATGATAGCGCGCCGCTCGGTGGCTTTGGCGGCATGGGCATCGTTCAGCTGATGGCACCTCCTGGTGACCCGGCGACCTCCATAGACGGCACCAACACGATCCTCGACGACAACATTCGTGTGATACTGAATGGCGCCTTGGCGCCGGCGGTCCAGAAGCAGCAGATCCTCGCCTGGCGCGGCTTTCCTGATGCGCTCGGCAACGGTGTCGATGACACCGGCGCAACGATTAACATCGGCGACAACGAAGGCGACATTCGCCCGTCGCCGATTCTCTTGCCGACGGCCTTCGCCAGTAAGTCGCGTTTGCGTTCGAAGTGGATTGACACCGGTGCGACAGCTCGTCGTGACGTTGGCAACGCTCCTGACGAATTGCCGCGTGGCATTGTGACGTCGGGTGGTATCGAGACGGGCCCCGCTTACGAGTGGGCTGGTGTGGAGGCGGATGTGAACAGTATCGCTCTCGGCTACGCCGACTTCGTTGTCGCGCAAGGTCGCGCTTCGGTGATCTTCCCCGAAGCCGTGGCTGCGACTGGCATCCTATTGATGAACGCCAATTCGACGTTCCTTGGTCGTCCGGCCTACCGCGTGCAACTGACGCAGCCGAGCCTCGGCGCGACCGACGATCGATACAGCCAATACGAAGCCGAGTTGCTCGCAGCGGACGGTTCGGTTGTTGGCAGCCACCGCATCATGGCGCACACCGCTAACGAGATGGTGTTGTCGTCGGCTGATGGCGCGCTCGATTCCACGGCTGTTGAAGCTCGTGTTGTCGCCAAGTTCTTCGAAGTCATCACCGATGGCCAAGATGGTCTCGGCGGTAGCTACATCGGTAACTCCGGTGCTCGCATTCCGGTCGCCAACGTGCGCTTTGGTTTCGCGTTTCACCAGGACCCACAGGATGGCAACGCGGCTCGCTACCCAGCGACGCCTGGCACGTTCGCTTACGACATGACTGATCCTGTTGTGCAGGAAGCAGTCCGCGCACTGGGCGCCAACTTCGTGCAGTGGGACATCCTGTTCGACACCGCCTTCAAGACGGTTACGCAGGACGGACCACCGAATCTCAATCCCGAATCGCCACGTCCGGAACTTCAGTTCCTGCGCTTGCCGTTCCGGTTCTAATAGCAAGGGGGGCTTTTGGCCCTCCACGGAAACCCTCGATGCCGCTGGCATCGCGAGTAGCCAATCAAATCCCACCCCTACATTCCTTCCGATATCCGAGACCTGTCCCCGGGCTGTCCATACAGCCTTGGGAATATGAAGCGCCAGCGCCTGCCGCTGGCACAGCAACGAAGGCACCTGACATGATGCAAGCGAATAACCGATCCCGAGTTTGGCCGTTGGCCATAGCGCTAGCCGCATTTGCGGCATGTGATGGGAGTACTAAGGATGGAGAGTTCGGCCCTAGCGGCTCACAACCGTCCCTGGTGAGTGTTGAGATTGGCCGCCTGGTCGACGTCTATGCCTTCCGGCGGATTGATCCGAGCGTTGGCGATCGTCGTCTGCGCATGAATCGCGAGTTGGAGCTGATTGATCGCGATGTCATGATCAACGCCAACATCGAATCCCAGTCATTGTTCGATGCTGCCGGCAACCTGGCTGCGACGGCTGACTACGAGTTCCTCCCGTTCGACACGAACGTCGGCCACGAGCAGCTGATCATTCTTTGGGATGATCGTGATGGCCCTGAGCAAGAGAACTTCAGCGGGGCCTTGGCAAGCGCTCAGACTGGTCTGTCGCAATTGCCGGCTTCGTACCGTTCGCAAAACACGCAGACGCGTCCGATCCCGATTGTGCCGCGCAATGCAGCCATTCGCCTGAAGTTCAGTGGCAATCTTGATGTGTCGCCGGACTTCTTCGTGGCGAACCCGTCGGCGATCCAGTTGCTCGAGTTCAAGGGCGATCCGGAAGTTGTCCAGCCGGTCGATGCGTTCCGGATCCTTCAGTATCGTGTTGTGCCGCAAGGCGACTCGATCATTCTCGACACGACCATCCTTGGCGGCGAAGCAGCTGGTGGCATCACGTCGCCGGGTTTGCCGTTGTCCGCGGACAATGTCACGGCCAACATTCGCATTGCGATCCCAGTTCGTGGCAGCGTGCTGTCGACATTCTACGTTGACCGCGACGGTGTCTCTGAACTGAACGGCGTCGATAGCGCCGCGCGCGAGTCCGTCATTCGTGACTTCCGTTCTGGCAACCTCGCGGACGGCCTTGCTGGCCGCCAATCCGAGCCGGAAGCACCGAAGATTGTCGGCGCGATGGCCATGGGCATCATCGGCATCGACGCGGTCGCGCGGACCATTACGGTTAACAAGCGCGGCAACCTCGTGCCGATCCGCGCCCGCTACCCGTTCGTCGATGGCCCGCTCGATAGCACTGGACTACCACGCGGCCCCCTGGCAATCCCGACGCAACGTGCGTTGCGCGCTGGCGATTTGTTGACGCAGGATGTCATTGTGCAACTCCTCGACGGCACGTTTGAAACCGTCGGCCTGCGCGCCGAGGTCCTTCAGAACCTCCGCATTTCAGCGAACGCGAACGACCCAGCCGTTGGCACGTCCCCGAACGCGCCCGCTGGCGACTCGGGCCAAGGCGAGACCTGGTTGACCGCCGACCTGCGTGTTGCGACGCTTAGCCCCGGTCGTGACTCGGACGGCAACCGAGTTTCGTTCCGCTTGAACGCGACGCTCGAAGGCGAAGACTGCTCCTTGCGTGCTATCTACGTTGAGGAAGTGCCGTTTTCGTCTGGTGGCACGGTGCTCACTGACCGTCAGTGGCGCAACCAGTTCGTTCGCATCGAACCGGTTCCTGGCGTGCCGGGTGTCGACATCGATCCCGACGCGTCGATCTCGATTGAGTTCACCAAACCGATGGACCTCGATCAAGTCGACAACACGTCCAACCTGCTCGTGACCAATGTTGCTTCGGTTGTCGAGTCGTTCTCGACTCAGATGGATGATCCGAAGCGCGCGACCACGCGCGTCGTGCCGACTCGTCTTAGCGACCTGTCGGGCGACGGTACGATCCTGCGCCTGCAACCGCCGATGGGCTTTGCCCACATTGGTTCGCTCGATCCGAGTGCTCCGGCGGAGACTTACAGCGTGCACGTTCGTTTGAAGGAAGGTGGTGTCACTGACCTCGCTGGCAACTCGCTTGAGGTCTTCGATGACATCGGCAATCCGCAAGAAGCGTGGTCCGTTGACTTCACGCTAGATCTCAACGCTGCGCCGAACCCGGTCGGTTGGCACACTTACAGGTTTGAAGCTGAGGACGAAGACGGCACGTTGCCAGGTTCGGTCGACATGTTCGGTCAGTTCCGTCTCGAGAACGGCCGTCTGTTCGGCGCCTCGGGTATTCGCTTTGGCCGCTCGGCCAGCAGCAACAACTTGCAGACTGTGAGTCGCATCAACCGCGGCGAGTGTTGGGACTCGGGTGACCCGACTGACCCGATCGAGAACCCGTTTGGATTTATTGGCACGACGACCACCCCGAACTCGACCATTCCGCCGGCTGCTGGACCACCGCTTGGTGTCGTCCCGGTTGATGCGACGGGCGCTCCGCACCCTGGCTTGCTCTACTGGGATCCCCAGATGAGTGACGAGATTGGTCCCCCGGGCGTTCCACAGGTCTACCCATATTTCGCGTCGGTGCCACAACCGGTTGGTCGCGTCATCGAACCGCTCAAGCCGCAGGGCTCGCGCATGCAGATGCGCTACCTCGAAGATGACTTCACGCTGAGTTATACGCAGCCGTCTGAGTTCGGTCTCGACATCGAGCAGATGTATTGGAGTCCTTTCAACGATGAGACGGTGCTCTACGACGAGTTTGACCGCTTCACGATGTCGCTGGGCCACGCTCGCATGCGTCCGGATGAACACTGGTTGCTGATCCTCGATCCGATGGATCCCGAGGCTGCATGGTGTGTGCTCGACTGCGCCAGCATGAACTCGAGTTTGTCGACGGTGTTCGCTGACAACCCGCTTCAGGGTTCGACGATGACTCCGGTCTTCGAAGACCGGATCTACTCGATCAACCCGAACGAAGCGTTTCGCGATGGCGCCAACTTCACCTACGTGCCGTTCCCGAAGTTTGACCGTAGCTACACTTGGCGCGATTCGCGTTTGGTGACGGTCGACGCGACGGGCAATGTCATCGGTCTCGGTGGCGCGCAGAACCCGGACGGCGCCCTTCCGAACGATGACAAGACGGCCAACATCGACTCGCCTTGGATCACCAGCGTGGTGGACCCGGAGTTCGCGCAGTTCGGCAGTGGCGTCTGGGTCCAAGACCCGGGTGACTTCGTTGGCTCCAATCAGCGTGACCACGACCCGATCGCGTTGCCACTGCTTGTCGACATGAAGCTGTTCCCCGATGACTCGGCGAATGGTCTCGCGTCCGCGACCAATGGCTTCCAAGTTGCCATGCTTGGCCCGCCGAGCAACTTCGCAGGGGGTGACCCAGGTGGTTACTACGATTCCGTCGCTAGTGGTTGTGGTAATGGTTACCCGTCGTGGCCGCGCGTTCGCGTGCACGCCTCGGGTGGTTTCGACCTGATCACGGGAGGAGAGATTCGCATCGACCCAGCCAACACGCTGAGCGCCCAGCAGAGCGTCGTCAAGGATGCTGGTCTGGGAGCCGCGGCGACTGCGCTGTTCCTGGCTCCGGCTGGCGACGGCATGCTGCACTGGTCGCGCGCCGATTTCGTTCGCAAGGTATCGACGACGACGTTCGGCTTCTTCGACACGCTGCAGCCACAGCGCTCCGAGCTTGTCGGTCAGAACCCCGAGGCCGGCTTCCCGAACTGGTTGGGCGTCAACCCGCTACTTCGCATGACGGATATCTTGGTGCAGCTAGATCCGCCGCAAACGCGTCAGCCTGCTGGCACGGGTGTGCTGGTCGAGTTGCGCGCTTCCGAGACGATCTTCAACTCGGCGGAGCTCTACAACCCGATCTTCGGTGCCAATGCCAACGACTCGCTGCCGAACCTTGGCAACAACGATCCGGGCCGCGGCAACTTGCTGAACGCGCACTACTCGTGTGAGGCATACCGTTACTCGAGCGCCAATGTCGCTTCTGCACCCCGCGTCGTGGCAACGGGCCTGACGTCTTACGTGACCGAAGATGAGATCACGGACATCAGCAACCCGGCGACGGGCCTCTACCCGCGCTTCTTGAACCCGCGTCTCGTAATGACCAACAACGTCGACGTGAGCCCGACTCTGTCGCCGTCGTTGCGCAGCATGAGCATCGTTTACCGCCTGGCGCCGGGCCAATAGGGATCGCCAAGCTGCTCGGCTAACGCTGGGCGACTTGTCAGGAGAGACGTTGTTCGCGACGCCGCAAACGGGCCGCCCATGGGCGGCCCGTTTGCGTTTGAGCCCATGCGCCATCAGGTGAGCTAAGAACCGTTCTGCTCGATAGTTCCCCGTGGGGGGGGGCGCGCGTTGTCTTATGTTGGGGAGTGAATCGCTCTGCGGCTCGTTTCGGCAGTTGCCTTTGGGGCAAGCTGCCCGATCTCCGATATCATTGGCTACAAGCATGCGATCCCATTGGCCGAAACTCCTACTACTGATGCCCCTGCTCGCAGGGCTGGCAGGCTGTTGGGGGAAGAGTCCGGGGCGAGCCGCGCTAACGGTCGATCGCACTTCGCCCGCTCTTGGCAATCGCAGCGCACCGCTACTGCTTAACGACGCGGTCACCATCTACTTCTCCGAGCCAATTCGGCCGACGTCGGTGACCGAGGACTCGGTGACCTTGATCGACGAGAACGGCCATCAGGTGCCCGGAGCGCCGCTCAGGGTTGGCACGGATTGGGTGTCGTGGGTGCCAAAGCCACCACTCGCCAAGGATCTGAGCGATGGCTCTTTCCGACCTGGCGGCCATTACCATCTGGTGCTCGCCGGCATGCCGCGGGTCGATCGGATCCGGTCGCAGAACGGTCGTTCGCTCGATCGTCGCATCTCGTTCGATATCTACGTCGCGGATCACGGTCAGGCTCCAGCCGGGTTGCCGGCCATCCTACGGCCCAGTGCAAGCGGCCTGCCCTTGGTATTGCGCACGTCTGATGTGCCGCAGCAAGTGGCCGCCGATGACCCGCGGCTGCAGTTGCACTTCACGCTGCCGGTCTTGCCGTCCAGTTTGCAGCGCGAAGCCTTCCGCATCCGCGTCCTACATGCAGGTGTCTTGGTGCCCCGTTCCGTCCGGGTTGTAACTTCGCCCCTGGATGACCCGGACTTCCCGGGCAGTACGGTCGAGATTGATCTCGGTTCGCTGCCTGAGCATGAAGATGGCACGCGCCGAGCGCTCGTCGACGGTGACTTCATCAGCGTCAAGATGCTCAGTAATTCTGGCCTCGTGGATTACGCGGGCCGGCCACCGTTGCCGTCGGCGACGGCAGACACGCAGTTCTGGAGTGTCGTCGCTGGGCGCAGCGTGCCCGTGTGCGAATGGCCCGCCGACGAACACAGCTACGTCAGTGCAGACGAATTGAGTCCCGGGTTTGAAGTTCGCGGGTCGAATATCGTGCCGCGTGTCCGCGTGGAAGCTGGCAACGGTAGCCTCGGCGTCTTCCGACCGATCGGCGACATGACGCTGCGGCCTGGCGAGATGTTTGATCGCGGCGATGGCAAGCTGGTGGCCAGTTCCGGCAGCGAGTTCCACTTCTCGTCGATCGAGGTCCCCAAAGGCGTCAAAGTCACTGTGGACGCAACGGCTGGTCCGGTTCGGCTACTTAGTTGTGGTGGGGTTCGTATTGACGGTTCGGTCCAGCTGATTGGGCCGACTTCGATCTTGCCTACCCATCCATTCATTGCGCAGCCGGTTCAGGACCTGATCGATGTCGTGCGCGTGAGCATTGTGGCTGCAGGTGACCTGCAGGTGCGCGGCGACATCGAGAGCACCACAGCCATCTCCGAATCGGAGACGGCATTGGTGCTCGCTACTGCCGGCTGGCTACGCCTGCACGGCAGCCTGCCATTCCAGAGCGTGTTGGTTGCCGATGCTCGCGGTGGCGAATCGACCTCGCGCATTGAAGGAGTCCGCGGCCAATCCCGGCCCTATCCGGCATCCTTCGAAGTTGGGCTCGCCGAAGGATCGGACTTCGAGGTGGAAGGAGTGCTGCCCTGGCGCCGCTTGCCGCCGCACTTGGACAGCGGCCTGCTGCAGATTGGCGGCCAGTCGGGTGACTTGTCGATCGTCTGGCAGTCGACCAGCGCCGATGCAATTCGGGGTGAGTTCCCAGATCTGACCGAAGGGCGCCTCGGTCGCTGGCAATACGCGCGTGATCGCGATGTTCTGGTCGCCGGGGGTGGGGCTTTTCTTCGTATGCGCATCACCGCTCGCGTGCGCCACGGGGAGCCGCTGCCGAGTCTTAGTGGATTGCGTCTCGTCGAGAACTAATCGCCCGCTGGAATTGATTCGGCGAGACCGTATGCTTCATGCAGCCGACGGGCGGTCACACGCATCATGGGTCAGCATGATGTGGCGGCCATAGGGGCCGCGTCCCTTCGGCAAACGGTCATTCAAGGTGGCGCGCGTGCGCGGCGTTCTTCAGGTCACACATGGGCACGGCGGTGTTCGAGGTCGGAGCAGCTCTCTTTGGTGGGTGCATCGGCTCATTCCTGAACGTCGTCATTTGGCGACTACCGCAGGAGGACCCTGCACGTCGCACCCTCGGCGGCAGGTCTCACTGCCCAAGCTGCGGTGTGCAGATTCGATGGTTCGACAACGTACCGATACTCGGCTGGCTGCTCCTGCGCGGCAAAGCACGCTGCTGCGGCAATTCGATCTCGCCGCGCTATCCGTTCGTCGAGTTGCTGACCGCCGCGCTGTTCTACGCGTTGGCATCGTGGCCGCCCTTCGGCTCCGTGTTCCTGACGGATGCCGCGACCGGCTTGATGTCGATCGACATGGCTGCGATGGGCGCGTTCGTTGCGAGTGTGATCTTCGCATCGATGCTCGTGGCCCTGACCTTTATCGACTTCGACACGTATCTCTTGCCCGACGCGTTGACCAAACCCGGCATGGTGATCGGCTTGGTCGCAGGCACCTGGCCCGGTGTTGCCGGCGTGATCTCGCCCGACCCGATGGTGTCGCTCGAACTGCGTCAGTTGCTGGCGAGCTTGGTCGGCTTGTTGGTTGCCGGCGGCGTGACGTGGGGTGTGCGCATCGCGGGCAGCGCCGTCTTCAAGAAGGAAGCGATGGGCTTTGGCGACGTCAAGCTGATGGCAATGATCGGCGCGTTCGTCGGTTGGCAAGGCGGCTTGTTGACGTTGTTCCTCGGTTGTGTTTTCGGCGCCATCGTCGGCAGTGTCCAGACGTTGCGCAGCGGCAATGCTCGCATCCCATTCGGTCCGTATTTGGCTATGGGGGCGATCGTCACGCTGTTTGGTCGAGACTCCATCCTCACTTGGTTGTTCGTCGACTGGCCCGAGTGGCAGCGCAACAATCCATCGTCGGTCATGGTCATGCTGGCTATCGGCATGGCTGCTTTGATTGGTCTCTTATGGGTCATCCGCCGGGGGCGTCGTTGATCCATTCTTCATCTTCGCGAGTTTGCATGGAGCCTGTGTGCTGCGTGCGTTCTCGCCGAGTCATTCGTCCGCTTGTTCTCGACAGCCGGTATTCGACGGCTGCATCCGTTAGGGAGGCATCATGAAGTTCCGTAAGGCATTACTCATTCTTTCGCTCGTAGCCACGTCGCTGTCGACGAGTTGCACGACTCGTTACCAGGACATGCTGAAGGATCGCGACGACCAGATCCGTTCGCTCAACGGCGACCTTGCGCGCATGCGCGGCGAGGGGGAAGAACTGCAGAACCGTTTGAACGCGGTGCCGCGTCCAGTGAATGCGACGACGGCCCGCACCGAACCTTCGAGTTTGCTCAACGATCTGCAGCGTGACCTTGGCAGCGATGCCGACGTCAGCTACCGCCGCGGCCGCATCAGCATTGGCGTCAACAACCGCGTCACCTTCTCATCGGGTAGCAACTCGCTGAAGAACTCGTCGCACAAGGTGCTGCGTGGTGTCGCATCGGTGCTGAAGTCGCAGTTCTCTGGTCGCCGGTTCTACGTCGAGGGTCACACCGATACGGACCCGATTGTGAAGACTAAGGATAAGTATTCCAGCAACCGGGACCTGTCGATGCAGCGTGCCGATTCGGTTGCCAAGTACCTGATCTCGCAAGGCGTGCCGGAGTCCGCGATCGTGACGGTCGGCTACGGCCAGTTTGATCCGTTGGATCGCAGCAAGAAGTCTGCGAACCGCCGGGTTGAGATTGTCGTCGGCGACATTTTCTAAGCGGAGCGACCCTGGCGCTGCTGTAAGAAGCGGTCTCTAGACAGTGACAGTTAGGCGCGGGCGACGCGGTCGCCGCGCCCTGCAAGACCACGTGCCGACAGTGCCTCAGTCAGCTTCCAACTGGCGGATGAGCGCGCATGTGTCGAGTGCTTCGTGAAGGCGAGTGAGATCCTGCTGGAGTCGTTCGTGGACGTTGTCATCCATGTGCCAGAACGGTTTTCCGGCGAAGTGGCCGGCAGTCTGTCAGCGAATCGTGGCCGATTGTCTGGGGTGAGGCCGAGACCGAAATCCAGCGCAGCCAGGCACAGTCGCCGTTCTCGGCGATGTTGGATTACGCAACACAACTGCGTTTGATCAAGGCCGGCGAAGGATCGTTCTCGATGCGGCATTCGAACTATGAGCCAGTGCCACCGCATCTTTAGGAGTCCGTCACCGAGATCTGGCTGGCCACTCAGGTGTAGCGGTAAAGCATAATACTTGCCAATTCGTCACGTTGGAGGCCGTCGTGGGGGCGCCGTATGCCTCGGACGCGACGCCTATTCAGGGGCTTCTAATGAGACTGTTGCCTGCCGACCTAAATCCCTGCCGCCCTGCGCGCCGATAACCCCTGCGATCAGTCAAACCGACTGGTCGAGCACAGGAGCGCGACAGCATGGTCTCAATGGAAGAGCTTCTGAACCTGATGGTTCAGCGAGGTGGTTCTGACCTTCATATTTCGGTTGGTTCGCCGCCACGGATCCGTGTCGACGGCAAGTTGATCGATACGGAGTACGAAGCGTTGATGCCCGAGGCGACGAAGAAACTCATCTACTCGGTCCTCGGTGCTGATCAGGTCGCTAAGTTCGAGAAAGAACTCGAACTCGACTTCTCCTTCGGCGTTGCTGGCCTTGGTCGCTTCCGTACCAACGCGTTTATTCAACGCAGTACCGTCGCGGCCGTGTTGCGTGTGATCCCGTTCGAGGTCTTTGATTTCGAGACGATCGGTCTGCCCACCGAAGTCTGCGAGTCGATCTGCAAGTTGCCGCGTGGACTTGTGCTTTGCACGGGCTCAACCGGTTCGGGTAAGTCGACGACGTTGGCCTCGATGGTCAACTACATCAACGAACAGCGGCAGGGTCACATCGTTACGATCGAGGACCCGATCGAGTTCTTGCATCGCAACAAGGGCTGCCTGATTAACCAACGTGAAGTTGGTGGCGATACCCACGCGTTCAGCAAGGCGCTCAAGTCGGTGTTACGTCAGGACCCTGACGTTGTCCTGGTCGGCGAAATGCGTGATCTCGAGACGATCGAAGCGGCGCTTACGTTGGCCGAAACCGGCCACCTGACGTTCGCAACGCTGCACACGTCAGACGTGACGCAGACAATCAACCGGATCGTCGATGTGTTCCCGGCGCACCAGCAACAGCAGATCCGCACCATGATGTCGTTCACGCTGCAGGCCATTGTTTGCCAGCAACTCGTGCCCAAGCAGCACGGCAAGGGACGCGCGCTGGCGGCGGAAGTGATGATCGCGACCCCAGCCATTCGCGCCCTGATCCGCGACAACAAGTCGCATCAGATCATGTCGATCATCCAGACCAGTGCTCAGGCCGGCATGCAGACGATGAACCAGTCGTTGTTCGATCTCTATCGCAACGGCACGGTTTCCTACGAGGACGCGGTTGCGCACACCAGCGACGCGTCAGACTTCCATCGCTTGATGGAGCGCGCCGGGATTGGCGGTGGCGTCGGTGCAGGCATGGGCGGCAGTGTGAGGCGTGGGCGCTAAGCTATGTCGCATTTCGCGAAAAGACTCCGCGCCATCCTCGAGAAGGCTGGGAAGCTCGAAGCCGGATCGGGCAACGCGTTGCTCGCCGAAGCGCAGTCGCAGAAGCGACCGTTTACCGAGATCCTGGTCAAGAAGGGTGTCGCGACGGAGCAAGAACTCGTCGCGTTGATCGCTAAGGCGGCCAATATCCCGCCGATCGATCTGTCGAAGCTGACGCTCAACAAGGATGTCCTCGAGTCCGTTCCTGAAGACGTGGCCCGCGATTATGGCGTGTTCCCCGTCGACAAGATTGGATCGATCATCACGATTGCCGTCGCCAACCCGTTCGACGTGCTCAAACTCGATGACATCCGGATCGTTACGGGTTGTCGTCTGCGCTTGGTGGTTAGCACCGAAGAGGAAATCGAGCGCATTCGTGGCAAGAGCTATCAGCAAGAGAGTGAGAGTGTTGACGGCATCCTCGATTCATTCGATGACGCCGACGTCTCGCTGAAGGAAGACGATCTCGAAGAAGAAGGCACGGACCTCAGCGCGATCAGTGACGCGGACTCGCCGGTCGTCAAACTCGTCAACAAGATGATCCTCGATGCCTGCAACCAAGGCGTCTCCGACATTCACATCGAGCCGTTCGAGAAGAAGGTCATCGTGCGCTACCGCAAGGATGGCACGATGGCGGAAGCGATGATCCTGCCGAAGCGGATGCAGAACAACATCACTTCGCGCATCAAGATCATGTCCAAGCTGGACATCGCCGAGAAGCGCAAGCCACAGGACGGCAAGTTCCAGATGAAGATCGGTCGCAAAGCGATCGACTTCCGCGTGTCTATTCTGCCAGTTGTTTGGGGTGAGAAGACCGTCTTTCGGATTCTCGATTCCAGCAACCTGGCGGCGGACATCAAGGAACTCGGCTTCGAGAAACAGTCCATGGAGGACTACCTGTGGGCGTGTGCCCAGCCCTACGGAATGATCCTCGTTACCGGCCCTACGGGTTCTGGTAAGTCGACGACCCTCTACTCGGCGGTTCGCCATATTGCGACGCCAGAAATCAACCTAGTCACGGTCGAAGATCCGGTCGAGTATCAGCTGGAAGGCATCAATCAGGTGCCGGTCAATCCAAAGGCCGGACTGACGTTCAGTGGCGCTCTTCGTTCCATTCTTCGTCAGGACCCTGACGTCGTGCTGCTCGGGGAAATCCGTGATGCTGAGACGCTTGAGATCGCCGTCAAGGCGGCACTCACTGGTCACTTGGTGCTGAGCACGCTGCACACAAACGACGCGCCATCAACGATCACTCGTATGGTCGATATGGGCTGTGATCCGTTCATGGTTTCGAGTTCGACGTTGCTGATTTGTGCGCAGCGTCTTGGTCGTCGCCTGTGCGTGAGCTGTAAGAAGCCCGCGGACATCCCTAAGGAAGCCCTGATTCGCCTTGGCTTCCGGGAAGAAGACTTCGACGACGAGGATCTCCCGATGACGTTCTTTGAACCCGTGGGATGTCCGCGTTGCAACCATGGCTACAAGGGCCGATTCGCGCTGCTTGAGACGATGCGCATGACGGAATCCGTCAAACGCATGGTGGTTGACGGCGCGCACCTTCAAGACATCAAAACGCAAGCGCTGTCGGAGGGCATGTTGACACTGCGGCGTTGTGGCTTGCTCAACGCGTCGCGTGGCATGACTAGTCTGCAGGAAATTGAGGCGCAGACGATGGCGGACTGACCTGGGCTGGGGCGTGACCGGGTTAGTGGGCTACTGAGAGACAAATAGGCAATCGGGATTATGGCAACCAAGTTCAAATTCGAAGCACGTGACACGACCGGCAAGGTGGTTAAGGGTGCCGTTAAGGCGGCTTCTCAGTCAGAGGCGATCGCCGAAGTGCGCCGGCGGAACCTGACACCACTCGAGGTCAATAAGTCTGCCGGGTTTGGCGGCCTGTTCTCCAAGCCTGTGGGCGGCAAGAGGGTGATGGCCAAGAGGGCTTCGGCTCGGAAGGGCGAACTCGAAGTCTTCACTCGTCAACTGGCGACCATGCTAGGCGCCGGCATTCCGATGCTGGAAGCGCTCGAGATCTTGGCAGACCAGGCTGAGAGTCCTGGGTTTGCTTTCTGTCTCGACAAGGTGGTCGAGTCGATTCGTAACGGTTCCGACTTGTCGAAGGCCATGGAGCCGCACAAGAAGGTCTTCAGCCATATCTATGTCAGTATGATTCGTGCCGGTGAAGTCTCCGGCCAGATCGACATCATTCTGCAACGCCTGGCTGAGTATCTGGAGGCCGCCGCGCACCTGCGCAACGAGATCAAATCGGCGATGACCTACCCGGTCATCTCACTCGTGCTCGTCATCGGTATCGCAGGTTTCTTGATGATCGGCATCGTGCCGTCCTTCAAGTCGGTGTTCGAATCGCTAGACGTCGAACTGCCCGCGTTGACGGTCGTGATCATGGATATCTCGTTCTTCATGCGCGACTACTGGTATGTGATCTTTGGCGGCATGGCCGCCCTAAGTTTCGCTATTGGTGCCGCGGTCAAGACCGAGCGGGGGGCCTACGCCAAGGACGTGATCATTCTGCATACCCCGGTCTTCGGGATCCTTTTCAAGAAGGTCGCGCTGTCGCGCTTCGCACGCACGTTCTCGACGCTGATCAAGAGTGGCGTGCCGATCCTCGGCGCGATGGAGATCGTCTCCGATACCGCTGGCAACAAGGTGATCTCCGGCATTGTCGACAAGGCACGCGACAGCGTGCGTAACGGTGACAGCCTGTCGGAGCCGTTCATGGGCACGAAGGTGTTCCCGCCGATGGTCGTCAAAATGATGGCGATCGGTGAGCGTTCCGGTGCCCTTGATGTGCTGCTCGAAAAGATCGCCGAGTTCTATGACCAACAGGTTGAGGCTGAGGTCAAGGGACTGACGGCGATGATCGAGCCAATCATGATCGCGATCATGGGCGTCATCGTTGGCGGCATCGTGCTCGCGGTGTTCCTGCCGATCTTCAAGCTGCAAGAGAAGCTGTCGGGCGGCTAGGACGCGGCGATCCAGGTCAAGCGAAGTCAATGTGTGCGCTCAGGCCTGGAGGCTTGCGTGACGCACCAGTCAGGCAAACGAAAGGGAAGGGAATGAACGAAATAACGAGTCGTGTGTTGCTGTATGGCAGCGCAGTTGTAGCGGTCGCCGGCATTGCCATTACTTGGTCTAACACGTCGACCGAGGCCGATGTCATGACCTTGCTGAACAGTGCGGACTCACAGTTGCGCATGGCGAACGCGATTCCGCCGGTCGACTTGCAAGGCAAGCGACTCGACAAGCGCGATGAGATGATCGTTCATGCCATCGAACAGCTGAGCAAGGTCGAGAGCATTGAGCCGGGCATGGCCTGCACCGCCGAGTTCCGCGGCTTTGCACACATGCTGCAGGGAGAGTTCTCCGAGGCAGCGGCGTGCTACCAGGAGGCGAGCACGTGCAAGGACTGTGGCGACGAGCAACGCGACATCCTTGCGTTCAATCAGGCACGCGTGTTGGTGCAAGCTGGCAACGCGACTGGTGCACTCGATGTCTTTGCGGCCAACAAGGCGACTCTCGACGCGCGTTACGGTCATCAACGCCGCTTAGATGAGGCAGTGATTTTGCGCGGCCTTGGCAGAACAATCGAGGCGTTTACCCGCCTCGAAGTGGTCACCAACGATGTGAATGCAACGCCCATGGCACGGCTGCAAGCGGGCCGCGAGTACGTCAAATTGGGTGACTTTGCGGCCGGTGAAAATGCGCTGAATGGCATCCATGATGAGGTGCCGATCGCGGATTACTACCTTGCACAACTTAAGTTGTGTCAGGGTCAGGCCGATACGTGCATGGAGTTGTTGGAACGTGTTTCCAAGGTGCGCCCGACCGAGGTGAGGCGGATGCTTCGTGAAGAAGCGGAAGCTTGGTCGGCGGTAGCACAGGACGCGCGCTTCCAAGAGCTCTCGAAGTTGTTGCCAGCGTCTCCTGGGCGTTGAGAGCGGCTTTGAGGAAGGAAAGAGAGTTAGGGAAACGAAACGCGACCACGTCGGTCGCACCAATCAAAGGTTGTCATGGAGAACCAAATGTCTAAGCGGGAACAGGGTTTTACCCTCATCGAACTGATGATCGTTGTTGCGATCATCGCCATCATTGCATCTATCGCGATTCCGAACCTTCTCAGCGCGCGTCTGAACGCCAACGAGTCGGCCGCAATCGCGACCTTGAAGAACATCTCATCGGGCCAGTCGCAGTGCCAAGCTTCGGGTGTCGTTGACGCCAACAGCAACGGCCAAGGCGAATACGGCTTTTTCGGCGAGTTGTCGGGCCGCACTCTAATCCGCGGTAGCACCCAGACGATTGTGCCGCCGGTGCTCTCGGCTGCCTTCGGCAACGTCGCCGCTGCACGTGTTTCGCGCTCGGGCTACATCTTCCAGATGTTCCTGCCGGACACCGCGGGTGCCGGTATCGAGGAAGACCCGACCGGTGGGGACATTGACAACGGCAACGGTGTCGACCCGGGCCAATGTGAAGTGCTCTGGTGCTGCTACGCCTGGCCGGCAACCGCTGGCAACAGCGGCAACCGCACGTTCTTCATCAACCAGACGGGCGACGTTCTCGCTACGAACGGTGCCACAACGAAGTACAGCAACTCGGTGCCTACGGTGCCGACCTACGAAGTTGCCTTCTCGGGTGCCGTTGGCACCACCACGATGGGCGTCTCGGTTGCAGCGAACACGCTCGGCAAGGACGGCAACACCTGGGTCGTCGTCCAATAGGACGCGTCTGCAAGGTGTAACGGCGGTCACCTGACCGCTGAACACAGAACAACGCCCGCGCGCGGCTTCGGCCACGCGCGGGCGTTGTTCGTTTGGGAACTGGCTTGTTCGCCGACCAATTCGGCTATCCACCATCGCCGTAGACGAGCCATCTGCCGTCACCCAGGGCGCGGTAGTGCGGAATCCCCTAGGTAAATCCCTAGGTCCGGCTGCTTTAGGATGGTGTGAAATATGGAGAAAGCGTGTGCCACTCCCCCGAAACATCACAAGTGGCAGCGGCAGAATGCCGATAGCATGGGCGATGCCAACGCAACTGAAGGGTCTTGAACTAGACGTCCGTCCTAACGCGCTAGCTTCGCTCATGGCTGCGGGTGAGTTTCCGGAGGCGCCGGTGTGCGTGTCACAGCCTGCTGGCGTTGTTGCGGAAAGCGCTAAGCCTCAGGTGCTGACACCGCTGTTGGTGCACGCGAGCAATTCGTCGCGCATCAAACGCTTGTCGATCGTCGTGCCTGCGCGCAACGAGTGTCTCAACATGGCGGGCCTTCTTGATGAGCTCAACGAAGTGCTTAGCGAACTCGACTTGCCATTCTGTGAGGTGATCGTCGTCAACGATGGTTCGACTGATAACACTGCTCAGCTTGCCAGGGATCGCGATGCGAAGGTCGTGACCCATGCGGTTGGTCTTGGCAACGGCGCTGCCGTCAAGCGCGGCATCCGCGAGGCAAAGGGTGATTGGATCTTGTTGCTCGATGGCGACGGCCAGCATCCGCCGCACGAGTTGCCGGCGATGATCCGTGAAGCTGAGTTGTATGACATGGTGGTCGCGTCACGCGGTGGCTCCGGCGGCAGTATCCACCGCAACATCGCCAACCAGGTCTACAACCGATTCGGGAGCTATGTTTCTGGTCACAAGATTCCAGACCTGACCAGTGGCTACCGACTGATGCGTGCCGACGTTGCCAAGAGCCTCGTCTGGTTGCTGCCCAACACGTTCAGCTATCCAACGACGATCACCATGTCGATGCTTCGCGGTGGTTGGTCGGTCGGCTTCCACCCATTCCAAGTGCGTCCGAGGCTTGGCAAGAGTCACGTTCGCTTGTTCGCGGATGGGTCACGCTTTTTCGTGATCATTCTGCGCATCGCTACGATGTTCGCGCCGCTTCGCGTGTTCATACCGGCTGCCATGATTACCGGTGGCATTGGTGTGGCGTGGTACCTCAACACGTGGATGCAAGACGGTCGCTTCACCAATATGGCGCTGTTGTTGTTGACGCAAGCGATGCTGCTGTTCGCGTTGGGACTGATTGCTGAGCAAATCGCTGCGCTGCGATTCCAAGGCTTGGCGCAGGCTGGCACCCCCGGGACCACTGATGATGAGCAGGAACGCTCTGATGAGTGATCGTGTTCTGTTGTGCGGAGCGTGGGACGAAGGTGCGGGCTATCCGCGCACTCGCTCGTTGCGCCAAGGGTTAGAAGCCGCTGGCATTGAAGTCAGCGAATGCCGCGTTCCCGGACTCGGTCGAAAGAAGCAGAGCGTGCTGCGCAAGCCGTGGCGCTGGCCGTATGCGTGGTGGCAGCAGAAGGAGCAGCGCGCCACTTTGCTGCAAGCACTCGAGGCCAAGGTTGCGCAGATCCGCCCACACGCGGTGGTCGTGCCCTACCCGGGGCATGGTCTGGTGCGGGCGATCAAGGAGTGCGTTGCGGCGCCGGTTGCGTTCGACATGTTCCTGTCGGCTTACGACACCATTGTCGAGGACCGTCAGATGGTCCGGCCCGGTTCGTTGATCGCCAACTACCTAAAGCGTCTGGATACCAAGGCCTGTGCTGCCGCCGACCTCGTGGTCTTGGATACGCCCGAGAACGCGGCCTACGTCAAGTCGTTGACGGGCTTACCGGCCGACCGTTTTACGTGGTTGCCGGTGCACGATCCGGATGCGTCGCAGAAGATCTCGCCGTGGCAGGCGCCACAGGATGGCGTGCTGCAACTGTTGTTCTTTGGTACCGGCGTGCCGCTGCACGGCCTCGAAACGTTGATTACTGCCGTCGCGCAAGTGCCGAACGTCACGTTGACGTTGGTGGGTGGCACCGATGACCATCGCCGTCTGGCCCAGCAGATGCTCGGTACACGCGTAATGATCGGTCCATTGTTTGTCGACAGGCAACGACTGCGCGAACTGATCGAATCGTGTCACCTCGTCGCCGGAGTCTTCGGCGAAAGCAACAAGACCCAACGGGTCGTGCCGTTCAAACTCGTGCATGCGTTGGCCGCAGGCCGTCCGGTGATCACCGCGGACACTCCGGCAGTTGCGCGCTGGCTTGATGGTAGTGGTGTGGTCTTTACGGCGGCAGCGGCGGATGCCGGAGCGCTGGCCAATAAATTGCGAGAACTCGCCTCTAACCCGATGGCGTTGGCTGCCGCAGCTGGCGCCGCCAGGGCGGCCTACGACCGCCATTTCGGCACGCCACAGTTGGCTGCGAGATGGCGCGAAGTCCTGTTGCGCATGAACCCGATTCGATTTTCGGGTAAGCACCGCGCGGATACCGCATGAACAACTTGTTCGCGACACGCGCGGGTTGGGTGGTTGTGCTGCTCGCTATGTGCGCCTACGGGGCGTCGTTGCTTGGCGAGTTTGTGTTCGACGATATCCATTCGGTGTCAGCCAATCCGGCGGTCCACAGTCTGGCTAACTTCGGACAGTTCTGGACCGATCCGGATGCCTTTAGTGCCGGTCAGGGACGCATGTATCGGCCCGCACTGTTGACGTCCTTTGCGGTCAACTGGGCGATCAGCCCCGCAGCTTGGTCTTTGAAGCTCGGCAACGTGCTGATCCATGCCGCGGTGTCGGGCATGTTGTTCTGGTGGCTGTTCCGCTTGACGCGTCGCAGTCGTGGTGCGTTTGTGATGGCGGCACTGTTTGCCGTGCATCCGCTAGCTTCCGAAGCCATCAACTTGGTCTCAGCACGCAGCGAACTTCTGGCTGCGCTCGGTATCGTGACGGCGCTGTTTGCGCACGTGAACTGGCAACGGCGCCGAGGCAGCCTCGCGGCGTTGTTGATGATGGTGTTCGCAACCATCATCGCCTGTGGTAGCAAGGAGACTGGCGTTGTCATTCCTGGCCTGTTGCTTGTACAGACGTTCTGCCTTCGCCATCGCATGGCCAATGCAGCTGACTGGCGGCGCGCGATGGCAGGCATTGCCCCGGTGATTCTGCTGGTCGTCGGTTACCTCGTGGTGCGCAAGCTGCTCTTGGGTCAGGCTACCGTGCATCTGCTCGGTCGCACTGGCGAAGATCCGGGCAGCGGTCACGGTCGTACGCTGCTGATGCAGTTGGCGACGATGGGCACGCTGTTGCCACGCATGCTTTGGCAGTCGCTTGCTCCGATGCAGTTGTCGCTCGACCCGGTGGTCGTCTACCGCGATACCTTCCTCGATCCGGCGGTCTTGCTTGGATGGAGCACGATGCTTGGCTTGACGCTGGTTGGCGTGTGGCGCGGCGTGCATGCGCGCGTGCGACGCATCGGCATCGCAATGGCTTGGGCGATTGCGTTGCCTTGGATCATCATTCCGCTCAACGTGCCGTTTGCCGAACATCGGTTCTATGGTCCGATGCTTGGCTTGGCTGCCGTTGCGGTGACCGTGTTGCCGCGACTGCAAGTCCTGCTCGCAGCTGTGCCGCGGCCGGCATTGCATGGCACCTTTGCGGTTGTGCTCACGCTGTTTGTCGTTGGCTCAGCGCACCGGTCGCTGTGCTACCAGGACGAACGCGAATTGTGGCGCGTAGAGTTGGCGCAGAATCCCGAGTCATTCCGCGGCTGGTGGGGCACCGGTGCCTGCCAGATGCGACACGGTAACTACGCGCAGGCGATAGGGCCGTTGGAGCGAGCTCACGAACTGTATCCCGAGCACCACGACGCGCTGCGCAACTTGCTCGAAGCACTGGTGGCGGTGCCAGACAACCAAGCGGACTCTGCCCGTTCGCTGGCGGTCGGTGCTGAGTTGCTCGAGCGCTCGCCGGATGATCCGTGGGTGCGCACGTTGGTAGTGCAAGCCAACCTGCAGGCCGCAAGACTGGTGGGTAACGACGAACTCTGGGGGGTGGCCGAACAGATGGCGCTCAGCTGCCTCGAGATCGCGTCACCGAAGGGCTACGTCTACCAACTTGCGGCGCGTGCGCGGCATGGGCAGGGCGATGTCGAAGGAGCGCTGGCGCATCTCAATACGAGTGTCGCATGCGGCCTCGACTCTGCGGATGTGCAGTTTGATCGGGCGCGGTTGCTGCACGAACTGGGCAGAACCAAGGAAGCGCGCTGGATCATTTTCGATGTGCAGCGTACCGACCCAACAGACCCTCGCATCATTGGCGCCTTGCGCCACTTTGCGAAGTCGCGCGATTCGAGCAAGTCAGGTCCGCAGATAGTCCCGCCCGAAGCGCCGGCGTCGGCGGCAATGCCGCCCAAGCAGCCTTAGCCGAACAGGCGAATCGTGTTGTCGTAGGTCGCTGCTGCCGCTGCTTCGAGGGACAGCCCGCGAACCTCTGCCAGGCGCGTCAGTGTTTCAATGATCAGCGCCGGTTCGTTGCGACGGCCGCGGCGCGACTGCGGCGGCAAGAACGGTGCGTCGGTTTCGACGAGCACGCGATCGAGTGGTGCATATGCGCAAGCTTCACGCAATACGTCGTTCTTCGGGTAGGTCAGTGGACCTGCGAACGAAAGGTGCAGGCCGAGTTCGAGCGACTTCTTCGCTTCGGGGATGCCGCCCGAGAAGCAATGCATGACCCCGCGCACAGGCTCCTCGTCATCTAGCACGCGGAACAGCGGTTCGAACGCGTCCCGGCAATGGAAGATCACCGGCTTGTCGAGTTTGCGCGCCAACGCGAGGTGCGCGCGCAAAGAGTGTTCTTGTTGCGCTAGTGGCGTGCGATCGCGGAAGCAATCGAGGCCGGTTTCGCCGATTGCGACACAGCTTGGATCGTGTCCGAGTTCGTCGATAATTGCCCACTGTTCGTCGAACTTGGTGCTGTCGTTGGGGTGCAGTCCCGCACTCCATCGCACGCCGGGCAGGCGAGCAAGTTCACGAGCGGCTTGGCTGGTTGGCGCGTCGATGCCGACGACGAGCAGAGCGCCGACCGATGCTGCAACTGCACGCGAATGGTCGTCTTCGGGGGCAACCTTGCCGTCGAGGCCAATGTGGCAATGGGAGTCGTAGACCTGCATAGGGAGCACTCTAGAAATAGTTCTGGGCCGCAACAGTAGTAGGCGGCCGTGCCACGGCGAGTGCTGTTTCCCGTCCATGCGCCCATGAATACTGCCGCCTCCATCGTCGTCGCAGATGAATCACGCCAGGGCCTACGCGGCTTACTTATATCTGGGCAATATGCTGGCCGACATCATGCTGGCCGACATGGACCCCGCGCCCGCCCGTGAGTCTTGGTCGAAGGCCATGGCGCAGTACCCGCACAATGTTGAACTTCGCGCGGAGTAACACAACTAGGATCACGCGTTGGCCGATTTGTCCCGAACCTCGGGGACTTTTGGAGCGGTTGGTCCGCATGGACGTCTCGCGAGTGTCACATGTGAAGAAAGCGAGACCCGAAACGCGATGACGATCGTTACAGGTGCGCACAAGACGATGGGTAGCTACTGGATTATGGATGATGGATTGGAACGGGCATTTTGCAACGCATACCGGGCTAGGAATAAGATTGGATCTGGAGTGTCGAAGCTGCGCATGTTGAGAATTGTGTTTGCTGTTGCCGTCGCGTGTTGCGCGCCGTTGCTTGCCCAGGATCCGCTTGCGGATGCAACTCGCGGTGCCGAGCAGTTCGCCAAGAAGTCGGCGGCATCGCAGAAGCGTATGGTCAAGGAAGTGCTCGAAACGGTCGAGGCGGTGGGGGGCGACTCGTTCGATGCGATTCGCGCAATCGTCCTGGCTGGCGAGGTGCGCAAGGACGCTGCGGTGAAGGCGGGCAAGCCCAAGAAGCCCAAGAAGCGCGCTCCGAAGTCTGGCAGCAGTTCGTGGGAGATGCCGGCAACCGTGTTCTATATCTATGGCCGCCGGAGTATCGAAAAAGCTGGCGGGTCGGCTTCGAAGAAGCGAGCGTTGGCGCGGCGGGCCGCGGTCGAGTTGACGCTGCTCGGCATGATGCCAGAGACCGATCGTGCCCTTGCAGAACTCGAACGAGCACTCGACAACGATCACGCGGCCGATCAGTTTGCGGCGTTCCTGGAGACGTGGCGCAACGGCGATGAGAGCTTTTACGAGGCGTTGGACCGGACCGCGGGAACCGAGGACAGCGTGTTCTTCTACGATGTCATGCTCGGCGATTTCGTTGGTGCGTTCGCCGCGGGCAAGGACCCGGCCTCACGTGAGGTGAAGAAGGGGCTCAGCGCATCGCACGATGCCTTGCACGACGCGTTCTTGTCCTACCGTCAATACCGCGCATTCCGCGAGGCGTTGGCGCTATCGCTGGTGCTGCCACCCGACATTCCACTGCCCAAGCGACTGCAGCGCTACGAGGACAAGGCTGCCGGCAACTCGTTGCGCGAACAGGCCGTGATGATGTTGGCGCTCGCCAACTACGACCCTCTGGCAGTTGTCAAACGTGTTCGCGACACCGCCGATCCGCTGTCGCAGCCACTGTGGGCGAAGCGTCATGATCCCTACCCCGCGTGGTCGAAGTTGTTCCAAGCTGCGGTCCCTGAGATACTCAAGCATGCGAGTAGCACGGACGAGTTCTTGAAGCAGGCTCTTGAGAAGCGCATGAGCGATGCGCGCAAGATGCGCAAGGTCGCGGGTTTGGTGGGACTCGGCCAGGCATAGGCCGCTGCGCGGGCGCCTCGCTCAGCGCTACTTGAGCGTGCGGCCGTGTTCCTTCGCAAAGGCTGTCACGGCGTCCTCATGCATCTCGGCCGCAGCAGCGAGCACGTCGTCGATGGCCGTTTGTAGCAGCGGAGTCTCTTCGACCAGCAGTGGGGTCACCAGTTCCTCGAAGCGAGTGAACACGGTGTTGTCCGTAGTCATCGGTGCTTTGGTCGCGCGCACCGCGGCCCGGCGAAGTTGTTCGTTGGCATCCTTGGCCAGCTTGTTCAGGTCCTTCCAGAGCTTTTTGTTCTTGCAGATCAATGGGCCGAGCACGTCGGCTGCGATGCGCTCGTTGACCGCCTCGGCCGTCGTATCCTTGAGCAGACCTTCGACGAATGGCATGTCTGGTGGTTCGAGCAGTGATGCGCGCATCGCCAGGATCTCGATACCAACACGGCGCAGTTCGTGGGTCTTGCTGCCCCAAAGTGTGCGTACAAACGCTGTCATCTGGGCGCGCCCCATTTCGGGGTAGAGCGCCGTTAGGTCGGTTGCCGCGGCGATCACTTCCTCGTCGCTGGCGCCGAGGAACTTCAGGCCGTCTCCGAACTGAGCGGCTTGCTCCGTCGCGAGTTCTTCCGAACCCTTGGCGGTAAGGCGCTGGCGCAGAAGCGCTTGCTCACGTCCGAAGTTCATACTCATGGTTTCAATCCGGGCTTCACGCGGAGGGCTTCTTCGTGAGGTGTTCGATCAGATCGAGCTTGGTGATGATTCCCTTCACATGGAGATCGTCATCAACGACCAAGGCGACCTCGCCACGTTCGAAGATATGCGGTAGTTCACTTGCGTCCGCGTGCGGCGCAATCGTCGAGACTTTCCGGACCATAATCTCAGCGATCGAGGTGCTCGGAGATGCGCCATCGACGAGGACACGTAAAGCATCAGCCTCCGTGAGGATACCAGCAAGCTTGTCGGCGTCGGTAACGGGAACTTGGGAGAAGCCGCCTTCCTTGAACATCGTGACGGCCTTGCTGAGCGGGTCGGCGACGTCGACGGTTGCGACCTGCTTGTGAGGCATGCTGCGTAGGAACTCTTCTACGGTGCCTACGCTCCAGGAATCCTCAAGGAAGCCGTTCTCTCGCATCCAGCGGTCATCGACATACTTCGTCAGGTAGTTCCGGATGCCGTCGGAGAGGATGCAGACGATGCGCGCACCCTTCTGGAAGTCCTTGGCAATTTGCATCGCCGCCCAGACGGCCGCCCCACAGGAACCGCCAACGAGCAGGCCTTCTTGGCGGATCACCTGGCGCGCGGTGCGGAAGCTGTCTTGGTCGTTCGAACGAACCCACTGGTCGACGAGGCCGCGCTCGAGCACTTCGGGGATGAAGTCGTAGCCAATGCCCTCGACCTTGTAGCTTTTGATTTCGCCAGGGCCGGCGAGGATCGAACCATCGGGATCGACGCCAACGATCTTACAGTTGGGTATGCGCTTTTTCACCGCGCGCGCCACGCCGGTCAGCGTGCCGCCGGTGCCGGCGGTCATGACGACTGCGTCTAGATTGTCTTCAAACGAATCACAGATCTCGACGCCGGTTCCTTCTTCGTGGGCCAGCGGGTTTGAAGGGTTGCCGTATTGGTTGAGAATATGGGCGTTGGGGATTACCTCGCGCAGACGATTGGCCACGCTGATATGGCTTTCCGGTGCGTCCCACGCCGCCTCGGTGGGGGTGCGAATGATTTCGGCGCCGAGCGCTTCGAGCACTACTTGTTTCTCGCGCGACATTTTTTCCGGCATCGTGATGATGACGCGGTAGCCGCGCACTGCGGCGGCCAGAGCGAGACCGATGCCGGTGTTTCCGGAGGTCGGTTCAATCAGCGTGTCACCGGGCTTGATGCGGCCTGACTTCTCAGCGTCGAGCAACATTCGCACACCGATGCGATCCTTGACGGAACCGCCGGGGTTGAGGAATTCGCACTTGCCGTAGATCTCTTGGTCGAGGTTGCGACCAATTCGGGCAAGGCGGACGATTGGCGTTTTGCCAACCGTTGAGAGAATAGAATCGTGGATGCGCGTCATATGGGCTGCGAGAATGTCCCTGATCTAAGCAGGATGACGCCAATAAGGGAATGCCGCGCATCGTTGGTAGGCCGACTGGGGCCGTAGAAGCGGTTTCTTTCGATACGCCGCTTGCTCGCTGCCCCTCTTGCCCGCATCGTCGCTCGGCCCGTGAACGAGTCTGAGCCGAATAGCGTCCCTCCAACCAATCCAGCCGTGCCGAGTGAGCCAAGTAAGGAGCCGTCCGCGGCGCCTGCGACGCCAGCATCTTCGGCCCCGTCGGATTCGGCTGCTGCCGCATCTAGTCCTTCCGCTGCCAGCACGCCGGCACCTGCTGGTGAGTCTG
Organism: uncultured bacterium; assembly: GCA_937906475.1. Taxonomy (GTDB): domain Bacteria; phylum Planctomycetota; class UBA1135; order UBA1135; family UBA2386. The sequence goes on from CALCZA010000113.1 coordinate 121,697, forward strand.
GTGGAGAACAACCGCCCAGTAGCGGAGGCCAAGCCAGTAGCGAAGGCCGAGCCAGTAGCGGAGGCCAAGCCAGTAGCGAAGGCCGAGCAGGTAGCGAAGGCGATGCCGGTGATGGGCAGAAGCGCCGCCGTCGTCGCCGTCGTCGCCGCAACGCTGGCGCCGAAGGTGAAGGTGTCGCGGGCGAAGGTGTCGCGGGCGAAGGTGGTGCCGATGCCGCGCCGGCAATTGACGGCGCGACCGAAGGTGCAGCCGCCGGTTCGGCTGCAGAAGGCGCTCGCGATCCCAAAGCGAACGCGCGAACGCGCAAACCACGTCCCAAGAAAGAGCGCGGTCGCAACGACCGCGGTCGCAACGAACGTGGTGGCAGCGAACGCGGTCGCGAAGCTGCGCGTCGTGATGACGGTCGCAACGATCGCCGTCGCGGCGGCAAGGACTCGCAACACTCGGCGGCGATTGCTGTGCGCGCGCTCGCCGACATGGCGCGCGCGTTGTTGCACATCGAAGGCGTTGATCCGTTGGCCATGCCGCGTTACCTCGACTTGCAGTTGCGCGTTCCGCTTGATGGCGGCAACGACATCCGGCACGCGGCTGGCACCGCGGTCGAACAGATCTTGCAACGCGTTCGCGAAGTGCGTGAGCACGAGCAAGCGCTGCGGCCTGGTGCGGTCTACAGCTACTTCTCTGATAGCTCTCACGAAGAAGGCTGTCGCCCGATCGAGCCGCGCCACGTGTTCGATGGTTACTCGTCGACGGGCAAGCCGAAGTTCGCGGACTTCGTGACGTTAGCGATCGAGCGCAAGGACCCAGAGATTGAGCGCATGCTCGCGGGCGAAGAGATCGTGTTGACGCACGTGACCATGGGCCGCGTGTTGCGTACCCAGCAACTCGCGGAGTTCGGCAGCAACTCGCCGGTGTTCAAGATTCTTGGTCAGGTCAACGCGGGTTTGTTCCGCGTGCTTGGTGATGCGGGCCGTTGTGCGTTCAGCTTCCAGTTGCTGCGCGGCAAGACCCTCGAAGGCCGCGTGCGGTTGCGTCTGCACCCGGTCTCTGCGGTCGATCCGATGGATCTTGCCGATCCTGCGTTGATGCAGATTCTCAGCCGATTCCAACGCAAACTCGATACCGAAGCGCTGCGACTCGAAGGCCAACTGAAGGGCGGCGAAGTTGACGAAGAAGAGTTCGTCTTGCCGCTGCTGCAAGAGTTCGCCAAGCAACTGCAGAGCCGCACCCGCAACACCGGCCGGCGTACGCAGCACGGCATCGAACGCAGTGAAGAGGGCCAGCGCCCGACCGCGAAGGCCTATCCCGATGCGGGTGAAGCCAACGACGCATCGATTCTGTGGGACATCGACCAGAGCACGGTGATCGTGCTGGGGCCGAAGGGCCGCGTGCATGTGTTCTCGCCGCAGGCAAAGCATGTGACCTCGGTCGCTATGCAGCGCCCGGCCGTCGAACGTCGTCGCCAGCAAGGTCGGTGGCGTCTTGCCGAGCCGGAAGAGCGCGGTGAATTCCGGATCCAGATCAAGCAACTGATCGCTGCCGGTAAGGACGACGTGGCGGATGATACCGTGGTGCCTGAGTCATCAGTTGGTTCGCCCGCTAAGACCTCTCCCGAAGCCGCTGCGCCGGCAGCGGTAGCGCCTGCTAGTGACGCCAGTGCGCCTGCGAAGCCGGGCGATGGTAGCGATGCTGGCAATGGGGATCCGCAAGCGTGAGTGAGTCGCGGATTGGCATTGTCACCATCAGCGACCGAGCTAGCACTGGGGTTTATGAGGACCAGAGCGGCCCGGCGATCGAGGCGGCATTGCGCGACTATCTGGCGACCGATTGCGTGTTCGAAAAGCGTGTTATCGCCGACGAACGCGAGTTGATCGGTGCGACGTTGCGTGAACTGGCTGCTGCCGGATGCTCGTTGATTTGCACGACCGGCGGTACCGGGCCATCCCCGCGTGACTTGACCCCCGAAGCTATTCGTGACGTGTGCCACAAAGAGTTGCCTGGCTTTGGCGAGAAGATGCGGGCCGCATCACTCGAGGTCGGCGTTCCGACGGCGATCCTGTCTCGGCAAACTGCAGCGATTCTTGGCAATGCACTGGTCGTGACGTTGCCAGGCAAGCCGGGTTCGATCCGCGTGTGTCTAGATGCGGTGTTCCCTGCGATTCCATACTGTATCGATCTGATCGGCGGCGCTCGTCTCGAAGGCAATCCCGATGTCGTGCAGGTGTTCCGGCCGCCTGGCAAGTAGCCGCGACCGCTGGCCGCGAACCATCTTGGTGGCATGCCACGCGCCACAACTTTAGTTACTGATAGCCAAACCGAAGACTGCGACCATGACTGACACGTTGACCAAGGAACAGTTCGTTGAGATGTTGCGCCCGCTGGCCGAGGCGTTGCAGGCGATTGACGTAGATGCAGCCGATGCTGCCGCCCAAGCAGAGAAGGCTGCGGCCTTTGGCGGCGATGCCATTGCGGCGATTCGTGCCGCTGCGACGGCGCACATCGATTCCGATTGGTTGCTGCCGAAGGAAGCAGGTGGAGTTCGCTTCGGTCGGGTCGCGAAAGAACTGTGCGGATTTAGCGTGGACTGCGTGTTCATGAACAGTCCGGGGCCGCGCCACCGTCACCCGAACGGCGAGATTGACTTGTGCTTCGGGATCTCGGGTGCGTCGCGCTTCGACGGCCAACCCGAAGGTTGGATTGTGTATGGCAAAGGCAGTGTGCACGTCCCGACCGTGACCGGCGGCGAGATGTTGATCCTCTACTTCCTGCCCGGCGGCGCGATCGAGTTCCTGTAAGGAGCGCGAGTCGCTAGCAGTGCTTGAGGTGCCCGCGCGCGCTGTCGCGAGGGGCGGGCAGTCAGCCTGCAGCGCGTCGAGGTGATCTGTCAGGGCTAGCCGCGGCACGAGCGTGACCATCGGCGTTGCCGGTGGTCGCCGCCGCCAATTGTCATGCTGCCGGTTCGCTACGACTCGTTTGGCTAGACGCCTTACTTGTGCTTGTCGAGCAAGGTCTGAATGGTATTGGCGACCACATCGGTCGGTGCGGTCTTCAGCTTCTCTTCCAGCCAAGCGACAGATGCCTCGCCTTCAATCTGATCGATTGCGTGCACGCAGATGTTCAGGAACAGCGGGTTCTGTTGTTCGCGTGGTGGGTTGTCGTAGACCTTCTTGATCGATGTGAGCGCTGGCAGTGACTTGCGTTTGCCGAGCTCCTTGATGCATTCCTGGATCGTGACCGCATCGTGTTCGACGCGCGTCAGCAACACCGTCAGGGTCTCTTCGAGCTTGGAGTCGTCACTGCGAATGTAGCGTTGCACGAAGTTGTTAAAGCCGGTGGTCGCATAGGCGGCTTGGTCCGGGATCTGCATGCCGGCGCCTTGCGCGCGGTCGAGGTTGATGCCGCGGCTTGACTCGGTCATCAAGATCCGTCGCAGTAGTTGGCCGGCCAATGGCTTGTCGTGCGATAGCAGTAGGTCGGCTGCCCACCAACGCAAGCGCGGGAATGGCATGCGGTGACCTTGCAGCACGTCCTTGGCGATCTGCTTACCGGCCTTTGCATCCAATCGGATGGCGATCTCCATCAGCCATTTGATCTCGTTAAAGTCGGTTTTTACGTCGGCTTTGCGAAGCCGAGTGGTGACCGGTTCCCAGGCATCGCCGCCACACGACTCGAACGCTCTGACGATCGCGATCAGTTCTCGCTTGGCGTTTTGGAAGTCCGGTTCGGTGATGCGGGAGTCGGCCGTCAGCGGGGCGTAGATCTTGAGCTTTTGCAGTAGGGCCAGCGGACCTTGTCCTTCGGAAGTCTGCTCTAGCCGCATTCTGGTGATTTCGCCGAGCATCTTCTCGAGCGTCTCATCCACCTTTTTCAACTGCACGGCTTGGGCCGCGAGTTCCGTTTTGGTCTGTAGCCAAGTGTAGCCGGCAAAGCCGATGGCTCCAATAAGAGCGATGGCGAGGAGTGGGGCGACCGTCGAGCGGCCACTTTGGAGTGCGGGCGAAGTCATCTTGCGGGAGAGTATCAGGCGTCGGCGCCGGGCGTAACTGCGTGTTCGATGTCGAACAATACGATGTGCCGATCTGCACTTGCGCTTCAAATGAGCGATCTCGAACAGGTCGCCGGGGGCAGGACAGCATAGTCCTGGTGGGCCGCAAGTAGCGATGGTGCCACGGGTTGGTGCTCTGAGCCAGTCCCGGAACTCGGATCCCGCGCGCCCGGCATGGAAATTGTCGTCAAGACTATCGCTAGCCCTCAGCCACTTCTCCCATCCGTCGGCATAAGCCGGCCTTGCAGCAACTCCTGCGGTATGGTTTCCTTGCTAATTCTGCGTCCTCGTCCCCCCGTCAGCCGTCCCCCCTTCTCGGCCGTCGGATCTACCTGTGCACAGGTTCCCCATGTTCTTGATCGGCCAGTTGCCGGTGGGGCAGATCAGCGTTTTGCTGATCACAAGATTTCTGATCAGACTGAGCTCGCAAGCTCTCGATACGGATCAATTATGACTGTCGGTTTACGGACAAGATTCGCGCTACTCGTTGCTCTGGTTGCCCTTGCATTTACCAGTTGCGGCGGAGGTGATGGTGGAGGTGGCGGTGCAGGCTTCAGCTGCTCTGGCGACTCCACGGGCATCATCTGCCTTGAGCAGTGCAACCTCGGTTGCTCGACAACCGGTTGCGCACGCACCGATATCGCGCAGAACGAAATCATCATTCTGACGTTCAGTGAAGATCTCGATCCGAACTCGGTCAACGAGTCGTCGATCCGCTTTCGCACAGCCAGCGGCGATGAACCCGTAGGCGAGTTCTTCGTCAACGGCTCGCGCGTCGAGTTCGTGCCGACCTTGTCGATCTCGGGAGGCCAAACGTTCTTTGGCTTTACCGGCGGCGAGACCTACACGATGACAATCGTCGGTGGCGCCGATCAACCGGCCGTGGTGCGCGGCACTTCGGGCCGTCACTTTGGCGAGACGGTCACTTGCACGCTGCAGTCGACGCTCGGCATTGTCGACCTCAACCAGATCCCCCCGTCAGCGACGCTCGTTGTGCCGACCGTTGGCCAGTTGATGGCTGCTCCGCTCGACACCGAGATCCAGCTTGAGTTCAACGAACTGATCGACGCGACACCGTTTTTGACTGGCACACAGAGCCCGGTTGCCTTTTCCGTGCGCCGCACGCGTGAGGACGGCAACGGTGGCTACGAGTGCGATCCTAATTCCTCCCCGCAAAATCTCGGCGGTTCGCAGCAGTTGACATTCGACGCCAGTCGCGGAGTTTCTGTTCTCAACTTCGTGCCGTCACAAGACCTGCCGGGCAACGTTTGTGTCGAAGTCAGTGTTACCGATGGCGTGACGGATCTGTCGGGTCGTCCCGCGCAGCCTCAAGTGTTCATCTTCCGAACGGTCATCGTGCCGTTGGTTGACTATGAGATCGTGGAAGCTTTCGATGACAACCTGCAGCTCGACATCGATGCGTCCGCCGGCACGTGGGAAGGCGGCATTGCTGAGTTCGCCCAGATTGGTGGTGATGGTCGCCATGGTGTGTGGACCACGGACGTCGCTGTCGACAAGGATCAGATAATCGGAGGCAAGCGTCTCTTTGAGATGAATTGTGACTTAACCACCATCCCGCCGGAGAACACCACGACTGGCTCGCCCATCGCGGTGACCGACGGTCGCTTCTTCTTCTCGACGATGGTGATTCCGGGTGACGTGCGCCTGCGCTTCGTCGGTAGCTCGCCGCCGGTGTTGACCGTTGCCGGTCGCTTTGACGTGCTGGGCGAAATTGAGGTCTTGGGTCAGTCTGTACTCGCGCCTCACGGGTCGACAACGCAACTTGGCCAGGCGGGTGCCGTCGGTGGCATCTTTGGCGGTCAGGGTGGCCAAGGTGGCGATAAATGCAACGGGCTCGTCGGTGCGCTCCCAAACAACAATGGTCGGTCCGGTCAAAATGTGAACGTGTTGGCTGGTCATGGCTATCTCAGCTCCGCTGTCGGCACCGGTGGCCAAGGATCGCAGATCTTCCCCGTGAGTGGCTTGAACTCGAGCCAGCAGTTCGGCATCCCCAACCCCGGTCCGGTGGCATTTTACTACTGCTTGTCGGCTGGTGCTGGCGGCAGTGGTGGTGGATTTCGATCCGCCGGTACTAACGGCTTCGTGGAAGGCGTCTTTAGCGGCCCGAACCCGATCGCCAACATGGCGGCGAATATCGGTGTCCCTAGCACGGGTGGTTTGAAGATGACCTTGTTCCCCTTCCCGCTGGCAACAGGCCTGCAGAAGAGCTCGCAGCACTTCTTGGTCGGCGGTTCTGGTGGCGGTGGCGCGGCCAGTGGCTGCAGCTTGTCGCTCGCACTTAACCGCACTTGGGCCTCCGGGGCTGGTGGTGGCGGCGGTGCTGGTGCCATTGGCTTGCGCGCTGGTGGCTCGCTCTTTTTCGGCCCTGGTTCCAGCGTGTTAGCAACCGGTGGTTCGGCCACGGACTACATCGGCACGTCAGCTGGCGCCCAGGTCCTGCCAGGTGGCGGAGGCTCCGGTGGCTCGGTTGTGCTGCAAAGTGGTGGCACGGTCGATATCCAGGGCGCGATCAATGTCGAAGGCGGCTCTGGCGGCTACTTCCAGCGCCAGGGTGCCAGTGGCTTTGGCCCGATCGGGGCGATCATCAAGGTCCACGGCGGCGATGGTGCGGGCGGCTTCGTTCGCTTGGAAACGCCGATTGCTCCGGCGCTTTCTGAACTGGCGAACGTCGTGCCTGCGGTGGGGCCCGACAGTGTCGGTGCGCTCACCGAGACCGACGACCTGATCAGCATGCGGTCGCTCTACTACTCGACCAACCTGATCTTTGGCCCCGCGTTCTCGCACTACGTGATCGAGGCGACGGTTGATGGCCAGGCAATGATCTTCAGCGACAACGACCAGATCTCGTCGATGGCTGCTGGTGTTGGTTCGCCGATTCGCTCGCTGTTCCAGGCCGCCGATATCGATGTGGTTACTGGCGAAGTGCTGTCCGTGCAACCATGGAGGTTGTCGGTTCGCAGTAGTCCCAACCAAATCGGTATCGCTTCCGATGGTCTCAACGGCTTCCGCTTCATGCTGTTCTTTGATCAAGTGCTCGCGACCTCCGTCACAATCGACCGCGTTGTCGTGGTCTACCGCAACTGAGTTCGCTAGACGAAACTCGGCTTCCTCAGATTGATTCGTATTCAGTAATCGAACGCACACTCCCGCTTCACTATGCGCAACGCCCTATCGATTCTTCTCTTTGCCAGCGCGCTAATGTTCGCCGGCTGCAGCGGTGGCGGTTCGTCGTCGGCGTCTGCGTCCTTGCGAATCCGCTGCAGCGGCGGTGAAAACTTCTGCATTATCAGTTGTGACCTCGGCTGCTCGCAGACCGGATGTGCGGTAACGGAGATCGCTGAGAACCAAGAACTGAGGTTCAAGTTCTCGGACGCGGTCGAGCCGAGCACGGTGAACGGATCGAGCATTTCGATTCGGACCGCAACCGGCGTTGCGCCGCAGGGTGTTTTTGAAGTCATAGGGAACGAGGTGGTCTTCCGTCCCCGTGTTTCGACGACCAACGGCGTCAGCACGTTCGGCTTCTCGCGCAACGAGAGCTACATTATCTCGTTGGCAGGTGGTCAGTCGATCGCGCAGAGTGTGACGAACCTTGCGGGCGATGGCTTGTCGAATGAGTTCTCCTGCACGGTCGTTGCATCGAAGGGCATTCAGGATCAAGACGGCGAACCGCCGAGGGCGGAATTGCTGTCGCCGACCGTGCTCGTCGGCGCGCCCGTCAACCCGACGATCGTGTTGCGATTCTCGGAACTGATCGACACCACGCCGCTACAAGTTTCGCTCGGCGAAGCTTCGCCGATCCGCGTGGTTCTGCGTGGCACTTTGCCGAACTCCGGGTGTGACACCGACAGTGATGGCACCGCGCTCGAAGGCGTTCCGCAGTTGTCGACCGAGACGGTTGGCCAGCGCGAAGTGACGGTAGTGACCTTCCAGCCGTCGGTGATGTTGCCCGGCAACTCATGTATCACGGTTCGCGTGACGGCCGACCTGCGCGATTTGGCGGGCACCTCGGCTATCCCTGCGAAGTTCGTTTTTCTCACGGAGCAAGGTGTCTCGACGCCGATCGAGATCAAGGAGTCGTTTACGGGCAGTGCCAAGCAGGAAGTGCTCATCTCCGGTGGCATCTGGGGTGGTGTTCAGGGCCCTGGTGCGCGCCCCGGCCTTATTGGTGGCGATGGCCGGCACGGCTCGTTCCATCCAAACCTCGGAACTCCAATGGGTAGCGGCCTCTTCGTCTTTGACGTCGACAGCACGCTGATCCCCGCGGCTTCGTCGTTGACTGGTCTTGAGTATCAGGTGACCGACGGCCGTTACTTCTTCACCGATTTCGTCATCCCGCTAGGCACCACGATTCGCTTCATCGGCTCGGTTTCGCCCGTGATCTTCGTGCGTGGCCAGACGCAGATTGATGGCATCGTCGAGGTCAACGGTCTCGATGCTCCGTTCGAGATCGCCACTTCTGGTCCTGCGCTAGGTCAAGCGGTCACCACCTTCCCTGCGCTCAGCAGCGCGAATGGTCAGCCGGGCGGGCCTGGCGGCGCAGGTGGTGGTCAAGGCGGGGCCGGTGGCGATAAATGCACTAACTTAGGTCCGACGATCCAGGGCGGTATCAACGTGACCAACGGCCAGCCAGGTCAAGGCGTTCGCGTTTTAGCCTCCCACGCCTACGCGGGTATGGTTGGTGGCACCGGTGGTAATGGCAGTATCTTGACTCCGGCGACCGGCACCTGGGCCAGCCCGGCGCCGACCGTCGGTGGCATTATCTACTGCGCATATTTCAGCCCTGGTGGTAGCGGTGGTGGGTTCAATGCGCCCGGTATGAGCCCGGACGTGCCTCTCTACGCCGGTTCCTCAACTGGCACGATCGTGTCAACGGCGCCCGTTGCTGGCGGCGCTCAGTTCGACTTGATGCCGTTCCCGCCGGTTGGCGGGTCATCCACCTACACGTCGCTCCGGCACTTCAGTGTTGGCGGTTCGGGTGGTGGTGGCGGCGGTAGCCACGGTTACGGCCTGTTTGCGGTTGGCGCCGCAGCCGTCAAGTGGATGTCTGCCCATGGTGGAACGGGTGGTGGCGGTGCTGTCGCTATTCGCTCGGGTGGCACGGTCGTCATCGGCCCCGACGCAGAACTCAACGCACGCGGTGGTGATGGTGTCTGGATCATCGGCACCACGAGCAGCGGTAACTCCTCGCCGGGCGGCGGTGGCTCGGGTGGGTCGTTCTTGGTGCAATCGGGCCAGTTGGTCTCGGTTGACGGCACGGTTGACGCACGCGGTGGCGAAGGCAGTCGCAATGGCCTCCTCACAAACGTCCTCCAGGCCTTGACGGCCGCGGCGGGCGATGGTTCGTCGGGTTTCTTCCGCTTGGAAGCGCCGTCGACGAACGTCGTGTGGACTGGTGCGAGCACGCCGACATTCGTCGCCAACACGATGAGTGGCGACCTGACCGACCGCGATGACAAGTCGGGCGACACGTCGCTCTGGTACTCGACGGGCTTGGTGTTCCCGCCGTCGTGGAGCCACTATGAGTTGGACGTGGACCTCGACGGCGATGGCACAGTGGACATCACCTACGACGACACGGGTTTGCCTGGCTCCATCAAGGCGAGCGAGCTGAATGGCCCGATCACGCTGCCGTTGGTCATCAGTTTCCAAGGCGCCAACCTGAACCAGGCTGGCACTGTGCCGATTGGGCCGATCGGCGGCTGGCGCGATGGTATTGGCGCCGGCGGCGGTCAAGGTATCAGCCTCGACTCGGTGACTGGCTTCCGCTTCACGGTCACCTACAACCGTGTGCTGTATCCAGACATGGTCATGAAGGAACTGCGCGTCTTCGCGCAATCGTAATGCCACGTGTGCCTGGCACCGTCGCTGACCAGCGGCGGGCGCCAGCCAACCCATCCAGGAGCTAGCCTGGGAACGAGAGCTAAGAGCCTCGTCGCGCGCTACGTCGCGCTTGACGCTGATACCGTGCTGTCGCCCGGTTGCATCCACTGGGACGCGTCTGGGCGCATCGTGGGGCTGCGTCGCGCTCGCAAGTCGGAGCGTGCCCTAGATCTCGCGGTTTTGCCGGGGTTGGTGAATGCACACGCGCACCTGCAACTCGAACCTCTGGACCAACCCGTTCGCGCGTTTCTGCCGTGGGTCGCAGCCGTAATTGCCTCGCGAGGCGAGCGTTCGGCTGCCGACCATCGTCGCATTGCGCTGCATTCGTTGCGCGAGTTATTGCGATCGGGCACGACCGCGATCGGCGAGATTGACTCGACTGGACACACCGTTGCGGCGTTGCGTCGTCTACCAATGGCGGGCCGTTGCTTCCGCGAATTGACTGGCTTCCACCTGCAGCAACGCGAGGCCCGCGCCTTGGTCCGCGAGCGCTTCCCGAGCGATGCCGGCAGCATGTTGCCAGGCCTGTCGCCGCATGCGCCGTATTCCGTGTCGCCTGACTTGATGCGAGCGGCTGCCGCGCGCACGCGCAACCTAGCGATTCATTGTGCCGAGCTACCCGAAGAGCAGCAGTTTTTGCGAACGGGGCGAGGAGTCTTCGCGGACTTGCTGCGCAAACTGGGTCGGCTGCCAGAGGGCTTTCGCGCGCCCGGTTGTGGCGCGGTGCGATGGCTGGAGCAGCTCGGTGTGTTGCGCGCTAGCACCCAGCTCGTGCACTGCCAAGAACTCGAACGCGGCGATGTTGCACGCATTGCCGCGGCAGGTGCGTCGATCGCCGTGTGTCCGGGCACGATCGATTATTTCGAGCGCACGCCGCCCCCGGTGTCTAAGTGGCGGCAGTTGGGCATCCCGGTCGCCCTGGGCACGGATTCCCACGCGAGCAATCGCGGGTTGTCGATGCGACGCGAATTGGCGCTAGCCGCGGCATTCTGGCCGGAGTTGGCACCGAAGGAATTACTGCGGATGGCGACTGAGTCAGGCGGCCGGGCGCTCAACGGTCCATTTGGGGGGCTGCGCCGGGGACGGCGTGCCGACTTCCTGACGGTGGCTGCTCAAGCCTCGTGGTCAGACACTCTCAGTGCCTTTGTGCACAATCTATTACCCGTCAGCGGGGTCGTTCTGGCCGGTATGACCCACCGCATCCACGCCGATCGTTGAGCCACGCCCGCCGCGTGCCTAGAGTGTCGGCCACGTGACCACGCTTCTTGATCTCTTTCGCTCGCAGCAGAGCTTCCTACTTACTGGTCACGAGAATCCGGACGGTGACTGCGTAGGTGCCCAGGCAGCGCTGTCTCAACTGTTGTGCTCGATGGGCAAGACGGTGCACATCGTCAACCCGGATCCGTTGACGCAGAGCTTCGACTTCTTGACTGAGCACACGACGTTCACCACTGCGAAGAGCGGCGCGGAGTTGCCGGATTTCGATGTTGCGGTGCTGCTCGATTGCTCGCAGTTGTCTCGAGTTGGCTCGCTTGGCAAACGTATTGGCGCTCGCAACAAGCCGATCGCCGTGATCGACCATCACGTCGGCAGTGAAGACGGCGACGGTAGCGTGTTCTACGTCGACGTCACAGCTGCTGCGACGGGTGCGTTGATTCGTCGGCTGTTTGCCGAGTTTGACGTCGAGTTGACGTTGCCGGCAGCTGAAGGCATCTTCCTGTCACTCGTTTCGGACACCGGTTGGTTCTGCTACTCCAACGCCAATGCGGAAGTGTTCTCGATGGCTGCCGAGTTGGTGGCGCTCGGTGTGGATAGCTCGCGCATGTATGACGCGCTCAACCGCCGCAACCACAAGGACTCGCCGCGACTCTTGGCTGACGCCCTGCAGTCCAGTCGCTTGCTGCTGGACGGTAAGTTGGCGTGCCTCAGTCTCGACAAGGCGATGATTGAGCGCTGTGTCAAGACCGGCTTTGATACCGATGTCATGATGGAGCCTCTGCGATCGATCGAGGGTGTCGAAGTGGTTGCGCTGCTGAAGGAACGTTTCGACGGCAACGTGAAGTGTTCGTTGCGAGCGCGCGGCGACATTGACGTGCAGGCAATCGTTTCGCAGTTCGGTGGTGGTGGTCACAAGAAGGCCGCAGGCGCCACTGTGATGATGAGGCTGGCCGACGCCGAACGTGCCATCCACGACGCGGTGCAGCAGGCCCTTGCCGCACAATATCCTGGCAACTAAGAGGCCAGTAATTAGGACTTAGGGACAACTTGGCGACCTTCGCGATCATCTCAGACCTGCACAGCAACCTCGAAGCGGTTGAGGCAGTTTTTGCGCGCATCGAGGCACTTGGCGTCGAAGACGTTGTTTGCCTTGGCGATGTTGTTGGCTATGGCGCCGACCCATTGCCGGTCACGTTGTTGGTGATGAAGCACTGCAAGTGGACCATCCAAGGTAATCATGATTGGGGCATGTTCCACGAGATGGACGACTTCAATCCGTTAGCGCGTGAAGCTTTGATGTTCACGCGGCAACAGTTGCGACCGTTCTTCCTGCGTCCGCGTCGGCGGCAAGCGTACGAATTCTTGCGTGGCTTGCCGGATCGCATGGCCGACTACGGCTTCAACTTCTATCACGGCTCGCCGCGCGATCCGGTGATGGAGTATGTGCTCAAGAGCGATGGCTTCCTCGAGCCTGAGAAGATGGCGCAGTTGTTCGCCCACGTAGAAGGGCCGTGCTTCGTCGGCCATACGCACTGGCCGGGCGTGCACCGTCCGGACTATCGCTTCACGCAGGCGACGGATGAAGAGAGCGAGTTCTTGATCGGCGGTCCCTGCATCGTCAACGTCGGCAGTGTCGGTCAACCGCGCGACGGCGATCCGCGCGCGAGTTTCGCCGTGGTACGCGGCGACCGCGTGCAAATCGAGCGAGTGCCCTACGACTTCCGCCGCACCCAAGCCAAGATTCTCGCCGCTGGCTTGCACCCGGCGTTGGCCGAGCGACTGGCGCGGGGTAAGTAGCGGTGGGCGACACCGGCGCGTTGGACTCTGGCGCCCTGGGGGATCCCACCGGCGACGAAGTCCTGGTCGTGCTGGCGACCGTGCCGGCCGATCATTCTGAGTCGCTCGCCCGAACGGTCGTCGAAGAAGGCTTGTGTGCTTGCGTCAACGTGGTGCCTGCCGTCCGTTCGTTCTTCCGCTGGCAGGGCAAGGTAGACACTGCCGACGAGCACTTGTTGGTCATCAAGACAACTTCGGCGGCTTACGAGTTGCTGCAAGACCGGTTGGTCACGCTGCATCCCTACGATGTGCCCGAGGTGATCGCGCTTCCCGTTGCCGCTGGCTTGCCCGCCTACCTATCGTGGGTGGTGGAGTCGGTATGGCCGTAGGAGAACCCAACGTGTCTCAGCCTAACGAATCGCATTCCGACGGAACGGTAGCGCCCACCGAGCAAGTGCACGGTGGGCGCATCATGCTGGCGGTCGGCATTGGCCTGATCTGTTGGTGGCTCGGTCACTATCTGCCGTTTCCCAGTCCCTCCGATTTGCCAGTCGGCCAAGAACCGATCGGGCCGGCCGCGTGCCGCTTGTTGTTCTGTGTTGGCCTGACGACGTCGTCGTGGTTGCTGGCTGCGATGCCAATCGCGGCAGCTTCGTTGATCCCATTGGCGTTGCTGCCAATGCTTGGCGTGCGCTCGACGGCCGATCTGACGACTGGCTACGGCCACCCAATTCTGTGGTTGTTCGGTGGTGGCTTCGTACTCGCCCAGGCTGTTGCACGATGCGGCCTGCACCGGCGCATGGCGCTGAAGATCGTATCGGCACTCGGGCCGTATCCGCGGCGGCTGGTGCTGGGCTTCTGCTTGTCGGCGACCATCGCGTCTATGTGGATCAGCAACACCGCCGTCGCGCTGCTGTTGTTGCCGATTGGCTCCGTGCTCGTGCGGCGCACCGCCGAGCTTGGCGAGCTGTCGCCCAAGCTACAGTCGAACTTTGGCGCCGCGATCATGTGCGGCATCGCATTTGGCGCGACCATTGGCGGCATGGGCTCGCCGATCGGCACGGCCCCGAACGCACTGTTCTTCACCAGCTACGAACCACTGGTCGACGCCGGCGCCAAGCCGGTTTCGTTCTTGCTGTGGCTGTTGGCGTTCGCTCCGTTCTCGATCCTGCTGTCGTTCCTCGCCAGTCAGGTCATCGCGCGCATGGCGCTGTGGTTGCCCAAGAAGCGCTTTGAACGCGGCGACGAGCTTCTGGCAGAGGCGCGTTCGCTGCCGCGGTGGAGCACGGCCGAGAAGCGTACCGCGATGCTGTTTGGCTCCGCTGTGCTGCTGTGGATGACGCGGGGCAACTTGCAGCTCGGCGAAGATTCAGTGATCTACGGCTGGGCCCACTACCTGGTGCCGAGCGGCGAACGTGATCGCTTCCTCGCCGATGGTTCGGTCGCGGTGCTGATTGCGATCTTGGCGTTCTTGATCCCGTCCGGCACGAGTGAGCGACCCAAACAGCGGCTTTGTGATTGGGAAACCGCACGTCAGATGCCGTTCGATCTGTTGCTGCTGCTCGGCGCTGGCATCGCGATGGCGCAGGCGTTCGGTCCGACTGGCTTGTCGGCGGCGTTTGGAGAACTGCTGCGGCCGATGATCGGTTCGATGCATCCGGTGTTGTTGATCCTGACGATCATCATCGCCGTGTCGTTGTTGTCTGAGATTGCCAGCAACACGGCGGTCGCGACCCTGGCGTTGCCGATTGTTCGCGAAGGTGCGATCGCCGCCAACATGGACCCACTGGTGCTGATGATGCCCGTTGTCATCGGAGCTTCGTGCAGCTTCATGCTGCCGATTTCGACGCCGCCGAACACGATCGTGTTCGCCTCGCGCCAAATCCGCTTTGGCCAGATGGCGCGGGCCGGGGTCGGGCTTAATCTGCTGTCTGCGCTCGTGCTGCTGCCGGTGTTATGGTTTTGGGCGTTGCCGCTTCTTGGCGTTGACATGAATGCACTGATCCAAGGCAGTAAGTGACCAGCGAAGCGGGAGTAAACAAGGCCGGCGGGAAGCAGAGGAACGGCACGTGGTTGGCTTGGCTCGGCACGTTCTTGCTGTTTGTCTGTGTCGCGCACGGCAACTTCGAGACGACTGACGCTGGTTTCACGATGCATGCGGCGCGTTCATTGTGGCACCGCGGTGATAGTGCGCTGCTGACGAAGGCGCAGGGCGGCGATCACATCGGCGAGATCAAGGGCGCCGAATACATCCGTAACAGCGAGATTAATGGACAGCGCGCTAGTGGCTTGACCTACCAAGACCACACCTATGTGTGGTACCCGATAGGTCACGTTTTCTTGATGACGCCGTTCATCCCGTTGGGCGAAGCCGTTGAGGCTGTGCTGCCGGACGCCGACGAGCGCTTGCAAGAGAAAGCGGGGATGCGGTCGTGGGTCGAAGGCAGTCCGGTGGTTACCCAGGCGGTGATCTCGATGTTGCTGCCTGCGTTGTGCTTTGCGACATCGATCTTGTTGCTATTCCGGATTGCGCGCGTGCTCGGTGCGGCTCAGTGCGACGCGATGTGGACGGCGCTCGCGATTGCGCTCGCGACCCAGGCTTTCTCGGTTGGGCGCGAACAACTGTCCGACGGGCCGGGCTTGATGTTCATGCTCGCGGCCTTGTTACCCATGGTGCGTTTGCATCTGGGTACGCACTCGCGGCATACCGCGTGGTGGGGTGGGGCGATGGCCAGTTGTGCTGTCTTGTTGCGCTACCAAACCGCGCTAACGGTTGCTGCGTTCGCGGTGTTGCTGGTGCTCGCTTGTCGTCGGCGCAAGAGTTACCGCGACCTTTGGCTGTTCGCTGCGGGCGGCGCGCCATTGGCGTTGGTGTTCTTGTTGACCAACTACCTGCGTTTTGGCGACCCGATGGTCACCGGTTACCCCGCAATCGGGGACTGGTTCACAGCGAACCCTCTGCCTGGCCTTGGCAAGCTCCTGTTTGGGGCTGGTCGCGGAGTCATGTGGTTCTCACCACTGTTATGGCTGGCCCTGCCGTATGCCTTGCTTCGGCGCTATCCGGTGAAGCTGCGTTGGCTTGCTTTGGTGCTGTTTGTCACGCCGCTGCTGATCTTCATGCAGGTCACCGGTTGGCAAGGTGGTCAGGCGTGGGCGATCCGTTATGTGACTCCCGGCGTCGTGGCGCTGTTGGTGATCGTTTTGCCGCAGACCACTCCATGGCACAAATGGCCAGGGTTGTGGCGTGCGCTCATCGTCGCTGGTTGGTTTGTTAGCATCACTAGCGTGATCGCACCAGTTCGCGGCCAATTGCAGTTGGCGCATCAAGCCGTTACTGCGGATCTGACACGCGCCGTCGCTGAGGGGCGCATGACCTACGAAGAAGCCAGCGTCGATCCAGCTGACTACGGCGGTTGGCATCCGCACTTCACGCCGTTGGTCGCGAACTGGCTCTATGCGCTGCACTCGCGCGCCAACTTCTTCGAAGACGAGAACCAGAAGCCGCGGCACGGCAGCAAGCACAGCATCGTGCCGATCTATGGCGTTGCCGCTGTTGACGAGAAGACGCAAGGCAATGTCCCCGGGCACTGGGCAGACCGTTCTGGACGGCACCTGTGGTGGCGATTCTGGGGCGACCTCTATGGCGTGAGCGGCTGGCTATTGGTGCTTCCTATCGCGGCGCTAGGCGCGCTGCTGGCGTTCTTCGGCTGGCGTCGACTTGCTGGATTGTCGGATTTCGCAACAGATCCGGTCGCACCGGGCAAAATGATGACACCAAGTTCGTGACCTTGGTAAAGCCAATGGCATCGAGCGTTCGATGAATGGAGCGGAGTCTCCGCTCATCATGAACCTGTTGTTACCACTGCTCGTCTGTCTCATTCAGGATCCTCAGCCAGTCGTGCCGCTACCGGCCGACCCGAGCGTCAAGCTCGATGTCGTCAAGCTCAAGAATGGCGACGAACTGGTTGGCCACATCACGTCCGAACTCGACGGCTATGTCGAGATCAACGTTGAGGACGGCGCGACCGTTGGTATCAGCCGGGCTCAGATCCTGAAGGTCCTGCACAACTCCGTTACCGTGCCGGTTATGGCCGCGGTCGTGCGGCCGGATAACGCGTGGTTCGTGTTGCACGATGCCGATGGAGAGTCGGTGGGGTGGCTGCACTCGTCGATCACGACCGCGAAGGATGGCACCTTCACCGTCAACGAAGAATACGAGTTCATTAACGGCACGCGCCGCTACCAGATCACGAATCAGTGCACCGCCGACGAGAATGGTCGTGGCGTGCGTTGCTACTATCGCGAACGGGTCAGCCATCCGCGGCTGGTGGGTCAGATGCAAGGCGTCGATCGTATGGGGTCGGCCGATCGCATCGAGAACGAGCGCATTGTCGAAGCCACCGCTGCTGGTGAGCAACTGGTTGTGACGCACCTCGATGGTCGTGGCCGCAGCGAACGGCAACTACCTTGGAGCAACGAATCGACCTTTCCGCTGCTGGCTCGAACGCTGGCGCGGCAAGCCCTGACCGTGATTGGCCCGGTGTCGATGTTTGACCCGAAGAACGAGCAGCTTGTCGTCAGTCGAATCGATGGCACTGGCGCTCGCCAGATCATGGTTGATGGCGCGCGTCAGCGAGTCGGCGAAGTTGCCGTGACTGACGCCGCCGGCACGAACAGCAAGAATCGTGAGTGGGTTGACGCCAACAACAAGACCGTGCGTCGCGAAATCGCTGGCCCTGCGTTGGTCGCGGTGCCAAGTAGTGCCGAGAGTGCCCGTAGCGCCGTTGGTGTCAGCAGAATCCAAAGCGCGATCGTTGCCGAAGCCGAGGGTCGATTTGGCCTGTGGATTCCCAATCCCGCATGGCTTGCTGTCGATCCATTGCCGGCTGGCCACTTGATGCTGAAGTGCGCGGCTTACGAGGCCGAGGTGCGTTTGTCGCTGCTTGATCACATGCCTCCCGCCACCGTGCTGGATACGGCTGCAGACTCCGTTGCCAATTGGTTCCTGTTGCTCTATCCGCACCTGCAAGTCGACAGTCGCTACAGAGTGCAAATCCGCGGCCGCCAGGCTGTGCGTATGTCGGCGACGGATTCACGCAATGTCGATCGTGCCATGATCGACGTCATTCCGTTCGATAACCGCTACCTCGTGCTAATCTGCCGCGCTCCGAAGCGCGCCTGGAATGAACTCGCGACGGACTTCGCCTTCGTGCGTCGCACGATCGAACTTGATTCCGCCGGCTTGAATCCGAAGCAACAAGGCCCATTCAGTAACCGACGTGGCGGTCGCATCCGCCCGCCAAGCGGACCTGTGCCCGCGCCAACGCCCGCGCCACGCATCAGCAAATCGGGCAATCCAAACAACGTGCGCATTCCCAAGTAGGTCAGGCTGCGCCAGTAACAGGCGGCTTGTCACACGATCGCTGGGTTGCGGAAACCGCGCAATACAGCAGCTTGCCAGATATCGACTTCCTGCACGCTCTGGCGGTCGTCGAGGTCAGCCAGCGTGCGTGCCAGGCGCAATAACCGCACCCGACCACGCGGACTTTGGTGATGCCGTCGAAGCACATCATCCAGCGCATCGATTGCGGGGGTCTTGGCCGCGCATGCGGTGAGCAAATGTTGGTCGTTGAGCCGTGCGTTGGGAGCGAAACCGCTGGCGGGCGATTGGCGATGCAGTTGTCGTTCGTAGGCGATCATGACTCGTTCACGCAAGGCAGCCGTAGTGCCTTCGGGTTCGATATAGCCACGTAGTTCGAATGGCTTGAGCGATGGCACCTCGACTTGTAAGTCGAGTCGGTCAAGCAGTGGCCCAGACAAACGGCGGCGGTAGCGCGCGATCGCCGCTGGCGTGCACAGGCACGGCCGTTGGCGATGGCCCAGGTAGCCACACGGGCACGGGTTCATCGCCGCCGTGAGCAAGAATTGTGCGGGCATCGTGATGGTGCGCGCTGCGCGCCCGACGGTGACGGTGCCGTCTTCGAGTGGTTGACGCATGGCCTCCAGTACATCGCGGCGGAACTCGGGCAGTTCGTCGAGGAACAGCACGCCATGATGCGCCAACGTCACTTCTCCGGGGCGAACGTCGGCACCGCCGCCGAGCAGGCTCGCCGCCGAACTGGTGTGGTGAGGCGCGCGCAGTGGCCGTTGCGCTGCACCAAACGACTCCAGTGGCAGTCCTGCCGCGGCATGCACCTGCAGCACCGCCAACCGTTCGCACGCGGCGAGTGGCGGCAGGATCCCGGGTAGTCGGCGCAGCATCGCACTCTTGCCGGTGCCCGGCGGTCCCGAGAACAGCAGGTTGTGGCCGCCGGCCGCTGCCACCGTCAACGCCAGCTTTGGGGTCGCATGCCCGCGTATGTCGGCGAGATCAGGCACCGCTGCGGCCACCAGCGGCGGCGGATCGAGCGGTGGTGGCAGTTCGCGGCGGCCGGCCAACCAGTAGATCGCGTCGGCGAGCGTCGGTGCCCCGTGCAGCGGCAGTTCGTCGATAACCGAACACGTTGTCGCGTCGGCGGGGCTGCACAGCATGGCGGTGGCGCGTTGCTTTTGTGCGGCGATGGCCACGCTGACGGCGCCACGGGCTGGTAGCACTTGGCCGCGCAAGCTGATCTCGCCAAACGCGAACAGGCCGTTGGCACGTTCGGGTGGGTACAGACCTGCCGCGCCGGCGAGTGCAAGTGCCAGCGGTAGGTCAAAGCCACTGCCGTGCTTCTTCAGTGCGGCGGGCGCGAAGTTGACGGTCGTGACTCCGCGCGGGGGCGGCAGGTCGAGGGCGAAGAATGCTTGTAGAACGCGGTGATATGCCTCGCGCACGCAGGCGTCGACGAGGCCAAGCAGTCGCGGCGTGCCGTCGCCAGCGTGTCGGCAAGTTGCTTCGACCTGCACGGGCACAGCATCGACGCCCTGCACCATGCCGCAGCCGATCATGATTGTTGGAGTGCGCACACCATCCCTAGTGTGCAGCGATCGTTCACGGTGACATGAATTGACGGGTTGCTCCTTAGCGATGATGTTGCTGCATGCGGCATCGCCTCGTGCAAGCGTTCGTCGATCCGCTCGGAGTCATACTTGCCGCAGTTGGCTTGGCACCGGGGTGGGAATTGCCAATCACGGAGCCGTGGCCGCCGCGAATGCACGAAGTGGTGGGGCTAGTCGTTGGTTGCGCGAAGGTGGCGGCTTGGCGGCGCGCTACCAGTCAGTTGCAGCTGCGATACCCGCCCGTTCGGACAGTTCGATGCAAAGTTCGCGTGCATCGTGCAGCGTCAGGTCGGGGATGCGCGTTGGGCTACCGCCGGCGACGTACACCGTCAGGTCAGCGAGGCCGAGCAACTGGCCGATGATGCCTTGTCGCACAACGACGGCTTGCACCTTCGCGGTTGGCACGCAGGCGAAATTCTTGCCGATGATGCCGTGCTGCAGTGCGAAGAAATCTTCGCCGCGAGCCCAGCCGAGGTTGCGCCATACCAGCACGCCCATCGCGGTCCACAGCGGAATCAGCAACAGCGCAAACAGCGCGCTGGCTTCGACCCGCCACCACAGCCCGCCAATTGCGATGCCGGCGAGCAGGGTGCCCTGCATCGCCGAGCGGGCGACGAGCTTGCGCGAGCCCTGCTTCCAGGTGAACTTGGTGTTCTCGATGCCGGGCAGAAGGGCCGGTAGCAGCGCGTGCGCAGTCGTTGCTTTGGTCATCGGTACGACGACGTCCCAGCCGGCGCTGATGTCCTGGCCGTCGGTGCGACTGCCGCCGGCGCTGTCAGCCTTGACGACGGCGAAGCCACAAAGGCGACGCAGCCACGTTTGTTCGATGGTGACGCGTTGGACGCGTGCTCGCGGCAATGTTTTTTGGCGGGTCGTCAGCAAACCGAAGCGCCGTTGCAGCACATTCCCGCGTAGCACCATTTCGAAGCGGTGGAACTGGACCAAGTTGCCGACTGTCGATGTGACGATGCCGAGTGCCATGACCAAGAACAGCAGACTTGCCAGGAGGGCCATCAGCAGCACTGGCGACAGCGAGGTGACCCAGTTCTGGAAGCTGTTGGCAATGCCGGCGAGTTGCGTCAGGAAACCTAGTTGGTGGGCAAGCTCGTAGGCTGCATAGCCGGACACTGCGAACGCCGATAAGCGCATGTCGGTGGCGCCGCGAATCAATAACTCGCGAGTTGTGGTGCGGTGCACCAACCATTCAACTTCAGGTGTTGGCGGCGATGCTGCGGCGACCCCGTCTGCGTCGCGCTGCTGATTGTCTGGATCGCTCGAACTCGCAGTCGTGCTGTTGACCGAACCACCGATGGTTGCCGAGGTGCTGCCTGCCGGCCGCGCCGTCAACAGCACTTCGCGCAGGTGTTCGGCATCGGCGCGCGACAACGCGTCGAGTTTCGCTTCGACACCACGGCCCGACGCGGTTTCGACCATGACGACGGCAAGGCCAAGCGAGCGACGCAACAGCGTCGATTCGAAGCCGAGGTCTTGGATACGATCGAGTGGGATGCGCCGTTCTTGGCGATGTAGCAGACCCTCGCGGATGCGCAGTTCCTCTGGGGTCAGCGTGTATTCCAGGGTCAGGTAGCGAATGACCGAGTAGGCCAGGCGCATCAGGAACAGCGTGAGCGCTGCGACCAAGAACCATGGGTTGGTGAAGATGCCGAGGATCGCCGGGAAGGCCGCTTGTCGTAGCGCATCGATCAGGCGCAGCAGCAGGATCGCTGGGTGCAGATGACCCTTCGCGAGCACGACGAGTTCGTCGTCACCGTTGGCTTCGGCCGGCACCTCAGGCCCAGGCGCGTGCGCTTTCTCGGCCCACGAATCCTTTGGCTCAGCCGGAAACTCCTCCTCGGGCCGCGCCGCGGATGGCTGCGGACCGGGAAGTGGATCCGATGGCAGGTCGGAGGGCAGCGGTGGGGGATCAGAGTCGTCCGTCACCGCGCATCTGCACGATACGATCGCGCAGCTCTTGAGCTTCTTGGATGGGCAGGCCTGGCACGCGGAAGGCGGAGCCTTCGTTGCCGGCGGTAAATACCACGAGCGTTGCCAAGCCGAAGACGCGTTCGATTGGCCCGCGGACCAAGTCGACGTGTTGCATACGACGCACGGGCACGGCTCGTTCTTCGACGAACAGAATGCCGTAGCGCATCAGCAGCAGGTCGCCAACGAAGCCGTAGCGCCAGCGCGCGTAGTTGAGCGGTGGGATACAGAACGCCAGCGTCAGGGCGCCAAGGCACATGCCCAGCAGAACGTTATCCAGCAAAGGCGACCAGTGTTCCCAGTTGTCGGCGAGCCATGGTCGGCCAAGGAACCAAGCCAGTCCGGTCAATAGGAACGAGGTCAAGCCGTCGCCGAGGATCCAATACGGCACCACTCGCGCGGCGAGGCGCTTCGGTGGGCGTAGGGACTCAGGACCAGTCATGGGGACGAGCGTGCCCGGATGGCGTGGTCGGCGCAATGCCGAGCACACTTCGTTCGAGACGACTCGGGGCCGTGATCTGGTTGGCGCCTATCGCTGAGAGGCCTGAACGCCTTCGCTACGGGCGCGTTGGTCGGCGCTGGAGCGGATCGCTGCGGCCTGCAGATCGCTGACACTCTGGGTCACTTGCTGGATGCCGCCCGATTGCTTGCGGCGACTGGCGGCGATTTGCGCGACTAGGATGGTGGATAATCCTGATCGGGCCGGACCTCAGTGTGGCTATCGTTCAGGGGGATCCTCCCGTCATCGCCATGAACGCCATCCCATCGAAGCTCTACGTCCTCGGGTGCTTGCTGTTCGCCTTCTTGGTGTCGCTTTCGGCGCAAGAATTCCCGGCCGAATCGTCCGGGGCCCAATCGCCTCAAGCCGAGTCCCTCGAGGCCCGGTTGCGGCGCGCGATCAAGAAGCATGGCATACCGGGACTTTCCTGTGCGGTGGTGCACAAGGGCGAACTGGTGTTTTCGGCGGGATACGGCTTTGCGGATCTCGAGAATGATGTTCCTGTAACGGACGCGACGGTCTATCGCCTGGCATCGATCTCCAAGCCGGTGACCGCCGTGCTTATCATGCAACTCGTCGAGCAGGGAACGCTCGATTTGGATGCGGATGTCAGTGCCCTGCTGTCCGAGTGGCCAAAGAAGCGTTGGCCAGTGACGTGTCGGCAGTTGTTGGCCCATCTTGGTGGCGTTCGTCACTACAAGTTGTTCGAAGTCGAAAGCACGAAGCGCTACCGGGATCAGACGGCTGCGTTGGCGCGCTTTTCGAAGGACCCGCTGCTGCACGAGCCGGGCTCGAAATACGCTTACTCAACGTTCGGGTTCAACCTGTTGGCGGCGGTCGTGGAAGAACGTCATGGCAAGAAATTTGGCGAGGTTGTGCAAGAACACATCGCGGTGCCAGCCAACGCCCCAACGTTGCAGGACGACGACCAGCGTCGCTTGATCAAGGGGCGTGCGCAGGGCTACGTCATGCGTGGCAACCGTCTGCAAAACAGCAAGCTGATGGACAGTAGCTACAAGCTGGGAGGTGGCGGTCTCTGTGCGAGCGCTAAGGACCTGGCGCGATTCGCACAGGCTCTGATGGCGGGGCGGCTACTAAAGCTCGAGACGCGCAAGGCCATGTGGACCGAGCAGCGCACAGTGGCAGGCAAGCTGGTCGGCTACGCGCTCGGGTTTGGCGTTCGTGAGATTCAGGGCAAGCGGGTCATCCAACACAGCGGCGCGCAGTCGCGCGTCAGCACGATGCTGTGCATGCTCCCTGAAGAACAGATTGCCGTCGTCATCATGTGCAACCTTGAGGGTGCGCGGCTCGGCGGGTTGGCGCAGCAGATTGCGTTTTCGGTAAGTCGTGAGGCCTCGCGAAGGGATGTAGGTGGCAAAGAATGAGCAAGCTCTGTTGGTCGGTACTGGGCAATTCACAGAAGCTGGATGGCGGCTCCATGTTTGGGAACGCGCCGAAGGCCATGTGGAGTCATTGGGCAGTCGTTGATGATGCCAACCGCATTGACCTCGCGTGCCGTTGCTTATTGGTCAAGGACGGCGATCGCACGATCTTGTTCGAGGCAGGCATTGGCGCGTTCTTTTCGCCCGAGTTGCGCGCGCGATACGGCGTGCAAGAGAGCGAGCACATGTTGTTGCGCAACTTGGCAGCGATCGGCGTGCAGCCTACGGACATCGACGTCGTGGTGTTGTCGCACCTGCACTTCGATCACGCCGGCGGTGTGCTTGCTGCTCACTGCGAAGGCGCCGCAGCCGAATTGGTGTTTGGCAACGCGAGCTACGTCGTCGGGGAAGACGCGTGGCAGCGCGCAATCTCGCCACACGCACGTGACCGCAAGAGCTTCATTCCGGAGTTGCAGCCGTTGCTTGAAGCGACTGGTCGCTTGGAGCGCGTGGTGGGGGATCAATGCGAGACGCTCGGGGGTGACTACCGGTTGCATGAGAGCAACGGCCACACGCCGGGCATGTTGCTCGCCGAGATCCGGGGCGACCAGGGACCGATCGTTTTCTGTGCGGACTTGATCCCCGGTGTGCCATGGGTGAGGCGAGCGATCACGATGGGTTACGACCGGTTCCCTGAGTTGCTGATCGATGAGAAGGCCGCGTTGCTTGATGACTTGGTTGCGCGTTCGGGACGACTGTTCTTTACGCACGATCCAGACGTTGCCGTGTGCCAGTTGCGACGCAACGATAAGGGCCATGTGGTGGCGGACGAATTAAGCAGCGCGCTACATGGCGAACTGGCTTAGCGCTTGCTTACGGGCGGAATGGGATGGGCGTCCTTGTCACCGTTCTGGGCCGGGTAAATCGAGACGGTATCGTTCGGGGATTTGTGCCGGTTGCCCGCGCTACAACACGGATCATCTCGGTTGGCTGGAATCGTGCCTCTGAGCATGGCATGCTGACGTAAATGCTGAAGGTGCTCTTACAGACAATGGCTGCCCTGGGAGTGATCCTCGCGGGTGGCTGTGGGGCCTCTGATCCCAACGTTGGTCGCTACGAATTGGACCTTGATCTCATTCGGGCTGAGATCCTCATAGGTTCGGAAGGCAAGGAACCGAATTCGCTACAAAAAGTCTCATTGTCACGATTGGAAGGCTTGAAACGCACTTTGGATCTCAACGCAGACGGCACCTGCCGGATGACTCATGTCGATGGCCAGAATGTCACCGAAGACCAAGGCAAGTGGCGCGTAGAAGGAAACAAGCTGTTTTTGGATGGCAAGGATCGCGCCAGCCAGAAGCCGTCTACAACCGAATTGACCTTCGTGGATGGCGTCGCCACGCTGATTGCGGGAGCCGGCCCGGCCCAGGTGTTCCGCAAGGTTGCGAAGAAGTAATCCCGATCCGCTTCGCGGGGGTGGCAACTTGGTGTTCGTTCGCCAGAATGCCAATCAGAATCATGATCAAGCTGCGCAACCTGCTTTCCCCCGTTTTACTCCTCCTCGCTGGTTGTGGGGATGCGTACGATTCGACTGGCGCTAACGGCTCTGGGACAATTAGTCCGATGGCCGGTAATTGGGCACAGGATACGGGCACGGATGTGGAGGGCATGACGATTACGTTCGACGGTCCTAGCGACAGAATTAGCGTGCACTTGGCGCCGCGGGCCGACGGTACGCACGGCCACGGTGAAGGCAAAAACACCTACTCGTATGACGCCGCGACCAAAGCTCTCACCGTCAATTCGGAGCTGATGGGCCATGGCAAGGCGGATAAGTGGATCGGTGTGGTTTCGGGCGATGCGTTCGAACTCGCCGCGGCGGATATGAAGCTGAAGTTCAAAAAGGGCGGCAAGCCGGCCGGCCACTAATTTTGATTGGCGAACGCGAGCGAAAACGAGTCATCATCTATCGATCGCAACCAATCGGGAGCCTCTCGCTTTTTTGCTCGTAGTGATTATCCTCGGCGATTCGCCCATGGTCCAAATGAATAGCTCGCAGCACTCCGACCGAACGACCGAAGGAATCCGCATCTATGCGGCGGCTGAGTACATGCCGCAAGAAGCGCTTCCGCGTGAGTTTCACGACCCTTCGTTTGACGATGATAGCGACGCGATGCAGAGCTTCGTGTTTCGCTACAAGATCACGATGAGCAACGTTGGCGAGGGCACGGCGCGGTTGTTGTCACGCCACTGGCTGATTGTCGATGGCGAAGGTCATAGCGAAGAAGTGCGCGGTCGTGGTGTGGTTGGCGAATACCCCAGTCTCGCTGCCGGCGAGAACTACAGTTACGTCAGCTACTGCCCGTTGCCGACTGCTTGGGGCACGATGGAAGGTTCCTACACGTTCGAGCGAGAAGACGGAACGCGATTCGACGTCGCGATTGGCCGGTTCTTCTTGGTGCCGTCGGTGCCGCCGCTGAAGCTCGAGCCGCAGTCGCGCTAGGCGGGCAGCTGGGCAGTATTCGTGCCAGCAGTATTCGTGCCAGCAGTATTGGGTGTCAGCAGTGCTGCGTGCAGGTGGCAGCAGACCCCGATGTGAGCAGCGCCACGCCAAGCGCTCTCAGCATTGAACTAGCCAGATTAGGCTGCTGGTAGCTCCCAGCAATAGACCCCCAGTGTAACCGAGAACAACAGCCTCGTGGCTTGCGCGCGATCTCCACGCTAGTCTCCGCGCGTGGCAAAGATCCTACTCGGCGAACCTACCCTTCCGCTCACGACCCTGGTCGACCTGAGCCGGCCTAAGAATCGCATCGCGCTAACCGACAAGAGCAAGGCTCGCGTCGACAAGTGCCGCGCGATCGTCGATAAGGCGGTCAAGAAGGGTGCCACGATGTATGGCATCAACACTGGTTTCGGCAAACTCGCCGGCGTTCGCATTCCCGATGACCAGTTGGGGCAGTTGCAGAAGAACCTGTTGCTCAGCCATGCGACTGGCGTCGGGGAACCGTTGACCGTCGAGCAGAGCCGCTTGGCGTTCGCGTTGCGCATCCACAACCTCGCGCTCGGCAGTTCGGGCGTGCGCCGCAAGTTGATCGAGCAAGCGATTGCTTTGTGGAACGCCGACATGATTCCGGTGATCCCGAGCCAGGGTTCGGTCGGCGCGTCTGGTGACTTGGCACCTCTGAGTCACATGGCGCTACCGCTGATCGGATTTGGCGAAGTGCATCACGAAGGCAAGCGCATCAGTGGTACTGCTGCACTCAAGAAGCTGAAGCGCAAGCCACTCGAGTTGTGTGAGAAGGAAGGCCTTGCCTTGATCAATGGCACCCAGATCATGACGGCGATCGGCTGCCTGGTCGTCGACCAAGCGTTGCAGTTGGCGCGCACCGCCGACATCGCGTGTGCGATGACCGTCGAAGCGTTGCGTGGCAGCGAGAAGCCGTTCGATGCGCGCGTGCACAGTGTTCGTCCGCACGAAGGCCAGCAAGCGACGGCCGCCAATTT